>DASUDW010000043.1:0-31509 GCA_036275415.1 Chitinophagaceae bacterium | reverse complement strand
ATCTTTGAAAAGAAAATGCTTGCAGCAGGGGGTTGGTTTGTGCTGGAGCATACCCCCAGAAACGATTACAAGTCATTTCCCTTTTATGTTTCTGAAAGAAATTATGGCACTACTGTTTTCACCACTTTTATTGAAAACAGGTAATTATGACCAAAAAACAACTTCGTAAAATCTACCGGGAAAAAAGACTAGAACTTTCCCTGAAGGATAAAACAAAACTGGATGACCTGCTGCTCATACAATTTCAAAAGCTGCATTTAACTGCATTTCATTCATTATTTTGTTATTGGCCGATTGCTGGCTTTAATGAGCCCGATACACATCTGTTTTCAGATTTTCTGTTTTTCAAAAATCCCGGATTGATCACTGCATATCCTAAAATTAATAACGACAACGGAACTATGGAAGCCATAGTTACGGATGAGGCAACCGGGTTTGAGCCTAATGCTTTTGGTGTCATGGAACCAAAGGGTTCATTGGCCTTGTCTCCGGAAGAGATAGATGTTGTACTGGTGCCATTGCTGTGTTTTGATAAAGCCGGCTACCGGGTGGGATATGGAAAAGGTTATTACGACCGGTATCTTTCACGTTGCCGGCAAGGTTGTCTAAAAATTGGCCTCTCATATTTTGATCCGGTGGATGAAGTAGCCGACAAGCATGAATTTGATGTACCTTTAGACCTGTGTGTTACACCACATGCCACTTATGTTTTCTAATTTTTTCCTGAAATCATTTCGAATATTATTATTGCCCTTTGCCTTATTGTACTGGCTGGTAATTGGTATCCGGAATTTGCTATACGATAAAGGTGTATTCAAATCTGCAGAATTTGGTTTGCCTTTGATATGCGTGGGTAACCTTTCGGTTGGCGGAACTGGGAAGTCTCCAATGACAGAATACCTGGTGCAAATGCTTAAAGGCAGCTATAGAGTGGCCACACTCAGCAGGGGATATAAAAGAAAGACTAAAGGGTATCTTCTGGCAAATCCGAATGCTACTGCTTTGGATATTGGTGATGAGCCCATGCAGTTTCACCTTAAATTTCCGGATGTAGCGGTGGCGGTAGGAGAAGAAAGGATTGTTGCCATTCCTCAACTTCTGCATGACAGACCGGAAACGGAGGTTATTGTATTAGATGACGCTTTTCAGCACCGAAGTATTAAGGCCGGACTGAATATCCTTTTAACAGATTATAATAACCTTTTTATTCATGATTTTTATTTGCCAACGGGTGACCTGAGAGACCTTAAAGACAGTTATAAAAGGGCAGAGATTATAATAGTTACAAAGTGCCCGCCGGAAATGAAAGATTCAGAGAAAGACAAGATCATTAAGGAGATAAACCTTTTACCAGATCAACAGATATTTTTTACTTCTATTGAATATGGCAACATTTATCATATTGTTTCAAAGCAACAGATAAATTTTAGCCAAACCGCGGAAGTTTTGCTGGTGTCGGGTATAGCTAATCCACGGCCGCTAAAGAAGATGCTGGAGCAGCACAGCAATATCTATCACCTGCTGCAGTATTCTGACCATCATATATTTACTATTGATGACCTGAATGATATTAAAAACAAGTTTGAGGAAATGGCCTCAGCAGATAAATTCATATTGACTACTGAAAAAGATGCTGTACGGCTTCAAAAATTCAGTGCTGAAATTGCAGGGATGCCTTTTTATGTAATACCGGTAAGTCATAAATTCCTCTTTAACGGAGCTGCTGCATTTGAAATGCTGGTTACAGGCTTCATAAGCAATTTTACCAAAAAGCAATAAACCTTATTATGGGAAGGAAAAATTCAAAGAAGAAAAAACACAAGGAAAAACAACGATTCTCTTCGGGCAGAGAATTAAAAGGTGTAATTGATATTACCCGGTCAGGAATGGGTTTCGTTACGGTCGAAGGCCTTGAGGCGGATATTATGATACGTCCGTCTGATTTTAATACAGCATTACACGGCGACCTTGTTAAAGTCGATGTTAAAGAAGTGAAAGCCGGTGGAAGGAGAATGCAGGGAACAGTAAAGCAGGTAATTCAACGTAAAAGAACGGAGTTCATAGGTCATATTGAGATAGGAAAAGGCTTTGGTTTTTTTATTGCTGAGATGGATAAGCCAATGCCTGATATATTTATTCCATTGGAAAAGCTGAATGGGGCTAAGGATAAAGACAGGGTTGTGGTGCGGTTGTTGCAATGGGATAATAACGATAAAAGACCAATGGGCGAAGTAATAACTGTCATGGATGCTGAAAATACCAATGACGCAGCTATGAAGGAGATTTTGCTCGATGCAGGATTCCCTTTGCAGTTTCCTGATGATGCATTGGAAGTGGCTGCCCGAATACCGGAGATCATATCCAATGAAGAAGTAAACAGGCGAAAAGATGTAAGGGATGTTTTCACGATAACTATTGATCCTGTTGATGCAAAAGATTTTGATGATGCCATTTCTTTCAGAAAATTAAAGAACGGTTTTTATGAGATAGGGGTGCATATAGCTGATGTCAGCCATTATGTGGAAGCGGACACGGCCCTGGATAAAGAGGCCTATCACCGGTCAACATCGGTGTATTTGCCCGACAGGGTTAATCCTATGCTGCCCGAACATATTTCCAATGTTCTTTGTTCACTGCGGCCCAAAGAAGATAAGCTTACTTTTTCTGCCATATTTCAATTGAATGCCAAAGCTGAAGTTAAGCAGTATTGGCTGGGCAAGACTGTTATCCATTCTGATCACCGGTTTACTTATGAAGAAGTTCAGGCAATCATTGAGGAAAAAGCCGGCTTATTTGCGGAAGAAATACTCATATTAAATGATGTGGCACAAAAGCTAAGAAAGAAGCGGTTTGATAATGGTGCCATTAATTTTTCATCACAGGAGGTGAGATTTAAACTGGATGAGAAAGGTGATCCTGTTGGTATAACAGTAAAAGAAAGCTTTGAAGCGCATCAGTTAATTGAAGAATTCATGCTGCTGGCCAACCGGACAGTGGCAGAAAATATTTCGAAGATCAAAGTGAATAATAAACCGCTTCCATTTCCATATCGCACCCACGATGATCCTGATGAGGAAAAACTGGTTCCTTTTGCGGCATTTGCTAAGAAGTTCGGTCACAAGTTTGATACTTCCTCTCCAGAAGCCATTGCATCATCCTTCAATCAACTCCTGAAGGATGTTCATGGTAGGCCTGAGCAGCATGTACTGGAACAATTGGGTATTCGAACAATGGCCAAAGCAAAATATACCACAGATAATGTGGGCCATTATGGTCTGGGGTTTGAGCATTATTGTCATTTTACGTCTCCAATACGGCGCTATCCGGATATACAGGTACACAGGATATTATTTGATGTGTTGAATGGTAACGCTAACCCTGATAAAAAACTGGAAGAAAAATGTAAGCATACCAGTGAACGGGAAAGAGCTGCCATGGAGGCAGAAAGGGCAGCCAATAAATACAAGCAGGTGCAGTATATGAGGAATTTTCTGGGTGAAGAATTTGAAGGAGTGATAAGCGGCGTTGCCAGTTTTGGTTTTTGGGTAGAAACTGTAGAGCATAAATGTGAGGGCCTTGTCAGTATTAATAGTTTGCTTGAATATGATGAATTTAGACATGTCGAGTCTGAGTATTGCCTGGCAGGATTCAGAAGCGGACGAAAATTCAGGATGGGAGATAAAGTTTGGATAAAAGTAGTGGCGGCTAACCTTTCTAAACGCCAGCTGGATTATGAGTGGGTGGTTGCCGGTGAATTGGCATCGGAAACACAAGAGCAAAAAAAGCCTAAAAAGGGTAAAAAGTAGTTAATGGGTTTTTCCGCTAGCAAGGTTTCAGTTGTTTTATTTTTTCCCCACTTGTTAATAACTATCAATTCAAATCGCTAAGGCTGTTTTGGTATATTTGCCCGAATGGGAAAACCTGCCTGCAGGTCTGATACCAATAACCAGAGGAAAGACATTTTTTATAATACAGAACGTACCGGTGCTATGGCAAAGGAGAAAGAAACAGCCAACCTTTTTGATTATACCGAAGAAAGTATTAAATCACTCGACTGGAAGGAGCATATCCGTCTTCGCCCGGGTATGTACATAGGTAAACTGGGTGATGGTTCATCGCCTGATGATGGAATATATGTGTTGGTTAAAGAGGTAATGGATAATTGTATTGATGAATACACAATGGGTTATGGTAAAACGGTGGAGTTGACCATTGAAGGCAAGTCAGTAACTGTACGGGATTACGGTCGTGGAATTCCATTGGGTAAAGTGGTGGATGTGGTGAGTAAAATAAACACCGGCGCAAAATATGACAGTAAGGCTTTTCAGAAATCAGTTGGCCTGAACGGTGTAGGTACAAAAGCCGTGAATGCCCTGAGCAATTACTTTAAGGTAACCGCTATCCGTGATGGCAAAGAAAAGACAGCAGAGTTTGAAAGAGGTGTTCTTGTAAAAGAATACAAAGAGGCTAAAACAGGTGATTTGAACGGTACGATGGTTACATTCATACCGGATGATACCGTGTTTAAAAATTTCAAATTTATTCCTGAATTCCTGGAAAACCAGATATGGAACTATTGTTTCCTGAATGCAGGGTTACGTATTCTCTTTAATGGCAAAACTTTTGTAAGTAAGAATGGACTTCTGGATCTGTTGCAGCGGAAGACCAATGAGGATGAAATCCGTTACCCGATCATACACCTTTCCGGTGATGACATCGAAGTCTCTATTACTCATAATAATGATTATGGTGAGGATATTTACAGTTTTGTAAATGGCCAGCATACAACTCAGGGCGGAACGCACCAGCAGGCATTTCGGGAAGCGTATGTAAAGACCATCCGGGATTTTTACAAAAAAGACTATGATGCCTCTGATATAAGAACAGGTATTGTTGCAGCTGTTTCGGTTCGGGTGGTAGAGCCGGTATTTGAATCACAGACAAAGACCAAACTGGGTTCTGTGAATGTCGATGCAGAAGGGCCCAGCATGAAGCAGTTTATTGGTGATTTTCTGGCAAGGGAACTGGATAATTTCCTGCATAAAAATCCCGCTACCGCAGAAGCATTAAAGAAACGTATTGAGCAAAGCGAAAGGGAAAGAAAAGAACTGGCAGGAATTAAAAAACTGGCTAATGAAAGGGCGAAAAAAGCTAATCTCCATAACCGCAAGCTTCGTGACTGCCGTTACCACCTGGATGATGATGCACCGGTAAAAGGTAAGGAGGAATTTGTAGCAAAGCAAAAAGAAACGACCATCTTCATTACCGAGGGTGACAGTGCCAGTGGTTCTATAACCAAGGCTCGAAATGTAGAGACGCAGGCTGTTTTCAGTCTCAGGGGTAAGCCACTCAATTGTTTTGGACTTACCAAAAAAGTGGTCTATGAAAACGAAGAGTTTAACCTTTTGCAGCATGCACTAAATATTGAAGAAGGACTCGAGGGGCTTCGGTACAACAATGTGGTTATCGCTACCGATGCAGATGTGGATGGCATGCATATAAGATTATTGTTAATGACCTTTTTCCTTCAGTTCTTCCCGGACCTGGTGAAGCATGAAAAAGTGTATGTGCTGGAAACACCGCTTTTCAGGGTAAGGAACAAGCAGGAAACAATATACTGCTATGATGAAAATGAAAAGCAGGCTGCTATGAAGAAATTAGGTGCCAAACCGGAGGTTACAAGGTTTAAAGGACTGGGGGAGATTAGCCCTGATGAGTTTGCTCAATTCATCGGTTCCGATATGCGTAAACAGCTGATGCGGCTGGAGCAGGGCGATCATATACAGCAGCTGCTGGAATATTATATGGGAAAAAATACCCCGGACAGGCAGGAATTCATTATAGACAACCTTCGTGTTGAATTGGATAAAGTGGAAGAAGTAGTATAACCGGCATGTTTGAGTTTCATACAGATAGAAAAAGGTATTTCGATATACAGGTGATGAATGCTGAGAAGTATGTTATCCCTTTTATTGAAGAAAAATTTCCTGTACAACCCGGAATGCGGGTCCTGGAGATCGGATGTGGTGAAGGGGGAGTGCTAAAGGCATTTATTAATAAAGGATGTGAAGGGGTTGGAGTGGAACTGGATACACCCAGAATTGATGATGCTTTGAAATTTTTGGCAGAGGATGTGGCTGCAGGCAAAATCAGGTTCCTGGCAAAAGATATATATCTGGTTGATATAGAAAAGGATTTTAACGGCAAGTTTGATATCATTGTGCTGAAAGATGTAATTGAGCATATACATGACCAGGCAAAGTTGATTGGATGGATGAAGAAGTTTTTAAATCCCGGAGGCATTGTGTTCTTTGGGTTTCCGCCATGGTACATGCCATTCGGTGGACATCAGCAAATGTGCCACTCAAAGATTTCCAGGCTTCCGTATATACACCTGTTGCCACGCAGCCTGTACCGATGGATATTGAAAAAGAAGAAAGAACCTGTTGAAGCTTTGATGGAAATCAGGGACACCGGTATTAGCATTGAGCGATTTGAAAAAATATGCAGGCAGGAAGGGTATAGTTTTTTGCATAACAGGCACTACCTGCTGAACCCGATTTACGAGTGGAAGTTTGGATGGAAGCCCATTCGGCAGGCATGGCTTATCAAGGCAATTCCATTTGTCAGAAATTTTTATACAACCTGTGTCTATTACATAATTCAACCTGATAATTAATAAAGATGATCCATATTGTTTTTAATGAAAGCGAAGTTGACCTGATGAAACAGGTTATAGAACTGGATGAAACACTTAAGGGGGATGTGATTCAGATTAAAGATGATTATGCTGTGGGGCCCCTGGCCGGTATTGAAACTGAAGAAGGCTGGCAGATCAGGCTTGACTGGTGGAAAAGTTTATTACAGGGGTCGCCCTATGGCGAAGAACTGGCCGGTAGTTTTGATGACCGGGAAACCGTAAAGCAACTGAAAGCTGCATTAGATGAAAATCCTGAAGAAGAATTATGGATATGGATGGGCCAAAACCAGCATGATGTAATGGGATATTTTTGGTTAATGCCGCAGTTCAGGGATTACCAGGGAAGGATCATGATTCTTTACCTTAATAATCTCCCTTTTATAAATGAAAAAGGCCAGATTTTTTATCCTTCCTGGTTACATGAAATTCAGCCAAAGGAATTCGTCAAAGCAAAAAAACTGGCCCGGCCGATCACTTTAAGTGAGTTTGAAATCGACCCTGATGAATGGAGAAAAATTACTGACGAAAATGCTATAGTCAGGATTTTGGAAGGCGGAAAAAAAATTGCCGGTAAAGAGGAAAGCTTTTATGATGGAGAAATATTAAAGAATTTGACAGGAGAATGGCAAAAGGCTACAAGGGTTTTAACCAACACCCTTCACCGGATGAAAATAAAAACAGGGGATGTCTATATTATGTGGCGAATGAAACATCTTATTAATGAAGGGAAAATTGAAGTGACCGGGGATATTACAAAGAGCTGGAAGGATTTTGATATTAAAAAGGCAGAAGGAAAGCAAGGCGAAATTGAATTTGTAAAGCAAGAAACAGCTGAATAATATGAGTGCAGCGAAAAATAAATTATCAGACGTTCAAAATAATGACAGCGGTCTTCATGGGCAATATAAGAGCTGGTTCCTTGATTATGCTTCGTATGTGATTCTGGAAAGGGCCGTTCCGGCCATTGAGGATGGTTTGAAACCTGTGCAAAGAAGGATTTTGCATGCTATGAAGGAAATGGATGACGGTCGCTTTAATAAAGTGGCCAATATCATTGGGCAGGCCATGCAGTATCATCCGCATGGTGATGCCAGTATTGGTGATGCATTGGTCAATTTGGGACAAAAGGACCTGCTAATAGACACACAGGGTAATTGGGGAGATGTAAGAACGGGAGATGATGCCGCCGCAGCCCGTTATATTGAAGCCAGGCTAAGCAAATTTGCACTTGAAGTTGCTTTCAATTCCAAAACTACTGAATGGCAGTTAAGTTACGACGGAAGAAAGAACGAACCGGTAACATTGCCAATGAAGTTTCCCCTTTTGCTGGCTCAGGGTGCCGATGGAATTGCCGTAGGCTTGTCAACTAAAATTTTACCGCATAACTTTTGTGAACTAATAGATGCAGCCATAAAATACCTTCGGGGAAAGCGTTTTGAACTCTATCCGGATTTTATGACAGGGGGAATGATTGATGTGGCTGATTACAACCAGGGTAAAAGAGGAGGTAAGGTGAAGGTTAGGGCACATATCGGTGAAATAGATAAAAAAACACTGGCCATAAGGAGTGTACCTTATGGAGTGACTACCACTCAACTGATGGAGTCCATTGTAAAAGCAAATGACCAGGGAAAGATAAAAATTAAGAAAGTTACTGATAATACTGCCGCAGAAGTAGAGATACAAGTTGACCTTGCCCCAGGAATATCTCCGGATATTACCATCGATGCTTTATATAAATTTACTGATTGCGAAGTTTCCATTTCTCCAAATGCCTGTGTAATCGTTGATCAGAAGCCGCAGTTCCTGGGTGTACAGGAATTACTCAAACTCTCGGTTGATAAAACAAAAGACCTGCTTGAAAAGGAGCTACAGATAAAGCTGAACGAACTACAGGAAAAATGGCATTATACATCGCTGGAAAAGATATTTTTTGAAGAGAAGATATATAAGGAGCTGGAGAAAAAACATGAAACTTGGGAAAAGGTATTGGAAGCAATTGATAAAGCTTTCATACCCTTCAAAAAACAACTGAGAAGGGAGATTACCCGTGAAGATATTATTAAACTCACCGAGAAACCCGTTCGCCGTATCTATAAACTGGACATTGATGAACTTAATGATCAGATCAAAGGCCTTGAAGCAGAAATAAAGCAGGTGAAATATGATTTGGCCAACCTGGTTGATTTTGCAGTAGCTTATTATGAAAACCTGCTCAAGAAATACGGTAAGGCCAGGGAAAGGAAAACGGAGATCAAACAATTTGAAGTGATTGAGGCAAAAAGTGTGGCCATTGCCAATACCAAATTGTATGTTAACAAGGCAGAAGGTTTCATCGGGACGGGATTAAAAAAAGACGAACTATTGTTTGAATGTTCTGATCTTGATGACATCATTGTATTTGCCAAAAGAGGTATCATGAAGGTGGTAAAGGTTTCTGATAAAACCTTTATTGGCAAGGATATTTTACATGCTGCTGTTTTTCAAAAAAATGATGAACGTACTACCTATAACATGATTTATATGGATGGCGGCAGCGGTATCAGCTATGCCAAACGCTTCAATGTTACGGGAGTTACCCGTGACAAAGAGTATGACCTAACCAAAGGGCATGAAAAATCCAAAGTTCACTATTTCTCTGCTAACCCGAACGGTGAAGCAGAAGTAGTAAAAATAGTTTTAGGTAATTGTACAGCCCGGATAAAGGAGTTTGATTATTATTTTGAACAACTGGAAATAAAAGGCAGGAGCAGTATGGGTAACCAGGTTACCAAGTACCCGATAAAGTCAGTGAAATTTAAAGAAGCGGGCCGGTCAACCATTGCAGGTAAAAAGTTATGGTATGATGATCAGTTTGGCCGTCTTAATATTGAAGAAAAAGGGGATTACCTTGGAGTATTTGATACAGATGATAAGATATTAGTTGTCTACAATGATGGTAACTATGAGATTACTGATCAGGAATTAACGCAAAAACTGGATGCTGAAAAAGTGATTTTCATAGAAAAATTCATTCCTGAAAAAATAGTGACGGCTGTATATGCAGATATGGATAAGAAGCAGTTTATGGTAAAACGGTTTAAAATTGAAACAACCACGTTGAAGAGTAAGTTCATGTTTATTAAAGAAGGGGAGGGTAATTATGTGGAAAATGTAACTACCATGGAAGAACCTGTATTGGCCATGCAACAGGGCAGGGGTTCTCAGATCCGTAAGGGTAAATTGAAAATAAACAAAATCGCAGAAATTACCGGTTGGAAAACTGTTGGTACCAAATTAGCCGATTACAGTAAGTCCACAGAAATGGAATGGGTGAAACCAAAAGAAGAAGATACTCAGCCCGAACTGTTCTAATTAACGGCTTTTGCTTTAATGCTATCCTTTTTCCGTTTAATCCGGATAGTCGCATTTTTCTCCAGACTGCTGGAAACTCTGATTTGATATTGGTTCTTACCGTCATCTAATATCAGTAAAGCTGTATTGGGGGGTATAAGTCCAAGATTTTCAGCGAACATTGATATTTCATTAACCTGCAAGCTGCTGTCAAGAACTAAATTCATTTTTATCGATTTGTGTGTCAGTTTTTGGTTAAATAGAATAAGTTTTTGATTATAAAAGATGGAAACCATATCGCCATCAATTTCTCCGTTGTCATAGATATTGAGCAACAACGAGTCGGATTCAACTTCTATTTCCTGCTGTACTACATTTTGCCTTTCTGTATATTCTTTTTCAGTTACATAGTTTATTACTTTTCTCGGAATAACTGTTACTGCTACCAGGGTGTCTTCTTTGGCGGGTTGCCAAACCTGGTAATTTTCTTTAAACTCACTGATTGCTTTCATCACAGAATCTGTTTTGCTGATATCTGAGTTAAATGAAAAATTAAAGGCAATATCCGGGCAGGTATATTTATAATCATCACCTGCCCTGAAGAAACCAACAAGGTTTGAGCCCAGTTGTGATACCCTTAGTGTTGCAAACAAATTCATATTGCAATCCACTTCAAGGGTATTCAGCGATCCATAATAAACGACGGGAATATCATATAATCGCAATTGCCTGGTAGAAGGGCTATAGTCGCCTTGTACTTTAATACTTCTGTACGAGTTCTTGAAATAATAATTAAGTATTCCCTTTACATAGTTCTTTTCGGGTTGCAATATCATTTCCGCAAGGTAATTATTGGCAGAACTGTTTGTTTTCACATTTGCATTCCCGTACCAGTAACCAAAAACTGATTGTGCACCTGACAGGTAATAACTGAAAAGAAAAACGATAAAAAACAGCCTCTTCATAAGACTTGAAGATCGTTAAAATGCTTTTTTCGGCGAAAGGAAGTTGTACACAGATGTTATTTCAGGAAGCGTTTTATTTCTCTTTCAGCATCTTTTTGACGTATGGTCTCCCTTTTGTCATGTTGTTTTTTACCTCTTGCCAATCCAATCTCTATCTTGGCCAGCCCTTTTTCATTAAAATATATTCTTAGGGGAACAAGAGTGTAGCCTTTTTCTTTTAGTTTGGCTTCAATTTTTCTAATCTCCCTCTTTTCCAATAAAAGTTTACGGTCCCGGAGTGGTTCGTGGTTATTGACTGTGCCATGTGAGTATTCTGCAATGTGCAGTGATTTTACCCAAATTTCTCCTTTGTGTACAATGCAGTAGCTGTCATTAAAGCTTGCCTTTCCTTGCCTCAGCGATTTTACTTCTGTGCCAAGCAGAACAATTCCAGCATCATACTTAACATCTATGAAGTAATCGTAAAAAGCCTGCCTGTTTTTTAGTTCTGCCATGTAAATAAAAAAAGAGGTATACCGGGTGGCAAATATACCTCTTACTTTTTAGGTTTAATTTAACCTCAGTTCTTAAGAAGGGATAATACTTTGGTCAGTTTTTCTTTTAATTCTTTTCTCGGTACAATGAAATCAAGGAATCCATGTTCGAGAATAAATTCACTTCGCTGAAATCCTTCCGGCAGGTCTTTCTTAATAGTTTCTTTAATAACCCGTGGTCCTGCAAAACCAATTAAAGCACCCGGTTCCGCAATATTCAGGTCTCCAAGCATGCCAAATGATGCAGAAATCCCGCCAAATGTGGGGTCGGTGAGTAATGAAATATACGGCAGGCCGGCATCACTTAGTTGTGAAAGCTTACCGCTTGTCTTTGCTAATTGCATCAATGAAAAGGCACTTTCCATCATCCGGGCCCCACCACTTTTACTGATAACGATATACGGCATTTTGTGTTCAATGCAATAGTCTACAGCCCGTGCAAATTTCTCACCCATCACACTTCCCAATGACCCTCCTATGAACTCGAAATCCATACAGGCAATTACCATGTCCTGGCCACCTACCTTACCAGTTGCTACTCTCATTGAATCCTTAAGATCCGTCTTGCTCCAAATTTCTTCCAACCTCTTCTGATAAGGTTTCAGGTCAGTAAAACCCAGGTAATCTTTGCTGCGGATATTTTCAAATAACTCTGTGAACTGTTTATCGTCAAATAGAATTTCGTAGTATTCAAGACTGTTAATGCGGTGGTGATAATTGCATTTAGGGCAAACAGCCAGGTTTTCTTTAAGGTCTGAACCGGTGCAAATATGGTTACATTCCGGGCATTTGACCCAAAGGCCTTCGGGAGTTTCCTTTTTTTCAGAGGTCTTGGTATTAATACCTTTTTTAATGCGCCTGAACCAGCTTGATCTTGATTCATTCTGGTTACTTTCATCACCAGCCAGGCTTGCATCCAGGTCTTCGATTTCTTTGGCCATAACCGATTGTTGAACTACAAATATAGGGAAGTTGAGAATAGTCCACTGTCAATTGCTGGTAGTCCATAGTTCAGTGACTAATCGGAGTTCTAAGCAATTACTTTTAATAATTTATGATTCAAGATTCATAACTAATTTCTCACTTCTTTAAAACCGATTCAAATAACTTAAATATTCTTTTGTATTCATCTGTCCAGCTGCTGGGCTCTGTGAAACCGTGATCCTCCATGGGATATGAGGCCAGTTCCCAGTTCTCTTTGCCCAGTTCTATAAGTCGTTGCGCCAGTTTAACAGCATCCTGGTAATGTACATTTACATCTACCATACCGTGGCATATCAACAGATGACCCTTTAATCCTTCTGCAAAATAATAGGGAGAACTTCTTCGATAGGCTAAACTATCGGTAAATGGTTCATTCAATATATTAGAAGTGTATCCATGGTTATAATTGGCCCAATCCGTAACAGGGCGCAATGCAGCTCCTGCTGCAAATACAGCCGGCTCATTAAACATTCCCATCAATGTAATAAACCCACCGTATGAACCACCATACAAACCCACATTCTCAGGATTTACTCCATAATTCTTTACCAGGTAATTAACTGCATCAACATGGTCGCTGAGGTCTTTTCCGCCCATGTGCCGGTAAATACCCGTTCGCCAGTTTCGGCCATAACCGGCGCTGCCACGGTAGTCAATATCCATTACATAATAACCGTTATCAGCTAGCATATTATTAAACATATATTCACGGAAATAGCTGCTCCACCATTTGTGTGCATTCTGTAAATAACCTGCACCATGTACAAATAAAACGGCCGGTTTATCCGGATGCGGGTTGGCCGGTTTGTACAACCTTGCGTACACCTGTGCACCATCCCTTGCCGGGAAACTGATCACCTCAGGATCTTTCCATGTATAAGTTTTGAATTCATCACTTTGTGCTTTAAAGGTTATCTGCTCAATCTTACCTGCTTGCTTTGTTGATTTCCCCAAAACAGGGTTTTCCTGTAAATACAATTCCCAGGGTTTGTTGGAGTAGGAGTAGAGGATGGCTAAATATTTTTCATTCGGTGAAAGGGTTACCTGGTTCGATCCCGTCATGGAAGTCAGTTTTTCTTTTTTACCATCGGCAATCATCAGGCGATAAAAATGCTGCTCACCGGGGTGCACTTCATTGGTGCTTATGTAGAAATATTTTTTGTCATTTGACAAGCTTGCCTGCTGAACTTCATAGTTGCCCGTTGTCAATGCTTTTTTATTCCCAGACAACACATTTAAAGTATATAAATGTGAGTAGCCTGTAGCTTCTGAACGAAACCAGAATGTGCTTTCGTCGATCCATCCGGTATTGGCTCCTCCAAAACCGCTGGTTCCCGGTCCTGCAATCCAGGCTTCATCTCTTTGCCTGTCGAGTAATTTTATCTTTCCGCTTGCTGTGTCAAAAAGCATGAGCCACCTGTCTTTATTGTCTTGTGAACGAATATCGAGAACAGCAAATGAGCCTTTGGGCGACCAACTGATTGTACTAACACTTATCATTCTGATTGATGGTTTCTTTTTCTTTTCTTCCCATTGTTTTGGATAATCTTTTACAAAATCTGGCAGGTCTTGTATACCCGGAATAGAATCAGGCTTTATCGCAATGACTGTATCTTTTATCCTGTCATACACATAGAAATCTGAATTGCCCTGTTGTGCCCCCACTTTTGTTCTGGAAGAAATATCCGTTGTAAAGCCGGTCTCTGTTACATAGCTGGGTACAATCGTTGATTTTGCTCCGCCAGCACTAGCTGCTTTGAATAACCGGAAACTTACAAATCTGCCATCCGGACTAATTGTAAGACCCTGCAGTGTTTTGTCTTCTATACTGATTGAGCGAAGTTCTTTTTCTTTTGGCAGGCTTTTGTTGTAAGCTTCTGTCGCTTCCCGTTTCTCCTTTCTTTCTCTCAATACCTGGAAGTATTGCAACTGGTCATTCTTCAGCCATTGCTCTTGTGGATTGTTGCCGGCCCTTGTTATCGCATCATTTCCCCTGCCAAATCCACCGCCACCGGTAGCAGCATCGGATGTTTTTAAATTGGTCAATTGTTCTGTTTCACCAGTGGCCAAATCCCAAGCGTATAAATTTTGATTGCGGCTGTAAACGATCTTTAATTCATTGAACGAAAACTGGGGATTGCTTTCCGTGTCGGTTGTCTGTGTTATTTTTTTTGACTTTCCTGTCTTTACGTCTGTATAATATATGTCGCCGCTTTTCGCATAAACATAAGCTGTTCGGGATTGGTTGTAGGTATAGTTATTCTCTGTTTCCAGTTTTTGTTTTTGAGTAGAACTGGCCTTTGCAGGAATTTTATTACTTATAGTAATATAATAAAGTGAATCTGAAAGGTTTTTATCCGGGTTCCATTGAAAGTATAACGTAGTGCCATCGGCGCTCCAATTGGGGGAAGAGGGAGAAGTGCCAATCCATTTCGGGTCCCTCATAATTTTTTCAACGGTCAATTTTTCCAGTTTTGACTGGGCATGAACTACTGGATAGGCCAGGACGGCCAGACAAATAAAAACGGCTTTTCTCATAATGGCGTTTTAGGCTATAAATATATTGAGAAAGCCGTCATTATTTACGCTGCTATACCTGAATTACGGGAATGGTATTATTAATTATTGGGCGCCCCGCTATCTATCCAGCAAAGGATAGAATTTTTCTGTGCGGTAGATAACGAACTTCCCTGTGGCATCCGTCCGGAGGATACAGAAGAACGGATGGCAGTGCGGGCATTGAAAACCTGGGTATAATTGGTCAGGGCCCCGGGGCCATTGCCACTGCCTGTAGCATGACAGCCTGCAACATTACATGAAGCCTGAATGACAGGATTAACATCTGTTGCAAAGGATTTGGCTACCGTGCTGCAATCCAGTGAACTGCCTCCATTGTTATCCTTATCCTTGCTGCAGGAAACTGTAATGAATACAATAAAGGTTATGGTAGCTATTACAGGCAATGTTTTTGTCATATTTTAAATTGTTTAGGTGAAAGTTATTTCAAGATAACGTAAAAAATATTAAACTGGTTGCCTTTTAAATAGTAAAATTTGACGGAATTTCTGAGTAAAAAATTTCTTTTTTTGTTTAACGCATTAGTGACGATGCAATTGGGAAAAGACAATTCTTCAATCAGTGATTTGCAAAAAAAACCCGGCCATAAGCCGGGATGTCTTTTTGAATTGAATGTTTTATGCAATTGTAACATCTTTATCAAGGTATACATCCTGTATCGCATTCAGTATATCCACACCTTCTTGCATTGGTCGTTGAAAAGCTTTACGGCCACTGATAAGACCCATACCTCCGGCTCTTTTATTAATAACTGCTGTTGTTACGGCTTCAGCCATATCGCTTGCACCGGAAGAGGCCCCGCCGGAATTAATAAGACCTGCACGGCCCATGTAGCAGTTGGCCACCTGGTAGCGGCAAAGATCGATCGGGTGATCTGTAGTTAGTTCATCATAGATGCGTTTATCGTTTTTGCCATAAGCAGATTCTTTAGTATTGAGGGCAAGGTAGCCGCCGTTGTTTTCCGGTAGTTTTTGTTTGATGATGTCTGCTTCAATAGTTACGCCAAGGTGGTTAGCCTGCCCAGTAAGATCGGCTGAAACATGGTAATCTTTTTCTTTTGTTTTGAACGCCGGGTTTCTGAGATAACACCAGAGAATGGTGGCCATTCCCAGTTCATGTGCCATTTCAAAAGCCTTACTTACTTCCTGAATCTGCCGGGTTGATTCATCACTGCCAAAGTAAATGGTTGCACCTACTGCAGCAGCGCCAAGGTTCCAGCTGGCTTTTAAGGATGCAAACATGATCTGGTCAAATTTATTAGGATAGGTCAGAAATTCATTGTGATTGATCTTCACAATGAACGGGATCTTATGGGCATATTTCCGGGCCAGGAAACCTAAACCTCCGTAGGTGGTAGCCACAGCATTACAGCCCCCTTCCATCGCCAGTTTGATAATGTTTTCGGGGTCAAAGTAGATGGGGTTTTTGGCAAAAGATGCACCACCACTATGTTCAATACCCTGGTCAACCGGAAGGATCGAAAGATAGCCGGTATTGGCAAGACGTCCGGTGCCATACATAGCTTGCAGATTTCGCAAAACCTGGGGATTGCGGTCGCTGGGCATAAAAATCCGGTCTACAAAGTCGGGCCCGGGTAAGTGTAATTGTTCTTTATTGATGGTTTTAGACTGGTGGTTCAGCAGGTATTCGGCTTTGTCGCCAAGGAGTTCTGAAATTTTTTTAGCTGGCATAGTAATGTTTGGTTGATTATAGAAATTGTTACTAACAGATGTTCGGCAAAGTTAGGGAGCGGAGGTTAAATTTGGTAGTCCGGAGCAGCGAGTCTTAGCCTGTAGTGGGGTATGGATAGCCCGGAGAATCAGATGATGGTTGTTTGCCTTCTGATAAGAAAAAACCACAGATTACCCCGTTCAAAACCAATACAACTTTACAGTCTGCATACCGGTCTTTAAAACGATTTGACTAATCTGTGGTAAAAAAGGAATTAACTATTCCTGTTGATACAATTCAGGTCTTCAAAGGCAATTTCCAGCCGTTGGATGAATGATTCTTCCCCTTTACGCAACCAAACTCTTGGATCGTAGTATTTTTTATTAGGTTTGTCGTCTCCTTCAGGATTTCCCAACTGTCCCTGCAGATAGCCTTCATTTTTTTTATAATTATTCAGGATGCCTTCCCAAAAAGCCCATTGCAGGTCTGTATCAATATTCATTTTAATAGCTCCATAACTAATTGCCTCTCTGATCTGATGTTGTGGAGAACCGCTTCCGCCATGAAATACAAAGTAAACCGGCTTTTCATTTGTATTGAATTCCTTTTGGATATATACCTGGCTATTATGCAGGATTTCAGGACGCAACTCCACATTGCCGGGTTTATACACACCATGCACATTGCCAAATGCTGCTGCTACCGTGAACAGCTTTCCTACTTTACTTAATTCCCTGTATGCAAATGCAACATCTTCAGGCTGGGTATATAATTTGCTATTTTCCACATCGCTGTTATCCACTCCGTCTTCCTCTCCGCCGGTTACACCCAATTCAATTTCTATGCTCATACCCAGAGGCGACATTCTTTTATAGAATTCTACCGAAGTGTGAATGTTTTCCTCTATTGGTTCTTCACTCAGGTCAAGCATATGTGAGCTGAATAGGGGTTGCCCCTTTTCTTTATAATACTCTTCACCGGCGTCAATCAAACCACTTACCCAGGGCAGCCATTTTTTAGCAGCATGGTCTGTATGCAATACCACCGGTACCCCATAATATTTTGCCACATTATGGATATGTAATGCACCGGAGATGCCGCCGGCGATATTTCCCTGCAGGTTGTCATTGGGCATTCCTTTACCAGCGATAAACTGGGCGCCCCCATTGGAAAACTGTATAATTACAGGAGAGTTGACTTTGGCTGCTGTCTCCAGCGTGGCATTGATGGTATTGGTGCCTATTGTGTTTACTGCCGGAAGGGCAAACTTGTTTTCTCTTGCATCATTGTATAGTGCTTCCAGTTCATCGCCGAACAGAACACCGGCTCTGTATTTTTTCATCTGTTTGTTTTTTTAAATGGAAAAAACTTTTATTCAGGATGTCTCCTGCCAATGGTAGGCAATCGTTAGGAGTTGCTAAAATAGGCTATTTATTGATTTGTGAACTTGATTAGCATCAAATCAATTTCCGTTTTGTTTTACCCAGGTTTTTTTGCACCAGCAGGAGATTTTTTCGCAAAGTTTCCCTTAAATGTGTTTTTACAATTTGCCCCATAGATTCGCATTTTTCATAAGAACTGGTTTTCATATAGTCGCAAAGTTCTCTTTTCAGCTGACTTATTTTTTCAGGTGATGATATCTGGTCTTCGGTCATAATATCCAGCAGGTCTTTGATACGATACCGGGAACTTACCAGCCGGAAAGTTATCATCGTTCTTTCTTCGGCCTGGTATTGTTCTATAGATTCTTTATTAAGGTGCGTTAAGCACAACTGTACAAACGGATAATTTTCTTTGAAGAACTGCGGCAGGTACATATTCTTTCTTCCTTCATATGATTGCTGGTCAAAATCAATACAACGGATGCGGTATTGATAATCTTCAATATCCGGGGTAATGCCCACTACAAAATTGTAGCTACGCATATCACCCAGCAGGCGAACAAAACATCTTTCATTGAACTTGACAAATTCTTTGGCCAGCCTTATCTTATTTGTTTCCGGCGATTCCATCATTTGTTGTACAAATACATCGCCCGGTATTCCTGGAATATGTTCTTCCACCAGTGTGTTTTCACAGGTATAAAATGTGATTCGGTTAGGAGAGAGTATATGTTCCAGTTCTAGTCCATATATCCTGGAAGCATCCGCAATTTTGATGTAATAATGATCATAGTTGTCATTAAACTTGTTAACGATGCGGATACGAAATGGATTGGAATTACCAAAAGCACAGTAATCAACCCTTGCCACATCAAGGTGGCTGGTGTAACTGAAATCTCCTTCTGTTTTCAATATGGCATAAATCTTTACAAGGCCTTCCCTGATATAATCCCATTCACGGCTGTCGTAACTGGTTTTTTCCCAGTAGGTGTCTTTGCCATGTTTATCTTTCAGAGGTGTGGACCAGGTGAAATTAAGAAGGTTGTTATAGGTGACCGGTAGTTTTACTTCACGGCCCCGTTCTTTAAGATACTTGCGCAGTTTATCGTTTACAGGGTACATTGGTTTTTTCCGGGAAGGTTTGTCCCCCTCCTTAGTCTCCCGGCCATTTTGATTGTCTATAAATCTCATTCGGTGAGTAGTGAATTAGCAATTGATGAATCTGGTTCTAAGTTCGTATTATTTAAGCGTTTTATGTAATTGAGAAAAATAAGAGGGTGATTTTAAAAGGCGGCTTCCGTACCAGCTGAACAATTCTCCGTCTGCCAGATAAATTTGTGTGCCTGGTAATAGTTGTTGCAGATCTTCAATATGTTTTTGATTGAAAGGGTAGGGCTCGGAAGAAAGAAGTAACACTTCACATCCTGATTCTTTCAATTCATCAATAGTTAGTTCCGGGTATCTTTTTTTGTCTTTGAATATATTGTCAAAGCCTGCTGCAGCGAGCATTGAATGAATAAAGGTGTCACTGCCGACAGTCATTAAAGGATCTTTCCAGATGAGGTAGCAGGTCTTAGGGGTACAGGCAGGTGCAGAAAGTTTTGAAAATCCTTCAGTAATCTTTTCAATAATGAATTGTGCCTCTGACGCTTTCCCGGTAAGGCTACCAATCTCTTGTATCATCATGAGGGCATCATTGAGGTTCTTAATATCACTTATCCAAACAGGGTAATGAAAAGCAAGTTCTTCCACTTGCTCCTTTACATTCTCTTCTTTGTTGGCAATAATAAGGTCGGGCTCTAACTCATGAATGATTTCCATTTTCACCTGCTTAGTTCCGCCAACCCTCTTTTTGGTTCGAAACCAGTGTTCGGGGTGAATACAGAATTTGGTAATACCCACAACTTCTTCATCCAGGCCAAGATCAGCCAGCAATTCGGTTTGAGAGGGGACCAGGGAGATTATCCGGGTTGGAAGATTAGAAAGCTTTATAGTGCGGCCGGTTTGGTCGGTAAACGATTGCATGCAACAATTTGCTGCAAAATACAGAATCACTAAAGGTTGAAAAAGGGGGAAAGTTTTGCGGTTCACCGCGCCTCCTGCTAAATTGGATTTAGCAGGAGGGTTCCGGACGTTGAATTCTTTTCATTGGATTTGGACACGGTGACACTTTGAGCGGTTCTTCAAGGAACTTTGGATGGATCGGTCTTCGATCGGATAATTGGATTTTGGTTTTTCTTCGGACTTGGTTTTGGTTTTTCGGTTGCTATTGGATTAACTGATACAAAAGTAATCCCGGCTATAAAGCTGCGCAAGAGCAAAACTGCCCAATTTTTAATAGTAAACTGACTTGACTTTTTTGCGTTATTCGCCAAACGATGAATCGTATTTCTACGAGTAATAAAAAAGTCATAGCTTTTTAGCTATGACTTTCAATTAATTACAAAAGCACCTTATTTGCCGAGTGATTGAATAACATCGTATTTGGTTACGATGTGAAAGTTTCCGGCTTCATCTTTTGCCAATACTGCACCATTTTCTTTATTAATGAGGTGGCTTAATTTCTCTACCGGTGTGTCGAATGCAACCACCGGGAAACCAGGTTCCAATACTTCTTCCACTTTAGCATGCTTCAATTCAGGGTTATCAAAGATTTTCTGGAACAATCCCCCTTCACTGATAGCGCCTAAAGGGTTACTTCCATTCTTAATAACCGGTATATGCTCAATATCATATTTTTTCATCAATGCTACCGTTTCTGCAACAGTATGATGCGGTTCAACGGTTATTAAGCGCTGTACACCCCTGGCACTTACCACATCCCTGAAGGTTTTAACATCTAAGAAGCCTCTTTCAATCATCCACTGGTCATTATAAATTTTGCCTACATAACGGCTGCCGTGGTCATGAAATATACAAACCACCATATCCGTTTTTTTCAGCCTGTCTTTTAATTGCAAAAGCCCCTGGAAACAACTACCTGCACTGTATCCACAGAAGAGTCCTTCTTCTTTGGCCAGCCTTCTTGCCACAATGGCCCCATCTTTATCTGTTACCTGTTCAAAATGATCAATAACACTCATGTCGTAATTCTGCGGTACAAAATCTTCTCCAAATCCTTCACTTATGTAAGGATGAACTTCGTTCATATCTATTTCACCTGTGCGGAAATATTTTGTAAGCAATGATCCGTATACATCTATAGCCCAAATCTGAATATTTGGGTTTTTTTCTTTCAGGTACATGGCCGTACCGGTAACGGTGCCGCCTGTGCCGGCTGTACAAACAAGGTGAGTTATTTTTCCATCTGTCTGTTCCCAAATTTCAGGCCCTGTAGTTTCATAATGGGCCTGACGGTTGGCCAGGTTATCATATTGGTTCATATGAACCGAATTGGGTATCTCTGCCGCCAGTCTTTTTGCAACACTGTAATAGCTGCGGGGGTCATCGGGCTCTACATTAGTGGGACAAACGATTACCTCTGCACCAACAGCCTTCAGGATGTCCATCTTTTCCTTGCTCTGCTTATCCGTGGTGGTGAAAATGCATTTGTAACCTTTTACACATGCAGCAAGGGCAAGCCCCATACCTGTATTGCCGCTGGTACATTCGATAATTGTACCTCCCGGTTTCAGTTTGCCTTCCTGTTCGGCTACTTCCACCATTTTAAGGGCCATTCGGTCTTTAATAGAATTGCCCGGGTTAAAATAGTCTACTTTGGCCAATACGGGGCAGGGGATGTCTTTGGCAACCTTATTGAGCATTACCAAAGGCGTATTCCCAATTGTTTCAAGTATATTTTTCTTTATATCCATATTGATGTTTGTAAGGGCAAAGGTACAAAATGCGTTTTGCTAATTGTTAATCAGGTATGATGTCCAAACCGCCTTTTTCTTTATCAATTGCTTTGGCTTCAGCTTTAATTATTGCTGATCTTGCGGCAATACGATTTAAAAATTGCGGGTCCGGTTTAAAGATTTTGAATGTTTTCAAAACACTTTCATCGAATAATAATTGTATCCCTTTTTTATAATAAACATATTCAGTATAACCCGGATAGGGGGTATTTATATATTCCTTTCCGAAATAATTGATACAGGAATTTTCTTTATCATTAAACCGGAACTTTTTATCTAGCAAGACACTATTCTTTACATTGCTGTCTATTCCATATGAGGTTACGATCATGCAATTGACCCTGTCATTCAGTAAGAAAAGTTTAAACACCGGCCAATGCCTGTTAAGGCTGTCGCTTAATTCCAGGCATTTGTCAAATCCAAGCACAAATTGAGTCATGCTATCCAGCCTTAACTTTCGGTTATGGTACCAAAAAGATGTCATTTCTTCCTTGTATGTTTTTACAAGGAGATCATTGCCCAAAAGAGCCCGGACCTGTTTTTCCGTCATACCAACTTTAAGCTTTCCGCAACCTTTGCCCGGAAAAGCAGGTATATCTTTTTGCGCAGCAAGCGACAGGCACAAACAAACAGTAAAAATGAAACTAATAAGAAATCGCATACATAATGGCTAAGCAGCGGCGAAGATAGCCAGTCAGCATTATAACTATCAAAAAAAGCCCCTTCAAAAAGTGAAGGGGCTAACCGGACTCAATGATAGTGCTATCATTAAGCTTCTTTTCTGTAATGTTTACGTTTATTGCTTAAATAGTTATCCAGTAAAAACAGGCCCAGCACCACATTTACCAGCATCAGGCCGTTTACCCATGTATTATTAAAGAATTTGCTGAAATCAACCTTGCTTACTGTTTTCGAAATTTCAGATTCCTGCCCGGAAGGCTCAAAAACCATTTGGCCAAAACCATAGATCAAAAAGCCAACCAGCATGGCAATAAAGAAAAAGCCGATACCCCAGATTATTTTTTTGTTGATATAGGATTTGGCGGCCGGGGCAATGTGAAATTTTGCAATTTCTTCCATTACGTTTTTAGTAAAGCGAAGCGACGGCTCATCGAGCTCCGAAGAACGCAGCATCTCATTCACTTCCAGCAGCTCATGGTATTTCATTTTCCAGGCAGCATCTGACCCGATAAGTTTTTCGATGACAGTTTTTTCTGCAGCAGTGGCAGTTCCGTCAATAAAACTCCAGAGTCTTTCCTCAATATTTTGTTGTGTTTGCATACAACATGATTTAATCAGTTTAAATTTTTCACTTCTTCTGCAAAATAGGTTTCCATTTTCTCTTTTAATCTTGTTCTGGCCCTGTAAAGGCGAACTTTTGCCGCATTCACCTCAATTCCCAGTATTTGGGCAGTTTCTTCCAGTGATTGTTCGGCCTTGTAGAAAAGGGTTATGATCTGTGCATCATCGGGGTTCAGCATTGCAATCGCATCATTTACCATTGACAGCTTCGATTTTTGCTCAATCAGATTAGCGCCCATTCCTGAATCTTTACTGTCGGCCACTTCAAATACTTTTTCGTTATCCAGGGAATGAATTTCAACCTTTTTCTTTCTCAAAAAACTAATGGCCGTATTATTAACAATTGTATATAGCCAGGTGCTGAATTTGGAGGCTCCCTTAAAATCCGCCAGGTACCTGTATGCTTTAATAAAAGCATCCTGTGCCACTTCTTCAGCATCTTCCCGATTTTTCACCATTCTCAAAGCAATGGTAAAAACATAGTTTTGATACCGGCTCACCAAACCCGCATAAGACTGCTGGTCTCCACTCAGCACTCTGCTAATGAGTTCATTATCATTTAGTCCGGTTGACATCATTAAATAAGACTACGGTTTAATTAATCAGGTTACAGTACAAAGTACGAATATTTAAGGGCCTTAATCAATGGCATATATGTGTGAAAGAGCTTGTTGTCACTTTTTTTGAAGGGCCTGTAACCACATTTCCATGTGGGTAGTCATAGATATTGTAAACCGATTAAGAAAAAAAGTTCTTGAAAAACTGTAACCTGGTTGTCAGACTTGTAGTCAGATAGAACAAACACGGTCATTTTATAAAACTATAAAACTGAAAATTATGCAAGCCGCAGAAGCTTTAGTACCTATCACCATGTTTGCCGGAGGATTTGCCATGGTGTTTGGCATTGTGTACCTGAAAACCCGGGAAAATATGGCCATGATTGAAAAAGGCATGAACCCTAAGGAAAAAACCAATCGTCCTGCACCTTTTAAAAGCCTTAAAGCTGGGTTATTATTTCTTGGTGCCGGATTGGGGCTTTTGACAGCATTCTTCCTTGACATGTCTGTAATCCCTTATAATTTCGAACCAGTAGGCCTTTATTTTGCCCTTATTGCCATCGGTGGTGGTTTGGGACTAATAGGCTCATATTGGGTAGAAAAGAAACATTGGTACGATAAGGGAGATCAATAGGTTGTTACCAACAAAGGAAATCAAACCACATCTATACAAGCAATGGCAAAGGCCGTTGCTTTTTACTTTTTGATGGTCTCCAATGCTTTTTGAATGGCCTGATCATCATTATTGAGCACCTGGTAAAAACCGGTATTTCGCCATCTGAAACGGGCCAGTAAAGCCTTCATCCTTGTCTGAAGTATTTCTTTTTTTCTCCCGGCAAAAGCGGATAAGTTAATTGAATCAGCCAGCGCAGTCTTTTGCCATCCAGTCCACATATCGTCTGTTGCACTAAAGTTTTTTGTATAATCATCAGAGGAGGCATAAGCATCCATTTGCTGTTTATGTTGCAGGTAATAATTGTACACAAAACTGCTGATGCTGCTGCCGTTCAATAATCCGCTTAACTGCTGATGGTATAAGGTGGTATCCAGCGGAATGAATATGCCCGGGGTTATGCCATCGCCGCCATAAAGGGTGTCTTTACAGGAGTTGTAGAATTTTTTTCCTCCGTTGTGGTTTTTTATTGAATCAAAAGAAACCATTTCACCGCTGTTGAACCTTTCCCACAGGTCATCCATATACACTTTTTTACCTTTTTCATACGACCGCTGAATACTCCTTCCCAGCGGGGTGTAGTACCTGGCTATGGTAAGGCGGATGGCAGCACCATCGCTAAGGTCGTATTGTTGTTGCACCAGTCCTTTTCCAAAAGTTCTTCTGCCAATGATAGTGGCCCGGCACCAGTCCTGCAGGCTTCCAGCCAATACCTCGCTGGCACTTGCCGAAAGTTCGTCCACTAAAAGCACCAGTTTGCCTGTCTCGAATTGGCCAGGTCTTTTACAGCGGTATTCTATCTTTTTGCTGTTAAGTCCTTGTGTATAAACGATCAGTTTATCACCATCTAAAAACTCATCAGCAATATCTACTGCCTCGTTCATAAAACCACCCCCATTACCACGAAGGTCAAATACCAGCGATTTCAGGCCCTGTTTTTTCAGGCCTTCAATGGCTTCCATAAATTCCTCATAACTTTTTTCCGTAAACCTGTTTAGTTTGATATAGCCGGTACTTTTATCAATCATATAACTGGCATCAACTGATGAAACAGGGATTGTACCCCTGGTAACGTCTATTGTTTTGGCAGCAGCGCCCCTTAAAATTTGCAAACTGGCCTTAGAACCTTTCGGGCCCCTGATGTGTTTTTTGATATCGTCTACCTGCAATTTGCGGCCTGCTATCGAGGAGTCATTTACTTTCAGGATTTTGTCACCAATCATCAATCCGGCTTTTTCGCTGGGTCCGCCGGGCATTACATATACTACATTCACGGTGTCCCGGAAAATATTGAATTCAACACCTATACCCTGGAAATTACCTGCAAGATCTTCATTGGCTTCTTTCAGGTCTACCGGAGGCAGGTAAACCGAATGCGGATCAAGTTCATTCATGATCTCCTGGATGGCCTTTCCTTCCAAAGAGTCCATTTGTACGGAATCAACATATTTCAGTTTAATAATATCCAGGGCTTCCTGCAAGGAACTTCTTTTGTTGGAGGAGAAAAACCTGCTGTTGCTGCCTCCCTGGCTGCCCAGTTTATAACCCAGCATCATCCCGGCAATCATCACCAGAGAAAAGATCAAAGGCAGCCAAACCTGTAATTTTTTATTCCCCATCATAATCCTTTATTGTGTAATTTGACGCAAAATAGATAAAAGTTGCTGGTTGCAAATGCAGGTTTTGATGAATAACAACCGGCTGCCGATAAAAACTATGGCTGCTATAAAATTAATTGCCGACAGCGGCGCTACTAAAGCGGAGTGGTGCCTCGTAAACGGAGGCAGGGTAAAAACCATTTTTACCCAGGGTATCAGCCCTTATTTTCTGAATACAGAACAAATAACAGACCTGTTATCAAAGGAATTGAAGCCCGGGCTCAAAAATGTATCAGTTGATGAAGTTTATTATTACGGAACTGGCTGTGCCAATCCGGAAAATGCAGGATCTGTTAAAAAAGCTATCAGGAATGTGCTTCCCGGTACAAAAGTGGCAGTGACGCATGACCTGATGGCTGCTGCCCGTGCCTTATGCGGAAGAAAAAAAGGTATTGCCTGTATTTTAGGCACCGGTTCCAATTCCTGTTATTATGATGGAAAGAAAATAGTAAAGAACAGCCCCGGTTTAGGTTATGTTTTGGGCGATGAAGGCAGCGGGGCATACCTGGGCAAAAAAGTTATTCAGTATTACTTATACGGAACCTTTGATGACGAGTTAATGGGCCGCTTTGATGTTACCTATACAACCAACAAAGCAGAAATACTGGAAAATGTATACAAAAAGCCCTTGCCCAACAGGTACCTGGCCGGGTTTGCCCGTTTTTTAGCGGATAACAGAGGCCATTACATGATAGAAAATATTATTGAAGATGGGCTGAATGATTTCTTCTTTAACCACCTTTGCAAATACCGTGAAGTGTGGACCTTGCCGATCAGTTTTGCCGGAAGTGTTGCATTTGGATTTAAGGATGTGTTACAAGACCTTTGCAACAGCTACGAATTTGAATTGGGAAGGATTATGAAGAACCCGATGCAGGGATTATTGGAATATCACACCTAAAGAAAGGCAAAATGTCATTTCAAAAAATTACTGAACAGCCCAGCCATTACCGCCACCTTGAAAAAATGACGGTTGGTGAATTGCTTATTAATATCAATAAAGAAGATAAAACAGTACCATCTGCCGTTGAAAATGCTATCCCGCAAATTGAAAAACTGGTAGAAGCGGCAGCCGATAAAATGCTGATGGGAGGGCGGATGTTCTATATCGGGGCCGGTACCAGCGGCAGGTTAGGTATTGTGGATGCCAGCGAATGCCCCCCAACATACGGGGTTCCTTACGGGCTTGTAATTGGCATTATAGCCGGAGGTGAAAAAGCCATAACCTCAGCTGTTGAATTTGCAGAAGATGATAAAGACCAGGGCTGGAATGACTTGTTGGAACATGGGGTGAATGATAAGGATTTCGTAATCGGAATTGCGGCTAGCGGAACTACTCCTTATGTTATTGGGGCGCTGGATGAATGCAGAAAAAGAGGCATCCTTACAGGAAGTATTTCCTGTAACCCCGGATCGCCGGTAAGTGCGGCAGCCGATTTTCCTATTGAAGTGGTGGTAGGACCAGAATTTGTTACAGGCAGTACCCGCATGAAAAGCGGTACCGCACAAAAGCTGGTGCTTAATATGATCTCTACAAGTATCATGATCCAGTTGGGTAGGGTAGAAGATAATAAAATGGTAAATATGCAACTGACCAACGACAAATTGGTGGACAGGGGCACCAAGATGCTGATGGAAAAAATTAAACTGGGTGATTATGAAAAGGCCAAAGCATTACTCCTGGAGCATGGGAGTGTAAAAAAAGCAGTTGATTCTTTTGACAGATAAATTTTATTTTCAGTATTTAGAATGTATATTGTGCTTCTGAACTTTGAATGTGGTAAAAAATTATTCAAATAGCATTTCCTTCCTTGTGGTTTTTTTGACTACAACTACTACCACTACAACTCCGCTTTAGCGGAGTATATAACCATATTATTTCCCGGGCATTTTGCTGTAACAATTGAAAACTTGTTTCATTTTATTTAATCTAATTCTTTAATCAAAGGTCATGCAGGTATTAAAATTCGGAGGCACTTCGGTTGCTAATGCTACAAATATTAATAAGGTTGTAGCTATCGTAAACCAGAAGGCAAAAAAAGGAAAAACCGTAGTGGTTGTTTCGGCACTGGGAGGTGTCACTGATCTGTTGCTGAGTGCAGCTGCGCTGGCTTCAGTTGGAAATGAGGCGTACAGGGATAAACTGGCACAGGTGGAGGATCGTCATATGGACGCTGTCCGGCAACTACTGCCTGTTGCGGCTCAAAGCAGTTTATTGAGCCTGGTAAAAAAAGCCTGTAATGAAATTGAAGAAATTTGCAATGGCATTTTTTTACTCAGGGAGCTTACACCCCGGTCGAAGGACAGGATTGCCAGTTATGGTGAATGGCTATCCTCACGGATTATAGCTGAGACTTTCAATGCATCATCCGTTGGTGCTTTTTGGAAAGATGCCAGGGAACTGATACAAACCAACGAAGCCTATACGGCAGCAGAAGTAGATTTTTCGGAAACAAATAAACGAATAACTGATTTCTTTAACGCTGCTAAGGCTGACTTATTTATTATTCCCGGTTTTATTGCTGCTGATGCCGGTGGCATAACTACAACTCTCGGCAGAGGGGGTTCCGATTATACGGCTGCCATTATTGCTGCTGCAATTAATGCATCTGTTTTGGAAATATGGACCGATGTAAGCGGTATGATGACGGCAGACCCCAGGCTGGCCAGTAATGCCAGAATCATTCCAAAAATCTCTTACCAGGAGGCGATGGAGTTGTCCCATTTTGGGGCAAAGGTTATTTATCCGCCCACTATTCAGCCGGTGATGGGAAAAGGAATCCCTGTTTGGGTAAAAAACACTTTTGCCCCTGAAGATGCCGGAACTCTCATAAATACTACTGCCACAACCGGGGGGGATATTGTTACTGGTATTTCCAGCATCAATAATATTGCCCTGGTCAGCCTTGAAGGCAGCGGTATGGTGGGTATTCCCGGTTTTTCCAGGCGATTGTTTGAGGCACTGAGCAATGAACGCATCAATGTTATCCTGATTACGCAAAGTTCATCAGAGCATTCTATTACAGTGGGAATTGAGGCCGCCTATGTAGTAAAAGCAAAACAGGCAGCTGATTCAGCATTTGCCAATGAAATTGCATTGAATAAAGTGGAACCGCTAAAGGTGGAAAAAGATTTATCCATCATTGCGTTGGTGGGTGAGAATATGAAAAACCACACCGGGGTCAGTGGCCGCATGTTCAGCGCCATGGGCAGAAATGGTATTAATATCAGGGCTATTGCACAGGGGTCTTCTGAAAAAAATATTTCTGCGGTAATTGCTACAGCAGATGTAAAGAAGGCCATCAATGTGCTGCATGAGGAGTTTTTTGAAACTACGTACAAACAACTCAACTTATTCATTACCGGCGCAGGTAATGTTGGCTCAAAACTATTGCAGCAATTACAGCAGCAGCTCCTTTTTTTGCAGCAACAGTTAAGCTTACAGGTAAAAGTGACGGGATTGTGTAACAGCCGGAAAATGGTGATGGATGAAGAAGGAATAGATCTTACCCATTGGAAATCGTTACTGGAAAATGGTCAAACTGCCATTGCTCAGCAATTTGCACAAGATATTATTACCCGGAACCTGCGCAACTCAGTTTTTGTAGATGTAACAGCCAATGCTGAAGTGGCAGAGATTTATCCTCAATTATTGCAAAAAAGCATATCGGTAGTAGCCTGTAATAAAGTGGCGGCTTCATCTGCATTTGACAACTATAAAAAACTGAAGGACCTTGCCCGGGAATACAGTTGCCATTTTCTTTTCGAGACAAATGTTGGCGCAGGCCTGCCGGTCATTGCCACATTGAACGACCTGGTGCATAGCGGAGACAGGGTTCATAAAATACAGGCTGTACTAAGCGGTACGTTGAATTTTGTGTTTAACAATTATGACGGCAGCCGTCGCTTTGCCGAAGTAGTGAGGCAGGCGCAGGAAGAAGGATATACCGAACCGGACCCGAGGCTTGACCTTGGCGGAACAGATGTGATGCGTAAAATCCTGATATTAGCAAGGGAAGCAGGTTATAAAATGGAAATCGAGAATGTGGAGAACAATTCGTTTATGCCGGCAAGATGTATGGAAGGCTCAGTAGATGATTTTTATAAAAGTATGTCAGAAGAAGAAGACCATTTCCGGCAACTGGTGGAAAAGGCGAAAGCAGCCGGTTGCAAACTGAAGTTTGTAGCTTCACTGGAGAACGGTAAGGCTTCAGTAGGCTTGCAGCATGTTGATCCGCAACACGACTTTTATCATTTATATGGAAAAGATAATGTGGTGCTGTTTTACACTGACCGCTACAACGAACAACCACTTGTAATAAAAGGTGCAGGAGCAGGAGCAGAAGTTACGGCCAGTGGTGTATTTGCTGATATCATGAGGGCCATAAAATAATTTTCAGTGATGAAATCAATAAAAATAAAATCTCCGGCAACAGTGGCTAACCTTGTTTGCGGTTTTGATATTATGGGCCTGGCCCTTAACGATCCGTATGATGAGATGGAACTTACCCTGCTGGATGAGCCGGTAGTTGTTATACATAATAGAGATGAATTTGGGCTGCCGGTAGATCCTGAAAAAAATGTGGCGGGTGTAGTGCTGCTTTCCATAATGGAAAAGAGGGGGAATAAATTTGGATTCGACGTAAAAATAAGGAAGCACATAAAGCCAGGCAGCGGCATAGGGTCGAGTGCTGCCAGTGCCGCAGGTGCTGCAGTGGCTGCCAATCATTTATTGGGAAATATTTTTACGCAACAGGAGTTGGTACAGTTTGCCATGAATGGTGAAATGCTGGCTTCCGGGGCAAAACATGCGGATAATATTGCACCTTGTATCATGGGCGGAGTAACAATAATCAGGTCAACACAGCCGCTTGATATCATTTCTATTGATTCGCCTGACTTGTTTATAACAGTTGTTCATCCGCAAATTGAAGTAAGAACAGCTGATGCCCGCCGAATATTGAAGCAGGAAGTTGCCTTGAAAGATGCCATAAAACAATGGGGCAATATTGCAGGGCTGGTGGCCGGTTTCATGAAAGGAGATTATGAACTTATTGGACGATCAATGGAAGATGTTATTGTTGAGCCTGTCAGAAGTATCCTCATCCCGGGCTTTGATGAATTAAAGTCAAAAAGCAGGGAGGCCGGTGCATTGGGTGGCGGTATTTCCGGTTCCGGGCCATCTGTTTTTATGCTGAGCAGGGATGAAATAACTGCTAAGTCTGTAGAAGATGCCATGAAATCTGTTTGCAGGAAAATCGGGCTGGATTTTCATACTTATGTAACCACTATTAATAAAAAAGGCGTTGAAATATTA
>DASUDW010000042.1:0-11890 GCA_036275415.1 Chitinophagaceae bacterium | reverse complement strand
AATACGCTGATTTTTTGACGTAATCATCACATTCATAACACTTTGCCCTTGTACATTTGTCACAAAAATATTTTTTCCCAACCACCGGATATCATAGGCCAGATCGAAAAAAAGTTCCGTGGTTGCAGGGTTAGGGTACATTTTTACTTCCAGCCATTTAGGATCCTGTTCAGGTAGCGGAGATTCCATGATCAATGGCATCAGAAGCCCTTTTGAAGTCAGCAGGGCATTTCTTACACCGCCCGCTGCAAAAAGTGCCCGCATTTTGTCTTTTTGTCCTTTGGTAAATAAATTCATACAGGCATCACTGGTAAAATCCATGTAGTTCATATACATATCACCGTTGGGGCCATTATTACAGGAGCCCCTGTTACCGGCAGGACAACCCACATTGTTTCCAGCCTGTTTTGGTGTATCTGAAATGCCATCGTCTCCGCAATACTCATCTCCCCACAAATGTTTTATACCCAGCCAGTGTCCCACTTCATGTACCGCAGTTTTTCCCATATCATACCCTGCCATTCCGGTATTGGTACCGAAAGCTGAAAATCCGATCACAATGCCGTCTTTTTCTGCAGGCCCGCCCATTACACTTGAATAGCCGGCCACCGATTCAAGGTTACATACCCATATATTCAGATAGCTTTTGGTATCCCAGGCGTCATCGCCCATTTCGGAAGAAAATTTCATTTTATCATCGGCAAACCAACGTTTGACGGGAGTATATTTCCTGATGATGCCTGACGTTGATCTTCTTCTTGGATCAGAAGTGGCCAGCTGAAATTCAATCTCACAATCTGCCGCCAATGGTTTTGCCCAACCGGGTGTTTTGACCGTATCAGCATTTTTCCTGCGGAAACATTCATTCAATGCTTTTATCTGGCTGAACACCTGCTGATCGGAAATCTTTTCTGAGGGAAAATGGTACAATATATGGACCACAACAGGTATCCTGATGACCTGTTCAGTGCCTTCCGTTTGAAGTGCAGCCGGATTATTTAATAAATGGCTGACAAACGATTCAATGGCTTCCGCCTTGTATTTTATAACCGGATCGGTCCTGAACTGTTCCTGCTGGTAAGAATGAGTAACACAGTTTTTTTGAGCCGTCAATTGCAACGCTGCCATGGCACAATAAATCCCAATAAATACCGCTTTTCCTGTTTTCATGAAGTTGATGATTACAGTATGCCATAGGAAGAGACTTCAAGCAGTATCTCATGCGGTATTGGAAAAAGTTAAATGAGGATTATTGGGAAAACTAAAAAGAGGCGATTCAGGGATACGATTTCGGGGAAGAATTTTCCGGTGTAAGGTATTACCTTTCAAAAATAACTCTTTTATTCAATTATGCAAGCCTTTTATCAATCGTATTTTCACTATTGTTTAATAAATCTAATTTGTTCATTAAGTCAATAAATCAAACCTGTCGGTTAATTTTGTTTTTCGTCAAGAATTGAAAATGAAAAAGATATTACTTTATTTGGCTATTAGCTGCCTGGTTGCCTGTAAAAACAAGGACAATAATGAAACAGATAAACCCGACCCCAATGCTCCCAAAGGGATGAGTTACTCCATTACGGGCACCTACCCGCATGACACATCGGCTTATACCCAGGGTTTACAGCTATATAAAAATGAACTATATGAAGGCACCGGAAACTATGGCTTTTCCAAACTCAGAAAGGTGGATCTGAAAACAGGGAAGTCGATAAAAGAAATATCATTGGATAAAAAGTATTTCGGCGAAGGAATTACTATTTTGAACGACACCGTTTACCAGCTTACGTGGAAGGAAAAAAAGGTATTTGTATACACACTGCCGGATTTCAAAAAGATAAAGGAATTCGATGTGGATATTGAAGGCTGGGGCCTGACCAACGATGGCAAAAACCTGATAGTAAGTACCGGCGGAAGTGACCTGCTTTTCTTTGATCCCTCTACCTTTAAACTACTGAAGTCACAAACAGTACTGGAAGGGAGTACTCCTTCTTTTAACCTGAATGAACTCGAATTTATTAACGGGTTTGTGTATGCCAACCAATATGAATTTCCATATATCCTTAAAATTGATCCGAACAACGGACAGATTGTAGCAAAGACCGACCTTACCCAACTATGGGACCGCATCAAAAAGATAAACCCTGAAGCTGATGTACCGAATGGTATAGCTTATGATGCAGCCACCGGCAAAATCTATATTACAGGTAAGTGGTGGCCTGAACTATATGAAGTACAGTTCAGCCAATAATTAATGGTTCAATACATAAATAACGGAACTGCATTTTTTCACATCACTAATGGCTTTCAGGTTAGAACGAAGGCCATTTAAAAAAGCAGAAAATAAATTAGTCGTACCGTTTTTATAGCGGCTGCTTAACATAGCAACATAAAAACTATCAAACCACATGGGATAGTGTTTGCTTATTTTCAAACCATGTTTTTCTGCCAGCTTTTTTACAGAGGAAGGTGAAAAATGGTACAAATGACGGGGCACATCGTACGCCGCCCAGAACGGCCCATAAATGGCTGCATCAGCCGATGTATAATTTGGCACGGCTATCACTAATTTGCCTTCCGGTTTCAGTAATTTCTTTAGCTGCGCCATATATTCCTGCAGGTCATGCACATGTTCCAGCACATGCCAAAGTGTAATCACATCAAATGTACCCGGTTGCAAATGAAAAAATTCATTGATATCTTTTAACTCGATACCGTTATTTTTTGCAGCGATCTGCCTGGCCGCAAAATCAGGTTCAAGACCTGTGACCATCCATCCCTTCCGTTTCATTTCAGCGGCAAAAAATCCCGTGCCGCTGCCTACATCCAGCAAAGCCCCCTGTTGAAGACCGGTGATCCTGCAAATAAGTTTTCGTTTTTGCCGAATGGTTCTTTTTCGCACCAGTTGGTACAGCCGGTTGATCAATCCTTTTGACGTATCAGTATGGGAAATGTAATCATCCGATTTATAATAAATACCAATAGCCGTGGCATCTGGTACATCCTGTGTAAACCTGGCCAGGCAGGCTTTACATTCTGTCAGCATGAACGCTTGCCCGCTGACCGTATAATCCTTTACCTGGAAAACATCATGAATATCTTTCCCTCCGCAAACCGGGCAGTTAGTATAATGGATGGTGTTACTCATTATGGAATAGTGAAATAAAAAGAATGAAAGACCTATGGTGTAAGAAGCCGGTAAACGGCATCACCTTCAGAGGGAACCAGTGTTGAAACATTTGCCGTGGCTGCAACATCCAGTCCGTTCTCAGAAAAATACCAGCCGAGGAAAATGATGGACAACATTCCCAGGATCAATGCAGATACCCACCAGTATGATTTTGTTTCCTGTTCCTGGCTAAGCCATTCAGTCATTTCAGCAGATGTTTTTTCCTCTTCCCCTACCCTAACCATATGGTCTGCTTTATCCCGGATAATCTTTTGAGCCGCAACGGAACCCTCCGGACTTTGTTCTCCGGATGGTTGTAATTTGATATCACCTCCAAGGCCTTTACTAATAATACCAATGCCATTCCAGGTGATCTCAGCCCCTTCGGCAAGTTGTTTTTTTAAATCATAAGAAAAATCATTGAATTGCTTTACCGTATCCCTGGTTGGCAGGTGCAGCAGCCCGGCCAGTGCAGTAAAAAACTTATTGGGAGGTGTAACATCTTCTTTTCTAAGTAAAATATGGTAAACCGGGGCCAGTATTTGCTTATTGGGAAAATCGACCTGTGCCGGTCTTCGTTCCAATAAAAAAGTGCCGACACCCGGCACCGGCAGTTCTTTATTTAAAAGGAGGTATTGGTAGAGTTGTTTATACATTATTTGTTCTTTTGATCGAACGAAAATACAACTCCGCCCACAAAATTGAATCCATACACCGGGTATTGGTTCCAGCGCTGGTATTCTTTGTTGAAAATATTATTGAATTGCGTCCACAGGTTGATGTTCTTTGTTATTTTGAATTCAAGTCCTGCATTCAGGTCAGTTGCACCGGCAAGATCACCCACACTGCCATCCTTTTTTCGGTATTTGGGTCCGTTCCAGGCAAAAAGCTCCCCCTTTACCCAAAGGTCTTTTATTACCTGCAGTCGCATAGTGCTTTTCAGTTCAAGCGGAATAAGTCCCCAGGCCTTTGCATTATCCTTGAATGCTGAAAACTGGTTGAAGGTGAGCCCTGTGATCAACGAAAATTTTTCCTGAACAGTAAAACCCAGTTCACCGCCGAAATGCAATACGTTGATCTGCCTTTCATTCACCACCCTGAATGATTTGCCACCGCCGGCAGTTACCGTATCATTGACAAAAAGAGGTTGATTGTTCAGCCGGTTAAAACCAACTTTAGCAGCGTAAGAGAAATGGTTGCCGGCTGACCCTTTAAAGCCTGCAAATCTCTCCTCAATCCAGGTATTCTTAAGTTCACCCGGTACAAACAACCAGGGGTTTTGCCCGGCCAGGTACTGGTAGGTGGTCTTGCGGACATACCCCGTCCACCCTGCCTGGAAAGTGAACCGTTTGTCTTCGGTACTGATATCAGCCAATACGTTCGGGAACATTTTAAAGGTCTTATTATCCCATGATGGTCGGATACCTGCCTGTACATTAATATTGGGCGTTTTAACTAACACGGATGGCGACAAATAATACATCGTGTTATTGATGGCTGATTTGTTTTTAGGCGAAAGCCGGGTTAGGTCAAACGTTACTCCGAGGTTGATGGCAAATACTTTACCGATCGTTTTTTCCAAAGGCAGATTTACTACTGTATTGCTTTCTGAATTCTTAAGATAATCATTGAAAACATCGATCCTGACTTCAGGGGCATAGGTCAACCCAAAGTCAGTCTTGTTGATATTGTGAAAGGATAACCTTCCTGCAATGGTTTGAAAACTCTGCTTTGTTGAATCCGTGGGGAAAACCAGGGAAGCAGGCTCATAGCCATACTTGTACGTTTTATCCTGGCGCATCCCGATTCCCGCATTCCATTCCAGGTTATTACCTGATTTGAAAGAGCCGTTGAGATTTACCTGTGTATTGCTGAACTTCTGAAAATCCCTTTTGCCTTCTGATGCCACATGTTTGGCGTAGATATTCAAACTTGCTGTCTTACCATCCCCGAATGAGATACCTGTTTGTATAAAAGGTGTACGCAGACTGCCAAAACCGGCTTTAATATAACTGCTGTTATCAAATCTGCCGCCTGAATCTAATTGAAGGGCCAATGGTTTTAGTGTACCGGGCTGATAAGCAAATACTAAATTTTGATTGGGAATATCATACTTTAATTTTGCTTTGGTAGTATCCACGGGTGCAGGAGCTGCACCAAAATTAATCTTGGCCGTTTGCCTTAACACCGGTTTAAAACTGGATACGATATCAATACCTCCTTTGCCGGTAGTATCCTTTTGGGAAAAAGCAAGCCCGAAGGTCATTATGCCTGCAGCGAGCAAGAACATTTTTTGGATATGCGCTTTAATAATTTTCATTTCAATTCGGTATAGCTTATTCTTTCAAAATTTATGACAGGACAATTATGGTTGAGGAGCATTGCCTACTTTACTTGATTTTCCCTCCTCTTCCATTACACTAGTAAGTTTTGCCTGTGCTTCTGTTTTCAATTCTGTATCCGTCGTATTATCAACGACACTCTGGAAAGTAGCTTTGGCATTGAAATAATCCTTCTGTTTAAAGTAAATATCGCCCAGCAGGATATATGCCTTTGTAATCCAGTAATCATATGAACCGGATTTATTGATCGTTTCAAAAGCTGCTTTTTCTGATTCTGCCAGTTTGCCAAGTAAGAACCAGCAATTGGCTATTTCATACCTCGCTTCAGCAGCCAAAGCGGCCTTGTTCAGTTGTACTACTGATTTAAAATTGCTGATAGCCTCTGCATACTGTCCGGACACCTGGTAGGATTTTGCGATCACCATATTGGCCAGTGTTTTATCATCTGCACTGCTGCCTTTTGCAGCAGTAAGTTCCTTGGCATTTTCTGCAGCTTCATTCCATTTTTGCTGGTTGTACTGGCAACGGAGCAAGCCCCTCATAGCTTCCAGTTTTAATTCCTGGCTTGCTGTAATCTGCTTGAGTTGTGTATAGAATACTTCCGCCCTTGCATAATTTTTCAGTTCAAAGAAATTGATCCTGGCGGCTGCCAGCACCGATCTTTCAGCAAAAGGATTAGGTGCATTAGCGGCTACTGTTTCGTAAGCTGCTAATGCATTGGGCCAGTCTTTCCTGGCATAATAAATTTCTGCTCTGTTAAAGTTGGCTTCCACTACATGTGCACCGGCAGGAAATCGCTGGATATAATTATTATAAGCATTTAATGCTTCATTAATCTTCTGGTCATCATATAACTTTTCAGCAGCTGCCCAGGTAAGTTCATCTTCTGTGTTGGTGCTGAGCGGTTTTCCTATTTGCCGCATATAAGCAGCATACTCATCAGGCTTGCCATCTTCTACGTATATCAATTTGATATTATCCAGGGCATCTTCTGCTTCTGCAGCGCTGGCATACCTTTCTACAATGAGTTTGAAGTACCGCAGTGCCTCCTGGTTATTATCTATGTTATAGTAAGCAGTACCGAGTTTCAAATATGCCTGCGGAGCAAGGCTGGTGTTATCATTGTTTTCGGCCACAGCTTTTAAGTAGGGTATTGCCTCCCTGAATTTTTCATCGCCCATATAGGTATTGGCAATTTCAAGGTTGGCATCGGTAACCAGCGGAGATTTGGGAAATTTACGGATCATGGTATTCATACCATTGATCTTGTCAGTAGCACTTTTTACCCCTGCCAGCATGGCAATCTGGAATGTGGCATAGTCTTCTGCCGGCCAGGAAAGCCTGATGGCATTATCATACATAGTTTTAGCCTTATCATAACTCTTCATCATAAAGTAGTTATCGGCCGTACGCATAAAGGCATCCTGGGAAAATGCATCCGTATTTAAAGCCGGGGCTTTTATTAATGGCTCAAAAAAAGTAACGGACACCTTATAGTTCTCCTTACGCAGGTAAGCATAACCCAGGTTATATTTCGCATTTACCGGATTAGCTTCACCGGCAACAGGTGCACCGGCATCCAGGTAGGCATGGAAATACTTTATAGCGGTGTCAATTTTGTTGTTGCGGTAACCAATCTCACCTTTCCAGAAATAAGCTAAAGGCAATACAGACTTATTGTAAGGGTCGCTGATCACTTTTGTCAGCAATTCATCGGCCTCTCCCAGCCTTCCGTCATTGATCATTTCTGAGGCACGGCCAAAAAGTATCCTTGGGTAAACCCTTTTTGAATTTTCTGAGGGATTCCTGAGGCTTTCGAGCATTGCCTGAGCGTCTTTGTAATTATTGGTATTGGCCAGTACATCGATCATGAGTTCCCTGGCTTCATTATTATATACAGAATTTGGATAATCTGCGAGGAATGAACTCAGACTGTTCAAGGCTTCATCCTGGTAACCCAGTTCATAGGAAAGCTTTGCATACTGGTACTTTGAAATTTCCTTTTGCTCAGCATTACTGCTGTTGGACGAACAGAACAGGAATGCATTTCTGGCATTGGCCTTTTGCCCGGTTTTAAGATAAGCATCTCCCAGCAGGTACATGGCATGCTGGCTCAGGGAATCGTCCTTGCCGCTAAGTTGTTTGAAGCCATCAATTGACTTGGCAAAGTTCTTTGTCTGGTAGTAGCAATAAGAAAGCTCATACAGGTCTTCCCGCCTTACTTTTTTCGAACGTCCTACATAATCTTCCAGGTAAGGGAGGGCTTTTGCGTACTCCTTTTTTTCAAAATAGGCGTGGCCTATCAGTTGCTTCAGCTCAAGGTCATAATATTGGGAGCTTGCCCCGCTTTGCAATTTATTCTGAATGTAAATGATAGCTTCATCTTTCTTTCCCTGAATGTAGAAGATCTGGGCAATATAATAAGGTACTACTGTGTTATAATTCTTTTCGTTTTCTACCACCCTGAAACTTTCAAGGGCTTCTGCATACTGCCTGTCACGGAAAGCAAGAAAACCATAATAATAATTAGCATCTATGTAGTTGGGGTCATCCTTGCTGCTGCGGATCGTATTGAAGAGTGGTTTGGCCTGTGCAAAATTCTGCAAGTTGAAATAGGCATACCCCTGGTGGAATTTCATGTCTGCAATCTCCTTGTTGCTCAGGTTGGCAATATCAGCCTGCTCATATCGTTGTACAGCATCGGCAAATTTTTCATTCCGGAAATAATATTCGCCCAAATGGAAATTCATCATCTGAACCCTCGCAGTATTTTTTTCAAGATCGATATATTGCTGCGCCAGGTCTTCTGCCCTGCCCTCATTTTGTTTTAATGCACAAACGGTAGCATAATAACTTATTTCTTGTACCAAAATGGGGTTATTGGCTTTATCAGTTTCCCTGACAGCCTGTTTCAACTCTTTGAACAGGGGCCAGGCAAGGCTGTACTGTTCTTTTTGAAAGTATTCTTTTGCTTCTTTAAATTTTTCCTCCGGATCAGCGTAAAAACGGGTTTGCTGGGCAAATGAGCTGATGCAGGTAAAAGTGGCCAGGAGTATTAAACTGAAATTCTTCATTGACATTGTCCTTTATAACCGATGGTGGTTAAACGTTGCGAATATTCAAATTATTTCAGCTTAACCCAAACATCATTCCAAACAGGTGTGGATAAGTGGAAGGCCGGCAATGCTTTAACATTTTGTTGGTGAAACCGGGGAATATACAGAGACTATTAACGGGTCAGGCAACCTATAAAGGTTGTAGTACAGCAGTAATTTTCTTTTCCTAATATTGCAAGCTAAAATCAACCCATGAAAAAACTATTTAGTTCAAAGTATTCCGACAATTCGATCACCTTCTCCCTGCTCCTGCTGCGGCTTTCCTTAGGGGGCCTGATGATACCGCATGGCTACCAAAAACTGCTAAGCTTTGCTGCAAAATCTTCCAATTTTGCTGATCCTTTTCATTTAGGCGGACCTTTATCAATGTCCCTGACCATTTTTGCCGAGTTCTTTTGTGCAGGCCTGATTGTATTTGGATTGATGACAAGACTGGCAACCATTCCACTTATCATTACAATGGCTGTTGCTGTATTCTATTCACACAACGGAGAGATAGTGGGCGACGGCGAACATGCGGCCCTTTACCTGGCCGGTTACATAGCCTTATTATTTACAGGTCCCGGTAAAATCAGTATGGACAAGCTGATAGGTAAATAGTCCTTAACTTACAATTATGAAACGATCACAGTTGGTTGAATTCGGGATTATTGCTATTGGCATTATTTGCGGTTACCAGTTTCTAGACAATACGATATCGGTATTATTTCAGTTAGTCTACTCGTATATCGACGGTTCTGCAGGTACATTGAATTTTATCTTGCCTGTTTTGATGATGATAGCGGTTTACGGATCATGTTTTGTGTTGTTCATTAAAAAGAGCCGGCAAATTGCCGCCCGGTTACTGGGTAACGGACCAGACGAACAAGTTGCTGTAAAGGCAGACTTTCAATCGTTGCTGTATATCACTTTTTTAGGGATACTTGGAGTATCTTTTCTAACACCGCTGCCCAAGATCATCTACTACCTTCTTGAAACTTTTAAAAATGAAGTAAGCAGCAAGAACCTGTTTACCTCAACCGATACTGCCGTATCCAAATACCAGTTCTTTTTGGCCGTATTGCAATTGGCTTTGGCACTGACAGGTCTTTATTTTGCCAAAACCATTACCGGCTGGTTTCTCAAGAACAATCCTGCAGATGAATTAAGTTTTGAATCAAACCCGGAAATAAAGGAATAATGTTTATATCTGAAACACAAATAAGGGTCCGCTATGCGGAAACCGACCAGATGGGTGTAGTTTATCACAGCAATTACTTTCCTTATTTTGAAGTGGCAAGGGCCGAATCCATTCGCCAGATGGGTTTTACCTATGCCGATATGGAAAAGATGGGTGTGATAATGCCGGTTGTGGATGTGCATTGCCGCTACCTGCGGCCTGCAAAATATGATGACCTGCTGACCATAAAAACCACCTTAAAGGAAATGCCGGTTCATCACAAGATTGAATTTCATCACGAAGTTTTTAATGAAAAGAATGAATTATTGGCCGTAGGGAAAATAATTCTCTATTTTATGGAAGCCCGGTCAATGAAAAAAACAACGATGCCGGAACAGTTGATTAGCAAATTAAATTCTTATTTCAGCTAATACCCTATTATGAGTTTTCCGGAAGAGTTTTCAACGGATGATGCGAGGGAGGAAAAACTACCTGAACAGCAACCTGTGCCTGCAGCTGAGACCATTGATTACCCGCCTAAATATGTCAAGGAGGAAAATGCCGGTAATATATGGCTGCGGTCAATTGCGAGCCTTGCAGCTTATCTGATATTGGGTTATTATATATTTCCCAGCTATAAGATATTACTGCTTATTACAGCTATTGTTATGATCCATGAACTGGGGCATTTTATTGCCATGAAATGCTACCGTTATAATGAACTTGGCATATTCTTCATCCCCTTACTCGGCGCCTATGTTTCAGGCACAAAAAGAGAGGTTTCACAAAAACAATCAGCCGTCATCTTATTGGCCGGCCCTTTACCGGGAATCATTATCGGCACTATTATGCATTTCGTTGACCAATATTATCCCGGTTTAAGTTTATTTGACATAGACATTGACAGGGTCGGATTGTTGTTCATTCTTCTTAACCTTATCAACCTCTTCCCTGTTTACCCGCTGGATGGCGGACAGTTGTTGAACAGGATCTATCTGGAAGAAGAAAGTGCCTGGAGCAAACTATTTGTGTATTTATCGATCGGCTTCCTTTGCTGGTTTGCCTGGAAAAGTAACTTTCCTGTACTATATGTATTTCCGGCAATGATGCTGCTTCGTCTTTTCGGGGAAACAAAGATCACTTCTATTGAAAAAAGAATTGAGGCGGAAGGTATCCACCTCGATCTTGACTATGATGAATTGCCCGATCAGGACTACTGGAAGATCCGAAATATTCTTATTGAAGAACACCCCTCCTTTAAAGACATTCCTCCGGCACCTCCCTTTGAATTCAGTCATAAAGAGGAAAAGATTATGACAACCATTCAAAGCCTTCTTCACCGGCACCTTATCCAGGATGTATCTGTTGCCGGTAAACTATTGATCTTCTTGATTTGGGCTGCTGCCATATCCTCTCCCTGGCTATTGGAAATGGATATGAGTTTCTTCCGGAGGTTTGGATTCTAACAGCATTTTCCAATATTTCCTATCTTACTATTAAATCTTCCAGCCATGAAACTTTATCTGCTTACCGGTACTGTTGTATTGTTTATTCTTAGCTGTAATTCATCAACAAATGAAAAACCGGCACCACATGTCCGCAAAGACACTACGGCAATAATAACAACCGATTCAGCAGGGAAAACTGCAACTTCAACCGGCAAGATTGACATAGAAAGTTTCGGTGATATAAAACTAGGTCAGCCTGCTACTCAACTGATGAGAGTGTTGGGTAAGCCTGAAAACAAAACCAAAGCGATTGAATGGGAAGCAGATGGCCTCCTGCATGAAGACTGGACCTGGAAAAGCAAAGGTTTAATTATCAATTTATCTTCTGAAATCGGAGATACTACAACGCTGAAGGTTTTTTCCATTAGGGCAAAAGCTCCCTGCACTTTCAAAACCAAAGCCAATATTGGAATTGGCAGCAGTTATGCGGAAGTACAGGAAGCCTATTCAAGAGACATTAATGCAGAAGAGTCTAACAAAGAACAGGTAACTGTAGGCTCCATATACGGAGGCATCATCTTTACATTCAGGAATGATAAAGTTGAATCGATTTTTCTGGGAGCTGCTGCAGAATAATTTTATACCCGGTGAAAGTC
>DASUDW010000041.1:0-6298 GCA_036275415.1 Chitinophagaceae bacterium | reverse complement strand
TCCATTTTCTTCCGTTTTCCCCACAAACAGAGTAATTGCAGGGCATTATAAAGGATTAACTTTTTTTGACTACAAGAACAATCAATTTTCCTTTGCTGAAAGTATTCCCGGCTTCAGTGAGTCATCCAGGTTTGTAGTGCTGGATAATAATAAAAACATTTGGGTGTCTCATCCCTACCATGGCGTATTTAAAGTAACGGCTGAAGCTAACGGGAAATACAAAACCAAATTATATACAGATAAAGACGGGCTTCCATCTTCACTGAATAACCATATCTATGAGATAAAAAATGAAATGCTGGTGGCTACCGAAAAGGGGATTTATAACTATAACCCTGCCAATGACCGGTTTGAAGTTTCGGCTTTTTACAAAAATATTTTAGGCGAGCAAAGTATAAGATACCTGAAAGAAGACAAAGAAGGCAATATTTGGTTTGTTCATGAAAAAAACCCGGGTGTAATTGATTTATCTGAAAAAGAACCGGTTATAATTTACCTATCGGAATTAAACAACAAACTACTTAGCGGGTTTGAATTTCTATACCCGGTAAACAGTAAGAATATTTTTATTAGCGGTGAAAAAGGATTTTTTCATATTAATTATGAGAAATACAAAAAGAACCTGCCTAAACTGCAGGTACATATCCGCTCTGTAAGAATTGTAAACAAGAAAGACAGCCTGCTTTTTGGCGGATACTTCAGTAACCCCAACGAAAAACAACTACAAGCAGGCAACCAGGTACCCGGAATTGAACATAAATGGGGGACAATCCGTATCGAGTTTTCTGCTCCCCTTTTTGGCCAGCAACAAAACCTGGAATACAGCTACCGGCTGAAAGGAATTGATAATAGCTGGTCAGAGTGGTCGTCAAAAACGGATAAAGAATATACACACTTACCTGCAGGTGTTTATACATTTGATGTGAAAGTGAGAAATAACCTGGGTAATGAATCTGAAGTGACTTCCTATACTTTCCGCATCTTACCCCCCTGGTACCAAACCATCTGGGCTTATATTATTTATGCTGTTATTATTGCTATTGGCCTCTTTTATTTGATAAAATGGCAGCGAAAAAAATTCAGGTTACAGCAGGCCCGGTATGAAGAAGAGCAGAGAAGACTGCAATACCTGCATCAGCTTGAAATGAACAAGGCAGAAAATGAACTGGTAGCCCTGAGGAATGAAAAACTGCAGGCAGAAATTGATTTTAAAAACTCCGAACTGGCCACATCTGCCATGCACCTGGTGCAAAGGGGGGAACTACTATCGAAATTAAAGGCCGATCTTCATCATGTAATGAAAGGAATAGAAAATGAAAAATCGGCTGCTGAAATAAAAAAATTAATAAAAGTACTGGGCGAAGACGAGAAAATGGATAAAGACTGGGACCATTTCTCCCGTCACTTTGATAAAGTGCAAAGCGATTTTATAATCGGGTTGAAAGAAAAACATCCAAAACTTACTCCCAATGAAATTAAACTCTGCGCTTACCTGCGAATGAATTTATCTACAAAAGAGATTGCACAGCTGATGAATATTTCAGTAAGGGGTGTTGAAATCAGCCGCTACCGGTTGAGAAAAAAACTGGGTATAAGCTCTGAAACAAGCCTCTTTGATCATCTCATTTCTATTCATTAAAATACTAATGTTGCAATGGAGTGAGGCAGTGCTGTTATTTCAGCTGCTTTGCCGTTAATCCATAAGTAATACGGCGTCTTACTATTACCGGTATTCATCACCACCACCACCGTTTTTCCGTCTTCGTTTTTAAATGCAGTAGTCAGCAGCTGGCTGCGGCTGGCAGCAGCGGTTACTCTTTTTGCACCCGGCTGAATGAATTTAGAAAAATGCCCGATGTAGTAATAGGCATTGGTATATATTAACCGGCCTGTTTTTGTATCACCATGAACCGGAGCAAAACAAAAATTCTGTACATGATTCGGCCCCCCTGTTTCATCCAGTAAAATATTCCAGTCTGTAAACCCTGCCATTCCGTTGTTAAAATCATTTATCATGCTTCGCCCATATTCTTCTCCCAGTACCCATGCATTGTAACGACTGGCATTGAAACTTTCTGCACATCCTTCAGTAAAAAAAATATTTTTATCAGGATATGCCTCGTATATTCTCCTGAGATTATCATACATCGGTGTACCACCACTCCAGTCTTCGTACCAGTGGTAACCAATTCCCCAGATATATTTGGTTGCATCCGGATCATCAAAATAAGTTTGTGCCCTTTGATAAATGAGGTCACGGTTATGATCCCATACAATGATCTTTTTATCTTTTAACCCTTCTCTCTCCATCGTGGGCCCCAAATGCTTTTTCAGAAAATCCCGTTCTTCTTCTGCGGTATATATGCAACTTTCCCAGCGTTGTTTAGCCATTGGTTCGTTTTGGATAGTTATACCCCAAACCGGAACACCTTCTTTTTCATACTCTTTGATAAACCTGGTATAGTAAAGGGCCCAACTGTCATAAAATTCTGGCTTCAGTTTCCCGCCCTGCAGCATATTGTTATTATCCTTCATCCAGGCCGGAGGACTCCAGGGACTGGCAAACAAGTTTAATTTGCCGCCTGCTGTTTTCATTGCTTCTTTGATAAAGGGGATTTTATACTTTCTGTCATGCTCAATATTGAAGGTTTTTAACTCTTTGTCGCCATCCTGAACATAAGTGTACATATCACTGCTGAAATCACAACTGTTGATATTGGTACGGGCCACAGTATAACCTATTCCCTTTTCTTTATCGAAATAGGCTTTTAACAATTCCTCTTGTTTATCTTTCGGGAGTTTATAAAATGTTTCTGCGGCTGCATCTGTAAGGGCCGCACCAATGCCCAGGTAGGTTTGAAAAGTTTTAGAGGGATCAACAAATACACAAACCTGCGTTTCCATTGGTTGCCCCATAGCTGTAAACTCAACAGTATCTGTAGCAGCAAGCCTGAATGCTGTACTGTCTGCTGTTGTATAAACAACTACTTTTTTCCCTTCCATTGAAAATGGGATTGCCGGAACATTAGTTTGCTTTTCTTTTTTTTCTACACAAGAAATTGCCGTAAACAAGACAATTGCAGGTATAATCTTTTTCATAAACCGCTGTTATAATTATTAGATAACTTCTTTATAAAATTTGTTTACATCATTCTGCCGCAACTTTTTCTTTAGGCGCTGAGGTGAAAGCAGCCCTGCCAGTGCAGCGGCTAATTTTACCCTGTATTAGAAAATCTATGGTTTCAATTTTCAGTATTTTGACAGGACTGGCTATTATTTTTACTTTCAATCATCCCCAAAACATCCTTTTAAAAAAAGAAAGCTACCCACGATGCACATGAACCGAAAGTTTAAAAACAAAGGTTTGAAAATATTATCAAACTAATTGGAAAATAATGCGGCTAAAATTTTGGAAAAACCCTTTTGGAATGAATTTACCGGACTTTCTGGCGTAAAAAAAGGATCAGAAAAGTAGTATTTTCTAATCCTTTGATCTTCACGGTGGACCCTGCTGGGATCGAACCAGCGACCCTCTGATTATGAGTCAGATGCTCTAACCGTCTGAGCTAAGGGTCCTGAGCTTTTGGGCTCAAAGAGCTGCAAAAGTAACAAATATTAATTATTAGTCCTTCTTAACCAATCTTTAACCGAAAGAAAAATATATTTGCGGCCTTAATGACTCTTATGAAGAAATTATTGATACTGCCCTTTTTAGCCTTTCTTACCTTTTCTGCCTTTAGCCAGGAAAATCCCAGGCCTCCAAAAAAGGCAATAGATATGAGCAACCGGGCCAACGACCATTTTTTACTCCAGTTCGGATATACTTCCTGGGCAGGTAAGCCTGACAGTATTAACACCAAGGGCCTGTCCAAGAGCATTAATGTCTATTTCATGTTTGATTTCCCTTTTAAAACAAACCCCAAACTGAGTATGGCATTCGGACCCGGTATCAGCACCGACCATATTCTTTTCCGTAATACATATGTCGGTATAAAAGACCCGACCAATACCATACATTTTAAAAACCAGGCGGATACCAATCATTTCAAAAAGACCAAATTGGCCACAGCCTATCTGGAAGCGCCGATTGAACTTCGTTTTTCAGCCAACCCGGAAACAGGTAAAGGATTTAAAGCTGCCGTTGGTGTAAAGGTTGGCACCCTTTTGAATGCTCATACCCGCAACACCAAGTTTGAAGATAAAAACGGCAATGCCCTGAACGACTATGTAATGAAAGAATCGAGCAAGCGTTTTATGAACAAAACCCGCATTTCTGCACAAGCCAGGTTCGGTTACGGGCATTTTACTTTATACGGAGCTTATCAGCTTACCCCTTTGTTCAGAGATGGGGCCGGGCCTTCTGTTCGTCCTTTTTCTATTGGTATCACCTTAAGCGGACTATAATTCAATTAAAATACCTTTTGAATGGGCCTTTCTTCCGGAGAGGCCCATTTTACATTCAATACCTGCCACCACCTGTTTATCTTTGCACATTCTCTGCGGTTGGCAGAAAAGAAGCGAATATCCATGCTTGACAAGAAGAAAATAATACAACAGGAAGAAAGGGCTGTACTGGTGGGTCTTGTACAGAAAGACCAGAACGAACAGCAGGTACAGGAGTTCCTGGAAGAACTGTCTTTTTTAGCAGAAACAGCCGGTGCTGTTACCATAAAAAGGTTTACCCAAAAATTACCCCATCCGGATAGCCGCACCTTTATTGGGAAGGGAAAACTGGAAGAAATAAAACAATATATACAGGGGAAAAATGTCCGGATCATCATATTTGATGATGAGCTGTCCGGTGCACAAATCAATAATATTGAAAAGGTGCTGGAAGTAAAAACCATCGACCGAAGCGACCTCATTCTCGACATTTTTGCCCGCAGGGCCAAAACAGCACAGGCCAAAGCACAGGTAGAACTGGCTCAATACCAATATATATTACCCCGCTTAAGAGGCATGTGGAAGCACCTGGAAAGGCTGGGCGGTGGTATAGGCACCCGGGGGCCCGGCGAAACGGAAATAGAGACCGACCGGCGAATCGTAAGGGATAAAATTTCATTGCTGCGGAAACGGCTGGCAGAAATAGACAAACAGGCCTATACACAGCGAAAAGACAGGGGCGAATACATCCGGGTAGCCCTGGTGGGCTATACCAATGTCGGGAAATCCACCATCATGAACCTGCTGAGTAAAAGAGATGTATTTGCTGAAAATAAATTGTTTGCCACACTTGATACTACCACCAGCAAAGTAGTATTTGAAACCACCCCTTTCTTATTAAGTGACACTGTAGGGTTTATCCGTAAGCTGCCGCATCACCTGGTAGAGAGCTTTAAAAGTACATTGGATGAGGTAAGGGAGGCCGATATATTATTGCATGTAGTGGATATTTCCCATCCGGCTTATGAAGATCAATTGGGCGTAGTGAATAAAACATTGCAGGAGCTGAATGCATTTGACAAACCCACCCTCACCATTTTTAATAAAATGGACTTGTATGAGGAAACCACTTTTGATGAATGGCTGGACGAAAGCACTAAAAAAGAAATTCTGGAAGACCTGTATGAAAGATGGCAAAGGGAAACTAATGGCAATGCGGTGTTTATTGCAGCTACCGAAAAACGGAACCTGGAGGCCTTACGGCAAACGATATTGCACAAAGTGAGGGAACTCTACCGCATCCGCTATCCCTACAAAACAGAATTCATCTATTAAAAGGGAATCAGAACCATGAGCCAATCCCTTACCTGGCATAAAATTGCAGATCATATTAACGAACTGAATTTCGGAAGCAATAATATCGCAACGGTTGATTTCCGGGATAAAAAGGTCTGTATAGGTCTTTTTAAGGAGAGGTTGTTTGCATTTTCTCCTAAATGCCCGCATGCCGGTGGCAGTATGGCAGATGGTTATATTGATGCGCTGGGAAATGTGGTTTGCCCGCTACACCGCTATAAGTTTGACCTTAAAAACGGCAGGAATGTAAGCGGCGAGGGCTATTACCTTAAAAACTGGCCGGTGGAAGTAAGAGAAGACGGGGTTTATATTGGGCAGGATGAGGCCAGGGGTTTTTGGAACATTTTCCGCTAAAATTGGTGGTGAATAGCTTGTTGAAAAACCTAAAATCCCTATTTTTGCTGCCCGCTTTCAAAGCGGAAAGGTATTCCTCCTTAGCTCAGTTGGTTAGAGCATCTGACTGTTAATCAGAGGGTCGCTGGTTCAAGTCCAGCAGGGGGAGCACCATTTGTTTTTGGGTGTGTTTTAGGGGTTTTCCAAAAAAGCTTCATAACTTAAA
>DASUDW010000040.1:0-4010 GCA_036275415.1 Chitinophagaceae bacterium | reverse complement strand
ATGGCTGTGCGGAAACCAGCGAAAAATTTATCAGAAGAAAAAAAAGAAAAAGGATAAGTCTCATCTTATAAACATACGTAAAAAAGCCGCAGCCTTTCTTCAAATAAAAATTGCCTGTACCACATCTTTTATCTGCCTGTCCGAAAAGAATAGAACGACTTGTGTTGTCTGCCGCTATTTACCTGTGTTAAAGAAAAATATGCCGGAAGAAGCAAAGCGGGAATCATACTTCTTACTGCAGCCTGCCACAACATAGGCACCAGTAGCCGAAAGCATGGGACGGGCTGTACTGCCTGCTGTAATAGCAATGATGGGTACAACTTCTCCGGTATTTGTATTTTGAATGATGATGTTTCCTTTCGGTACTCCCGGGTTGGTAGCATTGGTATTACAGGCAATCCATTTCCCGTCATAGCTTATTCCTGGTTTTTCACCTTGTCCAATCGGGCTATCGCCTTCTGTATCGCTGTTACCGGCACTGGTACTCACCCTTTTTATGGATCCGCCCGATACACTGTATAAAAAGATATCCTGCGGTTTATTATTATCACCGGGTACCCTATTGGTGGCCGTAGTGGCAAAGGCAATAAAAAAGCCTGTTCTGAATCAGAACAGGCTTTTTACATGACGTTGTAATTTTCTTATCGTCTGATCAATACCTGTTGCGTTAATAAGCCACTATAATTTTGTGCCCTAACAATATAAATACCGCTGCTAAGCGATCCTGTATTTATGGATAACATGACTGTACCGTTCACGGTCTGCACCCTTGCCTGTGCCAGCACCCTGCCGTTCATATCCAACAAGTGAAGTTGAGTAGGCTGGGCCTGCTTATCCGTCAGGTAAATATCAAGACGGGAAGAGACTGTTACGGCTTTCAGGCTGTAGGTTGTTTGCGGCTGCTTGATGCTCACCCATTCAGGTGTACGCAGGGCAGCACCGCTCCATACATATTTGGAAAGAACCGGGTAATGATCGGAGGTGGTGGTACCATAATTAGGGATCCAGCTTTCCACCTGGGTCCGGAGAATATTAGCTGAACCGGCCACATAGTACTGGTTCATTTCAGTGCCAATCGTTACATGATCAATTACATCATTATAGGAAACAGTTGATTTAAGTCCGGCCAGGCTCAGCGGAAGCGTAACCGGGAAAAAGGCTGCATCACTTTTGAAAGAAATAAACGAAGTAGTAGTATCCGGCGCCACCTGTGTGGTAATTGTTCTGTCGAGGTCGTCATTGTAATCACCCATTACGATCCAGTTGCCGGCGCTGTATTGTGCATTGAGCGAATCATGCATTTCCTTTGCGCCATCACGGCGGCGGTTATAACTCACTACATAGTCAGATGTATTGGCTTTGGCATGTATCATGAAGAACTGAATGCGTTTGGTGCTGCCGTTCAGCGTTACATCAGCTTCCATCTGGTAAGGGAAGCGGCCGCTGCTCCAGTTGTAGCTGGCATTGGCGCTGCCATTTTTCAGCATGGCATAGGTGCGGAGGCTGGTTACTTTGGAAGTACGGTATACAAAGGCCAGTTTCTGGGCGCTGGCACAACTGCTGGCCGTAGTGCCGTTGGAGCAGAAATCAGAAACCACCAAACTGTAGCCGGGCATCTGGCTGACGATATTTTGCAAACGGGCAATACTTACGATCTCTCCCAGCCCATACACATCAGCATTGATGTTTTGCATCACGGTTTTCACATTTTGTTCCTGCAGGTTATCATCTGTGGGGCCAAGAGAGCCGCCAAACCATTCCACATTCCAGTTCACCACTTTCAGGGTGTCCGTTGCCGGTGGAGGGGTGTTGCTGTTGCCGCTTACAGAAACTGCATTGCTGTTCAGACCGGTGCTGCTGAAATTAATGGTACCGGAATAGCTGGTATTGGCCGCTGCCGGTGCAAACCGGACAAATACCGTTTGCCCAGCCTGGGCTTCTGCCAGTGTATAGTTGACAGAAGCAGCAAAGGATGCCCCGTCCCTTGACACTTCAAAAGAAGCTGGTGCCGAAAGCGTAAGACCCGCCGTCAGGTTGGCGGTGGTATAACTGAAACTTTGCACAGCCGACAAAGAACCTGCGGGTATATACCCGAATGCCAGCGTAGATGGACTGGCTGATACAGCAGGTGGCGGCGATGCGGCTGTTGTAAAGCCCCAGGTTGTTGCATTGCTGATGCCACCATAATTATTTCCGGCCGCATCCCGGAAGGAACCATTATCAATATTGATATAATAACCGGTGCTGTAAGCCAGTCCGCTGAACGGAATGGTAGCAGTATTCGTACTTACAACAACGGACGCTGCAGTAACAGCCGTAGTTTGTACGGTTACATTATCACTGCTTCTTTTTACAGTTATATTTCCGGCTGCGCCTTTAACAATATTCTCACTGAAAGTGATCACCAGGTTACCGCTGAGTGCAATATTCGTAGCCCCATTGGCGGGGTTATATGCTGTAGCTGCAGGAGGGGTTATGTCTCCGCCATTCAGTTGCAGCGAAAAATCATCAATCGCCAGACCGTCATCGGCGCCACTGGCATCAAAATCGGACCAACGCAACCAGAAGATGGCGTTGTTGGCAATATTTAATCCGGTGATGGTAGCTGTTTTAACGGCCCTGTTGGCAGCAGCATTGCCATCCTTGGCCCCAATAGTGGCGGTAGAAGGAGAGGCGAAGTCCAGCGTATTATTATCTGTCCAGGTGCCACTGGAAAGTGAAGTGGCATTGAGACTGTATTGAAAATCCAATTGATCTGTTCTTCCGGCAGTGCCGCAACGCCATTGCTCACCGGTATAAGTAATAGTAACCGACGTTATCGTTTGACCGGTACTGTTACGAACCTGCACACCCAATGTAGAAATCAGCGAACCGGATTGCAGGCAACCCAAAGCTCTTTCGGTATTGGTTCCTGTACCATAGCTGTACGTATTCCCTGTAGTACTGCTGCCCGCATCGGTTGCATAGGTAGTATTTGCATTGCTGCCCGTTTCCAGCAATCGCCACCCCGTGGGCAGGGTGCTGGAGGTGCCGGAGGTGGCTCTCAGGGTATTAAAGTTTTGTGTGTAAGGAGTAGTAGTGCTGGTAATACTAACCTGGGCCTTTACACCTGCTGCAACTGCTGCTGTTAAAATTAATAGCAGACAGTGCCTTTGTAGATTTATCATAAGCTGTTGTGTGGTTTATAAAGTACTTAAAGGTGAATAAAATAAATCAGAATACAAACAGTAAAGGAGCAGAGTACTTTCCACAGGTGTTAATACGCCGCAACTAATCTCATAAAACGGTATGCCGGAAAACGTATATATTGTTGTATCAAACAACCAATATGAAATTCAGCTTATCCATACTTGCCCTTGTCATTACCCTTACCGGATGGGGCCAAATCCTGAAAACCTTTTCCGCCACCATGCACCCCGACAGCCTTTGTTATCTCAGTATAAAAAACAGCAAAGCCTATACGGCCACAGCTGCCGGTGAAGTAAAAACAGTGCTGGACCTGGGACTATTTGCTACCCAAACAGACAAACTGCCGGTGATTGAATGGTATAACCTGAAGCCGGATAATGAAAAAGTACCGGCCTCGCTTTGGGGAACCCAAACCAGGGTGGTCGCCAGCAGCTTTGACCGTGACCAGTTTGATAAATGTAAAACCGCTGCCGACCTGAAACGGATGACCGGTTATCTATCCGTCAATTCCTTCTCGCATTTTGCCGTGGTACGCAACAGCCCTGATTATTACCAGCGTTGCTTCCTCTTCGAAAGGGAAGACGGCAAGCGGGGCCTGATCTTTGTCACCGCCGCAGGAGGCAGCCAGTTTAAAGTGGAGGTGAAGGCAGAGTAGGGTCAAATCAATCGAACTTTCTTTTGCAGCAGCTGTAATACAAAGCATGTTGCGGTATTTAGTAATCCTGATTGTATTAGCCGGCTGCAGTAAAAAGCAACCGGGTACGGGCAGTTCTCTTCCGCCTGTTTATTCCACTGCTAAAACCTACCTGGCCCTGGGTGAT
>DASUDW010000039.1:0-3176 GCA_036275415.1 Chitinophagaceae bacterium | reverse complement strand
GAACATGGCGCCAATGTGGCCTTCACTTATGTAAGTGACAGCAGTGCTGAAAAAGCAGCCGCTTTAGAAACAAAGCTTACAGCAATGGGGGTAAAAGCAAAGTCTTATAAAAGTAATGCCGGCGACTTTGCACAATGTGAAACCTTTGTAAATGATGTGCTGAAAGAATTTGGCACGGTAGATATCTGTGTCAACAATGCAGGTATTTCAAAAGACAACCTATTACTGCGTATGAGCCCCGAGCAGTGGAATGATGTGATACAGGTAAACCTGAACAGTGTTTTTTATATGACCAAGCAGGTCATCCGCCCTATGATGAAAGCAAAGAGTGGTTCTATTATTAACATGAGCTCTATCATTGGTGAAATTGGAAATGCAGGTCAAAGCAGTTACGCAGCCAGTAAAGCAGGTATTATCGGTTTTACCAAATCTGTAGCCAAAGAACTGGGCAGCCGCAATATCCGTTGCAATGCCATTGCACCCGGCTTTGTTGAAACGGATATGACCTCTTATTTAAAAGAAGGGGAAGCGGCCGATAAATACAAGGCCGGCATACCCCTTGGTAAGTTTGCATCTGCGGAAGATATTGCCAATGCGACTCTTTTCCTGGCATCGGATCTTTCTTCCTATATCACCGGACAAACGTTGAGTGTATGTGGCGGTTTAAACATCTAACTCATCCCTGAAGTCTGATGTTTCTCTTTTTTATATAACTATGCCACAAAATCATACTGGCAATGGTACGGTATGGACGCCAGGGCTCGGCAATAGACAGCATTTCTTCTTTGCTGATATGCGGATGAAGTTGTTTGGTTTCTTTCAGGCTGTTTACCAATGCTATGTCTCCGAGGGGAAATAAATCTGTTCTTTGCAAAGCATGCATCAGGTACACATCAATGGTCCAGTTGCCAATACCTTTTAAACGGATCATCTCTTGCCTCACTTCCTCATTCGATAAAAAGGAAAGTTTTCTCAGGCTAATTTGTTTGCTGATCACGGCTTCGGCAAGGTGACGGGCATAGCCCATTTTTTGACGGGTAAAGTAGCAGGCCCGCATTTCTTCATCAGAAAGCCGGAGTATTTTATGGGGAGTTACAAAACCCACTTTCTCTTTCAGTTTCCGGAAGGCAGCATACGCAGCCGCCAGCGACACCTGCTGTTCCAGTATGGTCAGTATCAGTGTTTGAAAAGTATTGGGCCTCGTCCACATGGGCGGATAGCCATGCTGCCGAATGATAGAACGAAGGTCTTTGTCTTTCCGGGCCAGTACATCACACAACTGCTGAAAGTTCCCTTCATGAAAAGTTGGATGCATGGCTTAGGCTCCTTTATGATTCCTGGAGCTTTTAAATTTCTCAATAGCATGGCGGGTAAAATCACTTAAAACAAGTTTGCCGCTAATGGCTGCCCTTTCTAAAAGTAACTTGTCCCAGTCTTCGGTTCCTTTCCAGAACATCTTTTTCATTTCGGCCATTGCTTCCGGGCTGGAATGTGACAATGAATGCACCAGTTTTCGGATAGCTTCATCCAATTCAGTAATACCCGGATGCACTTCAGAATATAAGCCTTTTCTGCGGGCCCAGTCAGCATTGCGCCACATAGTAGCATCTATAGCCAGGGTAGTAAAGGCTGCCTTCCCGATTTTTCTTTCTACGGCCGGACCTACTACAAAAGGACCGATGCCTACCGCCAGTTCACTCAATTTTACATCCGCAGCTTCTGTAGCAATGGCATAATCACATGCAGCGGCAAGCCCGACTCCCCCACCCACACATTTGCCCTGTATCCGACCTATCACAAATTTTGGACAAATACGTATCGCATTGATCACTTTGGCAAAGCCGCTGAAAAATTCCAGTCCCTGCTCTTTATTTTTAATCGCCACCAGTTCATCAAAACTGGCGCCGGAGCAAAATGTTTTGTCGCCGCTGCTCCGCAGAATAATCACCTTTACTAAATCGTCATTTCCGGCCCCGTGTATAGCCTGTGCCAGTTCTTCCAGGATCTTTCCGGGCAATGAATTACTCTGAGGATGATAAAATTCTATTGTAATAACACCATGGTGCAGGGTGGATCTTACATATGCTTCCATAAAAAAAGTATTGTACTACAAAGTTAGCCAGAACAATGTTGAAAGAGATGATTTACACTCTATATAAAAAATATTATACTGTGCTGTTCTTGACATTTATCATTTACCCGGGCAGCATCTTACGGTAACTTTAGCTCGGAAAAAAATAGTATGAAAATCTCCTTTTTGAGCTGCCTTGCGGCTATTGCTCTTTATTCCTGCACTACATCTGCATTCATTCAGCATACGCCTACTTTGGCTAATACTGGTATGCACCGGAGTAAAGGCGAGTTTAACGGGAACTTTTATTACAGTACAGGCAGCAGTTCGGCTAATTCCTATGAAATTGGCGACGGGGCTTCACCTCATCAGTCTGTAAATGGCATACAGGCACAAGGATCTTTTGCCTTAACGCCCTTTCTTGCTTTGCAGGCATCCTATATGAATTCTGATGAAAAAGGAGGCTCAAAAGAAAACGGTACCAAAAACATTGTTTACTCTTATAAAAGGAATATTACCGAAACCGGTATAGCTTATTTCAAATCCTTGTCCGGGGACAATAACCTATTTGTTGAACTGGGCCTTGGCGCCGGCTTTGGACAATACAGAGCCAATGAGCTTAATTCTTTATTAGTGCCAGGCGGCCGCTATTATGACCATAATGTGTCTAAAATTTATTTTCAGCCTTCTGTCTATTTTATTTCCAAGAATGTACACCTGGGCAGTGGCATCAAAATGTACTCTCTGAATTTTAATGATATAAAAACAGATTATACAAGGCAGGAAAGAGAATCCAGGCAACTACCAATTGACAATAACCTTAGTACTTTCAATTTCGAAGTTTTCCTGAAAACCGATTTTTTCCTGAACAACATGCCTCAACTGGGTTTTAGCTTACAGGCATTACTTGCCAATAGCGGCGGAGAGCAATTCAGCGGCAACCTGAATGACAGCAATTTTGGCATTGGCTTAAGATTTAGGCTGGGTAAAGAAAAAATGACCGGCAAGGATTAAATACTATCTTTTTTATCGATTTTTCCTCAACATTTAAAAGGTTTTTTTGTTAAGCAGCCTATAATGCTGCTTATATGAAAAGACTATTATT
>DASUDW010000038.1:0-3587 GCA_036275415.1 Chitinophagaceae bacterium | reverse complement strand
CATATTAATGGAATAACCGGAAGCTTTCCATCGGGATCACTAAAGGATATTGGGTTATTATACGAATAATGATATGGGCTCCAATCTTCTTGGTCGTCTTCCTCACTTAAGGGGTCTATTTGTAAAAATCTTCCAATTTGCTGGTCATATGTCCTTGCATTAAAATCATAAAAATCCAATCCGCTTCCGTCACTAAATTCCTTGTTTTGAATTTCATTCCCAGCATAACCCTTTTTGTTTTCTTTACTGAACGCAAGCGCCTTGCTGCTAATCCCACTCATTGTTAACCCGAACGGATATACACACCCCTCTCAAAGAACTTTATGCAATTTACAAAATCGGATTTTGAAAAACGGGCAGACATTGGCAGGAAAGTTTACGGGTAGGGTGGCGGAAACGCTGGGTAGGAACAAAAAATCCTTTAGATAGAAGACCATTCACCCTCAGGGGTTGTAAAATAAATGACTTCCCCATTTGCATTTTTGAGATTAATTTCTATTTTTTCACCAGATTGAAAACCAATAGACAACATTTCGTCTTCAATAAAAGATATTTCATTAACTTTTTTTGCAATTAAAGAGCATAATACATTTCTATATTCTTTGTCGTTAATTGCAAATTTGCCATCTAAAAGAATGACCATGGGCCAGTCATAACAGGTTACTGTATACCCATCAAAATCAAGTTGCAAATAATCTTGAATAAAAACTACACTACTTAGCTGTTGGTCCTTTAATACTATAAATGGGTTTTCCATTGCATTATGATTTTTTTATTCAATAGGGATATGTCCACTTTTATCTTTATTTGATATTGTTCTGCCTGTTTGAGGGTTTACTGTTTGCCCATTTTTATTCATGTAGTTAACTCTTTTCCCTTGATTTTTATTAGCATCCATTATTCTAACACCAGTAACCTTCTTATCCATTCCTTTTCCGCCAGAACCCCCCTGATAAGACATGCCGGAACCTTTATTTGGTGCAGTTGGCCCCTTAGCTCCGTTCGGAACAGGTATAGCAGTACCATTTTCAGTAACAACAAAATCAGTGCTGCCTGCAGCTTTTTTCTCAGCAGCAACAACTGCCTTTACCTCAGGTATCTTAACCTCTCCTGGTTTAAGTTTGACATTCTTAGCAATGCCATCAGTTATAACATATGCAACTCCATCAAATAATTTTCCACCAATGAATTTACCAGGTCCATCCGTTACTAATGTTTTTGCATCGCTGTAGAATCCAAAACTTACAGTATTTAATAAATTATTCTTAAGGCCTTCAGCGCTAAAAGCATTTGTAATTGTTTCTTTCGGATGGGTAACTGCATACCACGTACTTTTTGCCTTATCTACAAATCCATCAACAATATCAACAAAAAATCCACCGCAACATTCCGGCTCATCTCCTAATGGGTCGCTATATAATATTGGATTATTATAGTTGGAAGCATAGGGTGACCACATTTCCATACTTTCAATCTTTGGGTCAATCTGCCACCACCTGCCTGTTTGCCCATCTAATTCTCGTAACTGGGCATCATAAATCCCAAGTTCAAATTCATTCTCTTTTTCAATGCCATTATACTTGTACTTATTTTCAGGTTGCCCAAAGTTTAATGCATTATCGCTGATCCCACTCATCATTAACCCGAACGGATATAAATCCCCCTCTCAAAGAACTTTTATGCAATTTACAAAATAGGAATATGAAAAATGAGTAAGATTATACTTCAGTTTCATATCGGCGGGAAAGAAAGATCATAAAGAATACGCCGTCTTGTTCTGTTATTTGTCTTTTTACAGGCTTTGGCTAATTACAGCATTCTGCTAGGATTGTACGGCGAGTGCCACAAAGCCAGCTCACATCGCCATCCGACACTCGCCTGTGAAGTGCAACGGACACTCGGACGGGAAGAAATGTTTTTATGCAGCAGATTCGCTGCATCTGTATCGCTTTTGCTGCATATGTGCAGCAGATACAAGAGGTAATAAATGACTCACTGCCTCCGCACTCCATCAAACCCCGATTTAAAACCAACGCAAAATATCAATAACATTATAAACTCTAATGCTATTATCCCCTTCCGTGGAACTTTGCAATTCAGAATATACACATCGTGAGGGAATAATCTTGAATAATAAATAGACACAGACTCGCCAAACGCTTCTATTTTATCTTGATAACTTCTCTTGAGTTTAACAGTAGTATTAAAATCTTCCCTACGATAATCGTTATAGTAAGTGAGTTGGATGTTATAATCAAATGGTTTTTTAATTGATATGATTCTGGCTAAAGTTTCCCTTCTAGTGATAAAAAATCCTACATCTTTTATTAAAACAAAAATGTTCCCTAAAATCAGCAATAGTGATATGATTAACACAAACCAATATGTGAGCTTGCTATTCATACAATTCTTATTCTATTAGTGGGGTATCTTATTAGCTTGGTCTTGCATATAATCAATGCTTCTTTCAACCGCTGTCTTTACTGCTGCCTTTTCCAAGTTAGTTTGATTTCTTAAAAGCTGTTGCACCTGTCTAATTCTTTGATTAATGGCCTTGCCTAATGCCCTATTGCCAATATTTGGTGCGTCCTGCTTTATCGCTGCTTTAATGGTTTCTCTATATGCTGAAGTTTGGGTGGAAGCGATTTCACTGGCCAACTTTTGGTCTAATATGCTATTTACTTTATTTATAACAGAACTAGAAACTACATTTGCTAAAGCCCCTATTAATCCACTCGCTGCTATCTTTTTTAAGTCAAACCCGCTTCCTTTGCCAAACATATTATCCAACACCTGATTAGTAGTTTCCCCAGCTATTCCAGAAGCAGTACCTGCGGTTAAAACGCCAGATGTAGCGCCCAGCCCTCCTAACACTGACCCGCTGATGAATCCAGAAACGGCAGATTTAAATATTTCATATCCGCTTTCGCCTTGCAAAGCCGAGAACCCTGCATTTACAGTAGCTCCAGTTGCCCCAAACTTAAATAATGTACTTATTGATACCCCTGTTAGAGTAGAAGTTAGTCCCAATGTCATATAACTTCCCCAAACTGCTGCAACAACAGGCATCCCTCTGTCTAAACCCTGATTATATCCCTTAGCAATATCACTGGCATCACAATTACAATTGGAACCTGATACAATTATTGATGCCGCTTCTAATCCTTCTAATTCAACATGAGAGGTTACTTTGTTTTCACTAAATGCATAAGTGGAGTTATATTCATATTTTTCTGATAACGGATCTATTTCTATAAACCTCCCAATCTGCGAGTCATGATTTCGCCATTTGAACTGTACCCAGTTTAAATTAAACTCATCATCAAATCGCTGCCCCTGAAATGTTTTTTCTTTATTTACAGGGTCTCCGAAGTTCAAAGCCTTAGAAGATATGCCTGCCATTATTAACCCGAACGGATATAAATCCCCCTCTCAAAGAACTTTTATGCAAGTTACAAAATAGGGATATGAAAAATGAGTAAGATTATATTTCAGTTTTATAACGGCGTGGAAAGAAAAGTGATAAAGAATACGCCGTCTTGTTCTGTTATATGTCTTTTTACAGGCATTTGCTAGGATTGTACGGC
>DASUDW010000037.1:0-6254 GCA_036275415.1 Chitinophagaceae bacterium | reverse complement strand
AGGGTTACCGGCAGAACCGGTGTATTTAATATGGGAAGAAATTTTTCTGTGAAATTGAATGTGCCGCTGGAATTCTCTTCCAAAAAGTAAACAGAAGTAACCCTGTCCCTGCGGCAGGGTTTCTTTTTTACAGTTACTTTGCAGCATGGAAATTACCATCAATACCCCGGCGCTTTTGTTTCCGGCTATCAGTTTATTGTTATTGGCGTACACCAACCGTTTTCTGGCTCTGGCCAGTGTAGTCAGAAAATTGCACGATGAATACCAGAAAGGAAAAGAGAATAATATTCTTGTTCAGCAGATCCGGAGCCTTCGTTACCGGTTACGGTTGGTGAGGTATATGCAGGGGTTGGGGGTGTTCAGTTTTGTTTGCTCCGTTTTCACCATGTATAGTATCTATAGCCAATGGACAGGTATTTCCGGTTATATTTTTGCAACAGCACTGCTCAGCCTTTTAATTTCACTGGTTATTTCGCTGGTGGAAATAACACAAAGTACCAAGGCGCTTGAATTGGAGCTCAGTGATATTGAAGAACTTGATAAATCAGGTTTTTTCTCGGGCCTGTTATCCGGTGTAAATGAGAAGAAAGAACCTTAATTTTAACGGCTTTGAATACTTTACGAACTATACTATTGACACTATTGGTTATTAGCATGATGGCGGTCATTGCCTGTTCTAAAGGAAGCGCCTCAGATGATAACCTGCATATCGTCAACGATAAAGACACGGTAGCGCCGGTGTTAACGATTAATACGCCGGTAGCAGATCAGCAATTCAGCAACGGGAATACTATCAGCATTACCGGCCGCATAACAGATGAATCAGGTTTGTATCGCGGCAGCGTAAAATTGATCAATGATGCCAACGGTGAAACGTTAAAACAACAGGCCTATGAGATTCATGGGGTGAAGGATTACAGTTTTACGGTCAATCACACAGTATCAGTTGCCATAGTGTCCAATTACGCCGTTGTAGTAAGTTTTGAAGATCATGGATTGAATAATACCACCCGTTCGGTGAAAATAAAAGTGAATCCCTGATATTACAGACTTTTTACCAGCTCCAGTAACTTCATCCAGTTTCCTCCGGCATACACATTTTTCATCCCCCTGGCTGCCATCAAATCCCTTGCTTTTTTGCTTCTAGATCCGTCGGTGCAGCAAAATATGACAGGTCTGTCCATGCCTTTAATGCGTTGCTCACTGGCAGCAATTCGTTCAAGCGGAATATTGATGGATTCAGGAATCCGGCCATTATCATTTTCACGGGGTGTTCTTACATCAATAATAATAGCTCCTTGCTGCAAAGCTTTCTTTACAGAGGAAGCGCCGGTGCCAAATAAAAAAGAAAAGATGCCCATATTAAGCTGCTGTGATTTTTGGTTTTCTTTCGCCGATCTGCTGGCGCCACATGGCGTAATACAATCCTTTTTCGGCTAATAGTGATTCATGATTGCCTGTCTCCACTACATCGCCCCTTTCCAGTACATAGATCCTGTCTGCATGCATGATGGTGCTGAGCCTGTGTGCAATCAGGATGGTTATCTGCTGGCCGCTTCGGGATATTTCCCGGATGGTATCCGTAATTTCCTCCTCCGTCAATGAATCGAGTGCAGAGGTGGCTTCATCAAACAACAACAGTTTGGGCTTTCTCAGTAAGGCCCTGGCTATAGATAAACGCTGTTTTTCGCCACCGGATAATTTTAATCCTCCTTCCCCGATCATTGTTTCTAATCCTTTCTCAGCACGGGTCAGCAGATTTTGACAAGATGCTTTGTTCAATACATCTTCCAACTCAGCATCGCTTGCTGTAGGATTGACGAATAACAGGTTCTCTTTGATAGTTCCGGAAAATAATTGTGTATCCTGCGTCACAAATCCGATCTGGTTACGCAGGTCTTCAAAATCAATATTGTTTTCGTCCATTCCGTTGTAAAGAATGCTCCCTTCCTGCGGGCGGTACAAACCCACCAGCAGTTTCATCAACGTTGTTTTACCTGAACCGGATGGGCCAACAAAAGCAATGGTTTCACCGGTATTTACTTTAAAACTGATATCATTGATGGCATTCTGGCTGGCCGTCTGGTGTTTGAAGGCCACATGGTCAAACTCCAGCGTTTGAATTACACCCAGGTGTTTGGGATTGGCCGCCATTGGTTCCGGGGCTTTCTTCATCAGGTTGGCAAAATTATCCAGCGAAGCCTGGGCTTCACGATAAGTAAGGATGATATTGCCGATTTCCTGTAAAGGCCCAAATACAAAGAAGGAAAAGATCTGCATGGTCACCAGTTGACCGGCATCCATTTCTCCGCCAAAGATCAGCCAGAGCAGCATGAAGAGGATCACTTGCCGCAATGTGTTTACAAAAGTTCCCTGTATAAAACTGATACTGCGGATGCGTTTTACCTTGGTCAATTCCAGGCCAAGTATCCTGAAGGTGTTTTTGTTTAACCGGGAAACTTCCTGTTGTGTAAGCCCAAGGCTTTTCACCAATTCAATATTGCGCAATGATTCGGTGGTGGCACCGGCGAGTGCAGTGGTTTGCCCCACAATTTTTTTCTGAATCGTTTTTACTTTTTTACTCAACAAGTTAGAGATGATCGTTAAAAGAAAAATACCGCCGAAATAAATAAGCGGCAACCGCCAGTCAATACGAAAAGCATAAACTGCTACAAATAGTATTCCCACAATTACCGGGAAAAGGATATTGATGAAAGAGGCTACAAATTTTTCTGTATCGATCCTTACTTTTTGCAGTACGCTTAAGGTTTCTCCGCTTCTTGCATCTTCAAATTCCTGGTAAGGGAGTTTCATGGCATGCTGTAAGCCTTCGGTAAAAACGGTAGCGCCGAATTTTTGTGTAATTAGGTTCAGGAAATAATCCTGGAAGGCTTTAGCAATCCGACTGATCATCGCAACAGAAATGGAGGCAAGCAATAAAGCTGCTACACCGTAATGCGGATTTTCTTTAAAAGACCAGAAAAACCGGTTAGCATCATATTCATTTTTATGATTGGCAAAATGATTGGCAAGGTTAACCAGCTTTCCGAAAATGATAGGATCAACCAACGAAAACCCAATATTGATTGCAGCTAGTACCAATACCAGTCCAACCAGTAATTTATAAGGCTTCAGGTAATGAAATAATATCTTCATATTTAGAGTTGAGGTGAAAGCGAAATTGTATCAATGTGCAAACATCGTACAAGTTCGGGAAAAAAGACAACTTAGTTCAGCATCGGGTGTCTTGAGTAAGGAGGAGAAAATAACTTGCTATTGACTAATAACTCCTGACTCCCGACTCCTGCATTACCCCGCCCAGCCTTCCCGGTCAAGGCTCCGGTATTGAATGGCTTCTGCTAAATGTTCCGGTTTTATATCGTTGCTGCCGGCAAGATCAGCAATGGTCCTGGAAACTTTTAATATACGGTCATAGGCCCTTGCAGAAAGGTTCAGTTTTTCCATGGCTGCCTTCAGCAGGTTGGCACCCACTGTGCTAATGACACATATTTCCTTCAGCATTTTACTGCTCATTTGTGCATTGCAGTAAATACCGGGGTTGTCTTTGTATCGTTCAGCCTGCATTTCTCTCGCCTGCATTACCCGTTCCCTGATGCTGCCTGAATTTTCCTGTGGTTTTATTGCCGACAATTCACTGAAAGCAACCGGTGTTACCTCCACATGCAGGTCAATACGGTCGAGCAGCGGACCGGAAATTTTATTCAGGTATTTCTGAACAGTACCCGGCGGACAGGTACATTCTCTTTCGGGGTGATTGTAATAACCGCATGGACATGGATTCATCGAAGCAATTAACATGAAAGAGGCAGGAAAATCTACCGCCACTTTTGCCCTGGAGATAGTTACCCTTCGTTCTTCCATCGGCTGGCGCATTACTTCCAAAACGGTTCTTTTGAATTCAGGTAATTCATCTAAGAATAACACACCATTATGCGCCAATGAAATCTCACCGGGTTGCGGTACACCACCACCACCCACCAATGCTACATCCGAAATAGTATGATGTGGTGAACGGAATGGTCTTTTGGAAACCAATGTGGCATTCTCCGGCAGTTTGCCTGCCACAGAATGAATTTTAGTTGTCTCCAGTGCTTCCTGCAAAGAGAGAGGTGGCAGGATGGTCGGCAATCGTTTTGCCAGCATCGTTTTACCGGCACCGGGCGGGCCGATCAGAATAGCATTATGCCCGCCGGCCGCTGCAATTTCCAATGCCCTTTTAATATTTTCTTGTCCTTTTACATCGGCAAAGTCAATTTCAAAATCGTATTGTGCATTAAAAAATTCTTCTCTTGTATTCACCACAACAGGTTCAAGCCCCTTTTCTCCATTCACAAAAAAATCAATTACTTCTTTGATATGCGTTACGCCATACACCTGCAGGTTATTGACCATGCCGGCCTCCCGGGCATTTACGTTGGGAACAATAAGTCCTTTAAATCCTTCTTTTCTTGCCTGGATGGCAATAGGCAAAGCACCTTTAATGGGCCTAATCTCACCGTCAAGCGACAGTTCACCCATGATCACATAATTGGAAAGTATGTCCGCATTGTCAAATTGTTCTGATGCACCCAGTATGCCTAATGCAATGGGCAGGTCGAAGGCTGTTCCGCTTTTTTTGATATCGGCTGGCGCCAGGTTCACCACCACTTTGGTACGGGGAAAAGAGTAACCGTTGGTTTTAAAAGTACTTTCAATCCGCTGCAAACTTTCTTTCACGGCATTATCCGGAAGGCCCACGATCATCGGGTCTTTACCCTGTGTGGCAATCCAGTTCACTTCAATGGTGATGGTAATGGCTTCAACACCATACACGGCACTGCCAAATGTTTTTATAAGCATGGGCGGAAGATAAATAAAATTGCTAATGTGTTAAACACCGGAAAGTGGTATTTAGCTGCTATTGGCGGATCAGTTTTGCTTCAAATAGTAAGGAAGTATTGGGATCGGGTAGTATGCCGGTTACAACTTGACCGGTATTTAAGACAAAAGTTTCTTTCTTTTTTGAAATATAGAGTTTCTCCGCTTTCGGTCTTCCTTTACCCAGGTTGATGGATAGTTCAAGCGGGAACTCAAAAGGCGCAGATGCCTGTAACTGGCTGATGGTAATTTCCACTTTTTGGTTACCCGGCATATACTTCCAGCTAATTTCCAGTTGCGGGTTTATGGCTGTGTGCAGCCACTGCTGAAAAAACCTTTCCAGGTTCTTACCTGAGTTTTTTTCAAATACCCGTTGCAGGTCCCTGGTATCCGCATTCTTACCTGCAAATTGGGCATAATAATCCCTGATGCTTTTATGAAAAACTGAATCACCCAGTTGCCGCCGCAGCATATGCAACACCCAGCTTCCTTTCTGGTAGCTGTTGGCATTTAGCAACGACATATAATCAGAAGTACTGTCTACTACCGGCCGTCGGGCATATTTTACAAAATCGAGTACCTGTTCCCGGTCTTCCAGCATCCGTCTATTCAAACTGTCTGTTCCGTATTTGGATTCCAGGTAAACATGGGTGAGATAGGTAGCAAAACCTTCACTAAGCCATAAATGGGCAAAACTCTTTTCCGTAGCCATATTGCCAAACCACTGGTGCACTATTTCGTGGGCAAATAATCGTTCTTCGCTGCGCTGGCCATTAACGGTATGCTCTGCATAAAAAATAGCTCCGGCATTTTCCATACCACCATAGATCGTTTTGGATTGTACATTGGCCAGTTTGGGATAGGCATAAGGCCCGATATAATTGATGAACCATTGAAGGATATCTTTTGCAATGGCATAATCCCTGAAACCTTCAATATTTTCAGGATATACCCAACTGGTTACCGGTATGCAGCCATTAGCCATGCCGGATAGATTTACTGCAAAATCTGCCACACCAATCACCATCACTTTTGTTGGCAGCGGTACTTCTTCTTTCCATTGTGTAAGCTTCATGTTGTTTTTTACAGGTGTTTCCTGTATCAGCATACCATTGGCTATTACTTTATAATGATCCGGGGCAAAAACAAAAAACTCTACGGTTGCTTTATCGGCAGGGTCATCCACACAGGGTATCCAGTGGTGGGCACGGTTCGGCCAGTTGTCTGCAAAGAAAGTTCGTTTACCAAATTTATTTTTTGAAATAATCAAACCATCTTCAGGCACACCCTTATAAACAACGGCAACACTGATAGTGTCTCCGCTTTTAAAATCTCCTGTTAATATTATTTTATCATGGGAGTGCTCAAAATTTTTA
>DASUDW010000036.1:0-2768 GCA_036275415.1 Chitinophagaceae bacterium | reverse complement strand
GTTACGAACAACCTGTACTGGGCAGCAGTACCTACATAGGGCCTGTACATGAAGGAACGGTCACCGTTGCCTGGCTGTATAACCGGGCTGAAGTTGCGGCCATCGGTAGCTACTTCCAATATTTGCTCTACTACCTGCTCATCGGCATCAATCAGCCAGTTGAGGCGGTGTTTATCTCCGTAGAGTTCTCCCGTCAATTCAAGCCTTCGTAAGGGTAAGGTTCCGCCCACTGATAAGTTGCCTTGCAAAGAGTAAGAGCCAAGGCTTGCATAGTTGGGCGCATAGATATTGCCCTTGCCTTCCACTCGCAGGAAATAAGTACCTGCATTCAAGGTGGTATCAATTACAGAACTGAGTAAGGTTCCGGGATTGAAAACGTTCAACTGCGTTTGGGCATTATTGAAAAGGGTTACCTGCAGGTCCAGGTTCGATCCTGAGTTGCCGGTACCAACATTGTAAGGTATGGCATTTAACCGGAAACGGCCTGTGGTGGGTATTGTGAATCTAAACAAGTCCTGGTCTGTATTTCTTTCTACTACGCCGCTGACGATAAACTGGTTATTGACAAAGCTGGCATTGGTGGCAGTGTTAAATGTGGCAGTATGATCATCATTGCGGAATGTAAAACCATTATTGGCTGTAATGATGGTGAGGTCGTTTTGAATATTAGTACAACCATACGGGTTAGGGCCACTGTTCCACAGGGTGAGATTCTGATAATAACCTACACCCATGATAGGGGCCCAGCCGATTTCACCAGACCCTGCGCCGGAATGGTAATCTGATACTTTTGCACAATTGGCATCATACCGTGACTGGTGATATAAGCCCAGTGTGTGGCCGGCTTCATGTGAAGCGGCTTCTGCCACATTCTTTGTATTGTTGTTCAGCAGGGAATTGAAAACAAAGCAAGGTGTATCATCGCCCCAGGTAAAGGAGTTTACATAAGCCACACCACCGGCAGATCCATACCACTGCCAGGTTACAGTAAAAACAACCCGCATTCTTCGGTTGGCCGGGGCGGCCATAAACCGGGTAGAATCGGTGGTTACATTTACATTGAAGGGCCGGTAATCTTCGGCCACCCTGTTGAATATTTCTGTCATTTGGGTGGTAGCTAAACCGGATGCCCCGCAAACAATCGGGCCGGAATAGTTCCAGCTGGTGCCGGTTACTGTGTGCCCGTCAAAATCAAGGAAGATGACCGCAGAGGCAGATGGTAAGCTGCTCATCACAGGTACCTGTGCATACGATCTTGCTGCTGTTGTCAGTAGCAGTGCCATAAGGCAGGATTGTAAATAGTTTTTCATAACAAGGCGGATTTTAAATGATAGTTTTCTTAAGGATGATTGGGTACGAAATAAAAACGGGTCAGTTATTCATTTACCAGGTCATAAAATTTTCGTTTTACTAATACATATCGGCTATTGTCGCTAATAAGTTCAAAAAGGTCACCATGTTGCATACTGATGAACCGGCCGGTAAAACTTACCTGGCCGTTGGCATCCGTTATTTTACTGATGGTAAAGGCAGCACCATTGTAGTTGGTGGATTTGATGACCACACTTTGGATGCTGTTGTTGTACTTGCTGGCGGTAGAGGTTACAATTCCATCTATTTCCAGTTGGTTTGCATCTGATAGCATCAGATTAACTGTGTTGCCTACAGTAAAATCCATGGCACGGGACAGGTTATCCATGTTCACCGGGATGCGATCAGGCAGGTTGCTGAATAATAAAGGCTTGTTGGGGTCCGGCTCGTTGAGCGGAATGTTGGGTTGTTGTGCAGCTGCACTAATGCTGACATACAGCATAGCAGCGCATAATGCGGCTTTAATACGGTTTTTCATTTCAACTTTTTTAAAAGTCAACAGGATATTGTTCAGCAACCTGGATTATGGTTGCAGTTTTCAGGGGGGACGGTGATGCAAGGTTTGTTAAAAATTAATTTGATTCCAAGCTTTGAATATAGAAATCATGTAAAATCGGGGGCTAGTACCCGATCCTTATCGTAAAACTTCGAAAAAATCTGTTGGTGATCTACGATTAATATTGGTTTGTACTTAGCATGACGAGGGTGCAGGCTTCAATCGTAGCTATTCCTTTTTTCCGGGCAAGTTCAGCCAGTTCATCATTCTCTGCCCCCGGGTTAAATATAATTCTCTTTGGCTGAAGTGACAGAATATAGTCATAGTATTCCTGCTGGTGTTGTGCATTCAGATAGAGGGTAATGGTGTCAATATTTTCAAGCGGGTTCTTCTCTGTCATGATTTCGGTATCAGCCACAAAACTGTGTTTTCTGCCAATGGCTTTAACCGGGTGGCCGTGGCTGCGCAGCCTTTTTATAGCGAGATAGCTGTAACGGGAAGGATTGTCGGAAGCGCCAAGCACCAATGTCAGTTTTTGATTCATGGTGTAAAACTACCAATATTATTTAAGGTGTACCAGCTCCCTGTTCCGTATGGTTTGCAGTTCCCGCACACTAATAATAAAATACCAGGTGGCCATTATCGGTGAAACCAATATCAGTCCGATCAGGTAGAAAAGTATCAAGGGTACTTCCAAAAGCAAGAGCAGGTAACCGACCAGTCCGATCACCAATATCCAGCATAGGGTGAGGCCGTATCCTTTGCGTTGAACGTTACTTTTCCAGTTTGCTTCTGAAAAAAGATGAATGAGGAAACTAAGTACCTGCCATCCGCCTAAAACGAAGTAGATATAAATGAAATGATAACCACCATCGGTTATTATAAGCCAGGTGAGGCCAAT
>DASUDW010000035.1:0-11635 GCA_036275415.1 Chitinophagaceae bacterium | reverse complement strand
CATCAATGCATTGCCGCCATATCCGCTGCCATAAGAAACAATTGATCTTTCTTCAGGAAAGTGTGAGATATATTTCACATTGGGGTTGCAGGGCCAGGTTACATCAGTTTGTCCCGGCTGCAACGGTGCGCCGATGGAGTGCAGGCATTTTACATAGCCTTCTTTTTCCAGGTAGGGCATTACTTCTTTTCCCATACGGGTCATGATGCGGGTATTTACCACCACATATTCGGAGTCGGTGATTTGTACGCCATAGCGGGAATATGTAGAGCCCAGGGGTCCCATGCAGAAGGGTATTACATACAAAGTGCGGCCTTTCATGCAGCCTTTCATCAGGCCTTCGAGTATCTTTTTCATTTCCACCGGGTCCATCCAGTTATTGGTGGGGCCTGCATCTTCTTTGCGCAGGCTGCAGATAAAGGTTTTGTCTTCTACCCTGGCCACATCGCTCGGATCGCTGAAGCAGGCAAAGCTGTTGGGTCTTTTTTCCGGGTTCAGGGGGATGAAGGTTCCTTTGTCTACCAGGAGCCGGCACATTTCATCGTACTCCTCTTTGGTTCCATCGCACCAGTGAATGGCATCTGATTCACAGAAAGCAGCTACTTGTTTTACCCAGGTTTCCAGTTCCGCCCTTGCCGGGGCTGTTTCCATAGTGAAGAAGTTGGTTTGGTTGGACATAAAATTCTTTTTTAGAAAGTAAAATACTATAATGAGGGCAATTGCAGTACACCTGTTTAATACAGGCGGGGCAAATATCAGTAATTAATTAAAGGTTATAGCTGTTGGCTGTCAGTTGTGGCTATGAACAAAGTCAATAATATTTTATAAAATAAAAAACCCGGAAAATACCGGGTTTTTTTGAGCAGGTTAAACAATTTTATTTCATTGTTCTCATATAATTCACCAGTGCCCAAATATCATTGGGATCCGGAATTTTTGTTTTGAAAGAAGGCATATCCTTCCGGCCTTTTTCTGTTTTGTAATACAAGGACCCATCAGTTTGTGATTGGAAAGAAGCTTTTGTAAAGTCGCCGGGATCAGTATCTAACTGGGAAGCTTTTGGCCCATCACCTTTTCCTTTGGTGCCGTGGCATGATTTACAGTGCTGGCCCCAAAGAGCTTTTCCGTCGGTTAAAGAAGCAGCATCACCTTTCAGCGGGTTTACTTTGTTTTTATAAGCATCGGGAACAGGCCATGGTTCCTGAGTCACAAATGATTTGGGTATAAAGGCAAATAAACCAAATGCCATCAGGCTGACAATCAATAAGGTTGTTTTTGTTTTCATGTGTTTGTTTTTTCTATTATAATGAGTAATAAATTTAAAAAATAGTTGCAAAAAAGAAATAATTTTTCAATTATTTAAACATAGGGTCTATCAGTGGCGAATCAGGAGAGGGCTCCTCTTTACGAAGCCTGAATAACTGTATGATTATAATCAGGTAGTGTCCCCATACAGTACCCACCAGGACAATAAAAGTAATCAGCATCCAAATGGGTGGATGTGTGCTCCATAATGCCCTGGGTAATGCCTGCGGCTTGTCTGAAACCGGCACTCCCCAGGATTGAACTGCAGAAGCCTCGAGGTTGCCATATATTTCATTTTCATCCAGCTTACCGATTAGGGTTATATTGCCTTTTGCGTCACCGGGAAGGGATTGGGGGACTTCAATAGTTGCTTCACCGTTTTCATCAGTAGTCCCTTCACCAAGCTTTAATGGCAGAAATGATCTTTTCACATACACACCTACAGTGGCTTCCGGTACAGGGCTTTCACTTCCGCTGCCAATATCAACTAATTTAAGTTGTACGCTGAGCAATGAGTCTTCTTTTACGGGTGTGATTATTAGTTTAGCCCTTTTAAAGGCTGTTACTTCTTCTGCTGCATCCATAGCCTTGTTACCTGCAAAAACAGCCTTGAAGTTTAATTTACCTTCGGCATCCGTTTTTAAAGAATCACCTTTTACATTTAAAACCGCATTACCCTTACCATCGGTTATTACAAAGCCAAGAGGTATATCCGTCTCGTTTGCCACCTGAAAAAAAGAAACCTTCATTTTATAAAGGTTAATAAGCTGTCCATTAACCTTAGCCTTGAGGGCGGCTTTCAGGTCTATGCTGTTGTCGCCTTTTTGTACACCGGTAAATTCCATAGACGGTGAAATAAGTTCAGGTTCTTCTTCTGCAGGTGCTGCCGGTTGTTGGGTTGTATCAGTTTGTCCCAGCAGTGCCATGGGTAATAAAAGTATTGACCAAAAGAAGGATTTTATAATTGAAATGCTTTTCATAATTCTGTTTAATTAAGCTTTGGCAATTTTTGTTTCAGTATTTTCTGCAGGCAGGTGATGGGGTTCTTTTTCACCGAATTCAGAAATGGGTACAATGGTTACAAACTTTGACATCAGTGTAAAGAACAGGAAGAAGGTTGCAATTCCTGCCAGGGTTAAGGCCCATTCTACCCAGGTGGCGGAATATTTTACATATTCATGCCGGGTATCCTGCATGGGTAATAATGGAGACTCCAGTGTGGGAACAATGATCAGGTAGCGTTTTACCCAAAGTGCAATGACCATAAAGAAAGAGGCAATAGTGATCCATGTCGGAGTTCTTGTTTTGGGAATGGCTACTATAGCAATTGGTAAAATTATTCCCGCCAGGTTAGCAAACAGGAACCACCAGCCATACTCATTCAGGTTAAACAATTTTGAAACCACTTCGCTATCCCATTTTTCGGAGCCGTACCAGCTGGTCAGGTATTCAGAAAAAGTAAAATAACCATACGCTGCTCCCAGCACCATCATTATATAACCGAGGTATACAAAGTGTTTGTCAGTTATATATTTTTCAAGGTTATACATTTTTCGGTATACCCACATGGCCATTATTAATACACCGGTACCGGAATAAATTGCGGCCAGTACAAAGTAGGGCCCGAAGATGGTACTATGCCAGCCGGGGCGAAGTGTCATACCAAATATCCAGGACAATACTGAGTGTACGATGATGGCAAGTGGTATAATCATTATAGCAAGCAGGTTGGTAGATATTCTGATGTGTCTTTTTTGGCCGTGAGTGCCCCTGTAGCCTATGGCCATTATTTTGTACAGCTTTTGTTTCCATTTCGGAACATTCAGTTTAGCATCCCTGTAAATAGCTAAGTCTTTAATAAGTGCCAGGTACAGGAATATAACGCTGCCTACAAAATAAGTACCAATAGCCAGCACATCCCAGGTTATAGGTGACTGAAGCCTCGGGTAGAGAAACAAGTGGTGAAGCCTGTCTAGTCTTCCTACGCAAAGTAAAATGAACACCGGACCGATGATGGTAGAGATTACAGTGATCATCTCCGCTATGCGGATGATGGGTTTGCGCCATTCCACCTGCAGTATGTGCAGGATACCGGAGATAACAGCTCCTGCATAACTGATACCGATAAAGAATATAAAATTGGCGATGTACAAACCCCAAACCACATTATCCCGCATACCGGTAATAGAGTGGCCTTTGGCAATCTGCAGGTAAAGTGCATAGATGCCCACACCAATAACGGCGAGAAAGAAAAGAGAGAAGAAGGTGGCTCTTTTGCCAAACTTTTCAATAACCGGCCGTTGATGATCAAAAACCTCTTGTTGTAAGTTATTCAGATGCATAAAAAATTAATTCTTGGTTAAACAGACTGGTTAAATTCCATTAGTGTTTCTTGTCATTTCCTTCCATCACATCTTTGAATCGCTCTTTCAGGTTATCCGGAAGATTTTCATATCCTCTTTCTACAGGGAATTGCCTGTCTTTAGGTGGCAGATAATAAACCCGAGGCTGGGTACCCAATTCTTCCTGGAACCGGTAAGCCGCCCTGTCTTTGATCAATTGTTTAAAGCTTAGGGTTTCCTCGCCGTTACTTACTGTGTCTTCATTTTCGTCTCCGAAATAAAATACTCCATTAGGACAAGCCTCTACACATGGCGGAAGCATTCCTTCCCTTGCACGGTCCGGACAGAAATCACATTTTTCTACCGTACCCACTTTGGCCGGCAGGTTAGTTTCTGCATTAGTGGCCAAATTGCGGATATCAAATGGCTGATCAGGTTCATCCCAGTTAAATACCCTCGTAGAATAAGGACATGCAGCCATACAGAATTTACAGCCAATACACCTGTCATTATCAATCAATACTAATCCGTCTTGTCTTTTATAAGTGGCATTTACCGGGCATACTTTTACACAGGGAGGGTTATCGCAGTGAAAGCACTGTTTGGGAAACCAGTACGGCGCCGCTTTGTCACTGTCTTTCATCAGTTTTACAGTGAGCCATTCTGTTTCCACAGGGCGGTAATGCCATTTCTGGCAGGCCGAAATACATTTACGGGCATTTTTGCAACGGGACAGGTCAACCACCATTACAAATTTTTTACCCAAAATCCCTTCCCGCTGTTCCAGTTTGGACAAAATTGCCATGTGTTCCTGGTGGTTCAGGTAGGCAGAGTCTATTTCAACAATTTCACCATCCGGCGATAATAATTTTACTTTATCGGTAACCGCTTTTTTGGAAGAGCAGGAACAGGCCAGGCTCCCGCAGGCCGTAGCAGCAATAGTTGCTACCGCTGCTGTTTTTAAAAAATCCCGCCTGCCATTGTCATGAATTTCTTCTTGTTTCATTGTATAAAAGATATAGGAGTGTTACAGACTATTGTTAAGGTCTTTTGAAGGGTTTTTCATCCAGTCATATATTTCTTTATTACTGGCTTTTTGCTTTTTGGAAGCCGCCTCAAAGACTTTCTTATCTATTTCAACCAGCTTTCCGTCAGGTGTAAGCATTTTCAGCATTTCCGGCTTTTCTGCATTTTCTGAAGCAGATAATATCAGGGAAAAGAATTTCCTTCTTGAACTATTTATTGGTTTTTTCTTGTTTCCCATTTTTTACATTTTAAAGTTTATTATATAAAAAACACAACAGGCTAAAGTAGATAGGGTATAACTAACGGGGAATGATAGGATAAAAAAGCTATTGTGATTTTTATCACAAGAGCTAATGACAATTGTCACATAAATGTAAGCCTGGTTAGTTTACGACCTAACTATTTGACTTTGAACCGTTTGTTCTTTTTACCCAGAAAAGCATTAAGAGGGGAGTAATTGTTAGTTCCATCAGCATGGCAAAAAACAGACAAAGACTAATCAGCAGGCCAATGTAAAAAGCCCCGCCAAAACTGGAAGAAAGCAATATCAGAAAGCCACATAACAAGACCAGCGTGGTGATGATGATGGCTTTACCCGTAGAAAGATAGGTTCGTTTTACAGCATAAGGCACTGACGATCCCCGGGATAGTTCAAGCCGGAGACGGGTTAAAAAGTGAATCGAATCGTCTACTGACAATCCCAGGGCAATAGCAAAAATGACCGAAGTATCTGCTTTGAGGTTTATACCCATAAAGCCCATTACTCCTGCCATAAAAATCAACGGCAGAATGTTGGGTATAAGAATTATTACTGTGGCTACCCAGTTCCTTAACAGAAAAAAAGCGATCAGGCAGATAATCAGGGTGTCAAATACAAGACCTGTCAAAAGATTATTCGTTAATGAATAAGTTAGCTTGTCTATTAATATGGCTGATCCGGTTATCTGAAATGAAAATGGCAGATCTTTTCTGGCGGCAAAAAAATGGCTGATTTTTTCCTTTAGTGGTTCAAATTCTTTTACACTCAGGTTGGGCAACCTGCCGCTGACACGCAACTGCCGGCCATCATCTGCTAAATAATGACGAAAGGCGTCTGCAAAATCGGTTTGAAAAATTGCTTCCTGGTACCTGGCAATAGTTTGTGCAGAAGAAGGAAGTACAAAACTGTCGATCTTGCCTTCGTTAAAAGCTTTGTTAGCCCCTTTGAAAAGGGAAACGGGTGATATGATATAACCCACTCCGCAACTGTCTTTCAGGAATTTCTCCGTTTCTTCAACTTTTCGAAGTGTGGCCGGTTCATAAAAGCTGGTGTTATTGGTTGTAATCGTCAATGCCATTTCAAAGGGCCTTGTTCCGGAAAAATCGGTTTCCATAAACCGGTAATCTTCCAGCATCGGGTTCTTTTTCGGAATTTCCTGCAGCAGGCTGGAGTTGATCTCAATTTTTTTCAGGTAATAAACAGAACCGGCCATTAAGAACATTAGAGTGACAATAACGAGCAATTTATTTTTCAGCACAAAGCGAAAACAACTGCTTACAAATTTGTTCCAAATTCTGTCGGAACTCTTTTTGTAAGCAATAGCAGGTACCGGTGCGTTGGCATAATAAAAGTAAAGGCTGACCATAGAAATGGCATAGGCAAAAAACAAACCTATGGCAGCAAAAAAACCAAAATTCCGGATCGGAATAATATCAGTAATCCCCAGTGTAATGAAACCTGCAGCAACGGTACAGCAGGTAAAAAAAGTAGCCAATCCAATTTCTTTATAGGTTTTGTTCAAAGCTTCCATTTTCGGATAGCCTTCCCTGATCTTTTCAATATAATGTGTGGATATATGAACAATGTCAGACATGCAAATTGCTGCCAGTATCGGAGGCAGCAGGCTCGAGATAATATCAAGCGAATGGCCCGTCAATGAAATAAAAGACATGGTCCATAAAATAGAAATGGCTATGGCAATGAGGGGCAAAATAATTACACGAACTGATCTGAATAAAAAAAACAGTGCAGCGGATATCAGTACCAGCGAAAGCAGTAAATAAACCCGGAGGTTTTTTTCTATTTCCCGGGCATACTCCCGTTCCACTCTTATTTTGGCCGTTAAATATGTTTTATCAAACCCCAGGCCTTTTAATTTCAGATGGATACTGTCGAGTAAGGCATCTTTCTGGTGATCTGTAAGCAGTTGCTTGTTAAAAGCGGCGATGGCAATGGATTTGCCGTCATTTGATACAAGCAGGTCCCTGTACTCTGGTGACCTGAATAGAAAAGAAGAATCAGTTTTATATAAATACGGGCTGTCAATACGGAGCAACGGGCGGACATTAAGTTCATCGCCCTTCATATACATAAGGTTTGAAGAAGTAAGGGAATACAGTTTTGTAATACTTTCAAGTTTGCTTACAAATTTTGTAAGGCTGTCTGTTTTTTTCAGAAAGGCAGAATCAAATATGCCCCGGTTGTTTTTCAGCCCGATGAAAATGTATTCATCATCAATCGATGATTTGAAACGTTCCTGGAAGTCAAGAAAAAAAACGAGGTCGGGGTCTTTGTCCGGGAAAAAGTTTTCCGTTTTAAAATCAAATTTCAGGTTTCGAAGCGGGATGAAACTCAGAAAGGTCAGCAAAATGATAATTAATACACCAATCCGGCTTTTATTTTCGTTCATGCAGCCCTTAGTTTTTCTACCCGTTGAATGTAGTTAATTAATTTCAGAAAAGTTCACCCTTTATCATCATGTTACGGGCATCCCTTAAGGATGACATGGCCTCCTGGTGCTGCTCCAGCGGTACCAGGTAACGAATGGCTTTTGCCGCAAATTTGTTGCAGTAGTTGCATTGGGTACAATCCCGCTGGCAGTTGCCTTTATGGAAGAAATCTAAAAAGCCATCCAGTTTTTTATTGTCAATATATAAGTCGAAACTCTCGTTAAAAGCTTTGTTTTTTCTGACCCTGTCCAGTTTTCGTACCAGCTTAAAAGCTTTCAGCATATTGATCTTAGAGGGCTGCAGTACATACTTCATGCCGTGGAAGTAGTATTGATCTTTGTTATAGATTAAGTATTTGGAAAGGCCGTGAATGAGGTCCATCATGTTGCCATCATAAGAACGATTGGTATAGGCTTTTACAATTAATGCCAGGGCATCAGTTGTCATGATCCTCTCTACCAGTTTAATATTATCCACTCCGGCTTCTTCATAATAGTGAAGGTCTTCGGGACGGATGAAAGCAGATTTCAATATTTCTACCGGGTCTGATAAAAGGCGTTCGGCACAGGAAAAAAGATAATAGTCGAAACTGAAATTATCAGATACATGGTTTTTTTGAGAGGCATGTGCATTATAATTGGCGTGCAGGGTTACCATCGGGCATTTGTTCATGCACATGAGATTAGCAATGGTCTGTATCTTACAGGATGTTTTTTCTTTTATTTTTTTTATTTCATCAAAATTTTTGTTGATGTCAACATAGGAAATATTCAGTTTATCTGCCCCCAGGCTTTCCCAGTACCGTGCTTTTTCAAAACTGTCAATCCTTACCTGTACAGAAACAGAGATCTTAAAATGAGGATAATTCTTTTTAATAATTTCCATTACCATGGGTAAGGAAACCGAGATACCATCTACATTGATTTCAGAAAGCCAGTCAAGTGTTTTGCGGATGTCTTTGTAGCCTGTTTTGGTAATCTCCAGGTTATCAAAACAAGTGCCGTTCATCAGGTAATTGAAATTGAGATTTCTCCGGTGGGCCTCTTTTACAAATTCTCTTACTTTTTCCTTATTTACGGTGGGCAATGTAAGTGCGGGCCTGCCGCCGCCTATTAACCCGATATTAAGTTTGCCGTATATTTCTTCAGTTTGCGAAAAGTCGATCTTGTCAAAGTAATCGTCTTCCCAGTTTACCGGTATTGTTAATTTCATATGCCAATGGAAATAAACAGTATGGTTATTGTTGTTTTCATTCCTGGCATAAAGGGACAAACATTTTAGATATTGACTGATGAGATACGTCAGTCCCGGCGCTGATAATTATCGATTTTTCAGAAAAAAAGCGGAAAGATCTATTGCTTGCCGGCTATTTTAGAAAGTAGGTTTCCAATGAAGTGCCGATGCCCATCATATCTGCCGGCAACGGATCTTTTTTGCGGTTAAAAATAAAGAGTCCGCATAAGTCGTTTTTCTGGCTAAGGTCAATAATGGTCTTTTGTCCGTCTTCTTTTACAAAAAGCAGAACGGTATTGCTTTTAACTTCATAGATATGCACCTGTGGCCAATGTTCTTTCAGTGAGGTTCGGGAATTCTTCATTTGATAAAAGCATTCGTGGTCGGTTCCGTCATAGGCGCCTGCTCCAAATTTTGCTTTAAAACGTTCTGCATGGGCTGAATCGGCTGTAAAAAAAACAGCGGCCTGCTTATCAATTACGAATGTATCGGATGTCATGGCCGGAATAGCCTTTTTTGTTTCTGTCTGGATAGTGTCTGTTTTGTTAACCTGTTTCTTAATTGCCGGGGAGGAATTATTGCAGGAAACCAGCAAAGAAGCTATGCCAATAATTGTCAGATGAATCAAGTTGGTGTTCTTTGAGATAGTTACGTTCATAGTGCAGGTATAAAATTAGAATAAAATAAGAACCCTGTATCGAAATACAGGGTTCATTTTAAGGTAGTATTGGATGTTCAACAATTACACAAGGTGAATTAATAATTCCACAACCTGGTAATATTGAAACCAATCAAGAACCTGCCGCCTTTTACATCTTTACCTGCAGCATCTGTATAGCTTATCGGGCTGTTTGTGTTGAACAGGTTATTACGCTGCGGGCTTAGTCCGAAATAGTTTCCAAAGAAGAGCTGGAAACTGTGGCTGCTGGTGTTAAATTCAACACCCAATGCCAGGTTAGGATTCGGATTGCTGGTAGGATGCTTGGTCAGCGGCTGATCGTAATTTAAAATCACTGAAGTAACAGGTGTAAGTTTATACCTTGCAGATACAGCTAAAGCAAAATGGTCATGCTTCATTGTCTTAAATACTTGTTTGCCGGTACTGTCGTTTTTTGTATAGTAGCCACCTACAGCATTTTGGTGAGAAAGGCTTGGGGCAATTTGTACCGATAGCTTATCTGTAAGTTTACGGGCAATAATCAACTGGTGGAAATATAAAAGCCTGTCGGTTTTGTGCTTTTCTTCCAGAAATTCGGTACCCGAATTGTCAACTTTTGCCACAGAATATTTTGACTTGGTGCCAACATACGCTGCGTTTGTGTAGAACGTAACACTTACAGGGTATTTCCCTTTTGTTTGCTGGATGATAGCATACTTTGCGCTAACATCCCATAACATTTTTTCTTTGGTAATACCAAAGCCTACATTCAGTTTGTTAATTGGCGCATAGCTGAGGCCCAGGCGAATATTGGAGGGAGCAAAAAATCCGAAGAAATCTTCATATCCTTTATTCCATGTACCAAAGCGGTGCATAATATCCATTTCCAGTGTACCTTTTATCGGCACCATTACTGTTTGGTTGTCGATGATCCAAACACTCTGGAATGTGTTTTTAACGGGTTTGGCTTTTACCTGTTTTTCTTCTGCCGGTTTCTCATCCTGAGAAAAAACCGGAGTATTAAATAGTGCCAGGCAGACGGCCAGTGCCGCAGGTAAGGCGATTAGTTTATTAAAAAGTTTTTTCATGATTTAATTTTTTTGTCGCTTAATTGTTTAAAGCCCCGGTTCTGATCCAGTCGTACACTTTTTGCCTGTCAGCAGCAGTAGGAATATATTCTCTCATGCCGCCATTGATTTCTTTGTATAAAATACTTTCTTTGGGTACAACCAGGTTAACAAATCCGCCTCCTACTATCTGGTTGAAAGAAATATCTGTAGCCAGGTAGGGCTTATGTGCTCCAGATGCATGGCATCCGGCAACATTACATTTTGTATTAAGCATAGGGGCAATGTCTGTCTTAAAACTTACTGCCTGTGGCGGGCCATCCGGATCAACAGCTGCTTCGGGATAAATTACATCCTTATAGCAACCAGTGAAAGTCCAGCCCATTACCAGCAACAGCACTATATTTAGCAATGACTTTTTCATTGTAATCTGTTTAAATGAGGTATTTTATTTGTTGTGGAAGTTTATGTTACATTCAATATCGATCTTGTCAGCAATACTGGTACTGGTAATACCCCAGTCGCGGCAATTAATCTGGAACTTCAACTGTAGACCAAACACATCGTAAGGAGATGCAGCATTGATTCTTGATTTAGGAACGTATTTCAGTCTTCCAATAATTTCTTTTGTCAGAGGAGCGGTCAATTTACCCTGCCAGGTGAAATTCATGGTAACAATGTAATCAGCGCTGGTTTTATCATACTCAATTTTTGTTGTTTTGATCTGGGCTAAATTGGTTACTGTACAGTTGTTCTGAAATTGTACTTTTTGTGTGGTGCCCATAGCGGCAAGATTACAGCCAACATAAGTGAAAGTACCATCTCTTCCGGGCTCTCCCGTGTTGCTGGTGTTTACCAGTACATAACCATTTAAATAGGTTTTGGAAGGATCACTTTCATAAAATGCCCAGGAAGAATCAAGATAAGGTTGTGAAGGGCGATTGATGTCTGTATAAGGAACATTTACCATTTTGGCAGTGGTTATGTCATGCACTCCAAACATATCAAAACGGCCGGTCAGCAAGCCAGAGGCACCCACATAGGCTGTGCTCCATAAGCAGCTTGAGTGAACCTTATCCATTTTCCAATCATTGGGATTGCCAGTTGCCATATTTCCCGGAAGGTGAACATTTGTACCACGGGTAATTACAGGGGTTGTAGATGCAGGAGGAGGAGGAAGTTCATTGTCATGGGTACAGCTGATAATATACCCTCCAAAACTGGCAAGAACCAGGAGAACAACCAAAAACCTGTTACTGAGATGTTTCATAATATATTTTTTAAGTGAAGAATTA
>DASUDW010000034.1:0-2207 GCA_036275415.1 Chitinophagaceae bacterium | reverse complement strand
ATTGCGCCAGGGACTAAACATCCAGTGAAGGCTTTTCCGGGCCATCTCCAGGCTGATCTGTTTGTTGCTGCCCCTGGCAACTACCGGTTGCAGCGCATTGTATTTGTCTACATCTTCTGGCCGCCAGAAACTGGCATACCGGATCTCAACTTCGGCTGATTTGGGCAATGCAATCGTCAGCATCCGGTCAGTCTTGCTCCAGTCCACGGTACCGTTTCCTTCTACGAGTTTTATGCGGAATGATTTCGGGTTCTTCCAGGCTTCTTTGGTAAAGGGGGTATTGGCCGTAGCATCAGTTACTTCGTCATCAAAATAAAAACTGAATTTGCGGGACTGGTCTTTTTTCCAGTTGCTTTCAAATGTAGTGTTGGATTTCATCACCAGCACTACACCGGCGGCCATCGGGTCGGCCAGGTATTCAATGGGCAGGTTTACATCCGTTGTTTTGGCCAGCGGCGCCCGGGTGGCCGTGCTGTTCACCTCTGTTTCAATATCTCGTGAAGTGATGAACTGGTAAGCTTCCTTTGCTTTGGCAGGATTGGTAAAGCTTTCATCGAACATGCCATGTGTTTCCGCCATATGCTGGCTGTTCCGCGGCGCTTTAAAATGCCGTACCGCTTCATGCAGCCAGGTAATTTTGTTGATTACATCCCGGCTATCTGCTGCATAGATATTGGTGGGATTTTTTGTTTCATACTCAACAGCGCTGATGCCCGCATTGCTGCGGATGACCATATGCTCCAGTGATTCACCATCCCTTTCCCTTATTTTATCGTTCGCCTTATTGGTTATTTCATCGGTGCCCACCAGTACCGGCACCGGCAGTGGTTCATAGCGCAAATAATTGATGCCTGTTTTGATGGCCACATTTGCATTCTCCGGCACCACATCATGCGGTATGGAATTGCCGGCAATATCCACCGTCCTTACTTTCAGCCGGTATGTTTTACCAAAACGCAGCATCGGTAATGTTTTTGGCGCCAGGCCCGTATTCACCTGCATGCGGAAGGGCACATTGTCCTTCAGTTTGTATTTTTCCTTTTCCGCCGCATCTGTGCTTACCATATTCGCCGCATCCTCATTGATACCCTTGCCGGGTTTGGGTACGGAGAGGCTCCACCCCTGCCAGCGGGCAATCACTTCATTCACCTTATCGGTGTCTTTGTCTTCATCATTATCATCTTCTACCAGCGCAATGTTGATGCAGCCTTCATCAATGACTTCATCTTCTGCCAGCGGAATATTTTCAGCGGAAGCGGCGCCTACCGGTAAAAAACCATAAGTATTTTTTCTTTTGTGCAATGAATACCATTGTGCCGGTCTTTCTTCATAGGCAATATCCATGCGGTAACCCTGCACCAGGTCATCCGCAAATAAGGTTTGCGTAGCAGGCGGCAGTATAACGGGATTGGCAATGACCGCATTTAATTTTACCTGCCCTGCATCTCTTGCCTTTTTTAGGGCGGTGGGATCTTTGAAGTTGATCACCGGCTGCGTCTTATTCGTATTCTGCAGTTCTATACTCTTCAGCTGGTTTTCCGGTTTTACAAAACCGGTAAAGATGAGCTCACTGGCTTTTAATTTTTGAAAGATCGTGTCGGCCAGTCCGTTCTTCACCAGGCCGATGCCGGCACTGCGCAGGGCCGGCAACCCTTCTTCCGTATCATCTTTATCATCCATGACGGCAGGGCCACACCCGATAGCTATCGGGTCGTCGTTTTCGATCGGCATCACGAGGTTCTTGTATAGATCTGAGTCAATAACCTGGAAGGTCAAGAAATTACTTTTATCCGCCAGTTTCATCCCGGTTTTCTCCACAATGGTTTCCGTATGGGTCACCAGCTTCACGGCAGCGGCATCGGTATCATAGGTTACCACATCAAACTCATCGGTATTCAGCTTCAGCACCCCTTTATCAATGGGGCTGCCGGCTTTGGGCGCTGCATAAAAACCTCCGGCGGTGGATTCATACGAAGTATTGGGCGCCACTACCGATACTTCTTCGGCGAAATTCAGGTTGGCTGGTATGATGCGGACGGTTCCTTTGGCAGAAGCCGGTGCAGCCGGTACTACAAAATCAACGATCAGCGCCAGTTTACGCAATATGACCGGGTAACTGGTGATGACGGAAAACACATCATGGTATTCAAAATCCTTGGGCGGGATCGGCGCCGGGCCCTTGGCCAGGATCTTGTCATTTTTAGCAA
>DASUDW010000033.1:0-8057 GCA_036275415.1 Chitinophagaceae bacterium | reverse complement strand
TTGGAACGGGACAGGCCACCCAGATCATTGAATACGGCATAAATTTTCTTCGATTTTTTGAAAATATCTTTTCCTTTCAGGAAATTAAATCCCAGAATAAGGACGGTGAGAGCTGTGATCGTCAGTATACCAACTTTTGTTTCGTTACTTATTTTCATCCGGATCTGTTTACTATGGCTTTGTCTGGCAAAGATGCCAAATTAGCCAATAATTATCAAACCTTTGCCCTTATAACAAGACAGGGATGAACTTCATCCCTGCCGCAGACTTAAATTTTATTTACTATTTAGACTTCCGTTCCTTTTCCATCTGGTCTACCATTTTCAGGAACTCAAGGTTGTTTCTATTAAGGGCAGCCCCGTTATTATCCGGTTTTTTTTCATCTTTATCCTTGTCTTCCTCTTGTTTATCTTCCAGCCATTTTACATATTTTTTGAGTGCCTTTACGATACAATCCGCTATTTCCGTTTGTCCTTCCTGGCTGTTAAGGTATTTTTCTTCTTCCGGATTGGAAATAAAACCGGTTTCTACGAGTACACTGGGCATTGCCGTAGCCTGTAAAACCCATATACCGACACCTCTTTGCTTCACATCCCTGTCAACTCGGCCTACTTTGGCAAATTCATCCTGAACAAAGCCTGCCAGTGTTGCGCTGCGCTTGAAGTATTGTTTGGTTTTTAATAAAGAAACGGCCACTGCTTCCGGGGAATTAGGGTCAAAATTGGGCCCATAGTTTTTTTCAAAATCTTTTTCAAGGTAGATATATGAATTTTCCCTAACGGCCAGCTCTTTTTCTTCTGATTTATGAGCCCCCCATATATAGGTTTCGGTGCCTTTGGCAGCACTGGGTAAATTATAATAACGGTATTGAGGTACCTGCTTGGTTTTTTTCTTACGGTTTTTGCCTTTACCGGTATAATAGGTAACTGTTTTGTAGCCGGTCAGTTCGGACATCCGTTTAGGCGGAGCAGAATTCACATGTATACAAAGGAAAAGGTCTCCTTTATTTTCATTGGCATAATTGGCCCTTGCATGTAAGGCAGGGTATGTATCTGACGTACGGGTATAAAGCAATTTCACATCAGGGTATTCCTTTTCAATCATCTTGCCTAGTTTAAGGGATACATCAAGGCAGATATCTTTTTCATAGGAGTATTCTCCGTGTGCACCGGCATCTGAGCCGCCATGGCCGGGATCAATTACAATCGTATTGATCACTTTTTGCTTTACTTTTTCTTTTTTCTCCCCGCCGGAGAATGAGAATACCGTGGCACAGAAAGATGCAATAAGAAAAATTCCAAGGGTTCGTTTAATCATGGTTTTTCTGTTTGAGGTTATCCACAAAATTCACAAATTGTTTAGTCCTTGTTCTTTAAGTCCTATGGATAATGATTTACATTTGCTTCCTTCTGATGAAGCATTCGTACAAATTTAAGTCAAAATACTTTCTGACCGGGATACTGACTGCTGTAATGTTATTCACTTTAACGTGGAAAACAATGGCTTATGAGATTCCCGCTTCCTACTTTGACAGAGCTTTAACAGATACCACAAGACCGGTACAGAAAAATGACAGCCTTTTAAAAATTAACCCGGTTGCCCCTGACACTACCAAAATTCCGGCCCCTGATTCTGCTACCAGGGTAAAGACAGATACTTTTTCATTGAAAATATCTAAGGATTCACTGGATGCCCCATTGAAATACGAAGCTGCGGATTCGGCTGTTGTATTGGTGCAGGATAAAAAAATTATTCTTTACGGAAAAACGAAAACGGAGTACAAGGATATCACCCTCACGGCACCAAAGGTGGAGGTGGACCAGGCAACCCAGGTTGTTACTGCTGTGAATTCAAAAGACAGCAGCGGTACGGTTATCGAAACTGCACATTTCAAAAGCGGGGAAAACGAATTTACAAGCGATACGATCCGCTATAACTTTAAAACTCAGGTTGGCCTTACCAAGAATACTTATACGCAACAGGGAGAGTTTTTGGTTATCGGTGAAGTGGCCAAAAAAGTAAGTGAGAACACTACTTTTATCAAGAGGGCAAGATTTACTACTTGTTTGCTGGATGATCCGCATTTTGCATTCGTTACCCCTAAAATGAAAGTGATAAGTCAGAAGTTGGCAGTATCCGGCCCTGCACATCCTGAATTTGAAGGGGTGCCTGTACCAATCTATTTGCCGTTTGGCTTTTACCCCTTAAGCCAGGGGCGTCATTCCGGGCTATTGCCTCCGAGATTTGCCACCAATGAACAATTTGGACTGGGACTTGAAGGCCTTGGATATTACAAAGTGCTGAGTGATTACTGGGATGTAAAAGTCTATGGCAATATTTATTCCTATGGTGGCTGGTCGGCTAATGTTAATCCAACTTACCGGAAAAGATACCGCTACAACGGTGCTTTTAACCTGAGTATACAGTCTACCCGGTTTAATTTTAAAGGCGACCCTGACTTTTTAAAAAACAAAAGTTATTTCATCAACTGGTCACATTCGGTAGACAGCAGGGCCAGGCCGGGTACTACCTTTTCCGCCAGTGTGAATGCTGGTTCTACAAAATTCAATCAGCTTGTACCCAATAATGCACAGTTGAATTTTCAGAACCAGTTGAGCTCCTCCATTGCTTACTCAAAATCATGGGCAGGTAAACCCTATAATTTAACGGTTAGTGCCAATCATAATCAGAATAATCGCACCCGGCTTATCAATGTAAGTTTACCGGATGCAGGTTTTACGGTAAACACATTATACCCGTTCCAGCGAAAAAATCCAGTGGGAACTGTTAAGTGGTACGAGAAACTGGGTGTTGCGTATAATGGTAATTTCCGTAACCAGGTTTCTTTCTATGATACTGCTTTCAAACTGAAGAGGCTAATCGATACATTACAATGGGGTGCCCAGCATAATTTTCCCATTACCCTGGCATTGCCCCCGATATTGGGAGGTGCTGTTATCGTTTCACCCGGGTTTTCTTATTCACAGGTCTGGATTGCCCAAAGGTTCAGGCGGGTATGGAACCCGGCAACCAAAAAAGTAGATACTTCTGTTACAAAGGGCTTTTTTATGGACCACCAGGCCCAGTTTTCATTGAGTTTTAATACAGCCATTTTCGGAACATACCAGTTCAAAAACTCAAGGATAATGGCCATCAGGCATGTAATCAGACCTACTTTCAGCCTCAATTACAAGCCTGATCTTTCGAAGAAGCATTTTTACAGAGTTCAACTGGATACTACTGGGTTGATCAGCCCATTTCCTTTTAGTGAATTTGAGGGGGCCATGTATCCCGGATTTTCTTATGGCAAAACGGGTGGTATTGGTTTTCAATTAGACAATAACCTGGAGATGAAGTGGCGGTCAAAAAAAGACACCGGTGATAATGCTATTAAAAAAGTAAGACTAATTGATGGTTATGGATTCACAACCGGTTATAACTTCTTACGGGATTCACTGAAACTGGATGCTGTTAATATTTACCTGCGTTCAACCTTATTTGATAAAATCCAGATCAATGCTCAAACAGTGCTGAACCCTTACCAGGTAGATAGGAATGGCAGGCCGATCAATAAATATGCATGGGAGGGAGGTAAATTCAATTTGGGGCAGCTTACTTATGGAAGTGTATCCATAAATACCAGTTTTAAAAGCAAACCCAATGACCCAAAGAAAGAGGAGTTAAAAAAGAAACAACAGGAGCAATTGTTAAGTGACCCGTCATTGGCCGGTGACCAGCGCAGGCTCATGGAATATATGCAGCAAAATCCGGGTGATTTCGTTGATTTTAATATTCCCTGGCAGGTAACATTGGGATATTCCATTTCTTTCACTACCAGGCTTAGCAGTGACCTTATCCGTTTCGAAAAAGACTTTACATCCGGTCTGAATTTTAGCGGAAGTTTTAACCTTACTCCTAAATGGAATTTTTCTTCGCAGGGGAACTATGATTTTGATACCAAGAAACTGCAAACTTTCACGATGAGTATAAACCGGGAGATGCATTGCTGGCAAATGTCAATCAATGTCACGCCGATTGGTTTGTACAGGTCGTTTAGTTTCTCCATAAATCCCAAAGCATCCGTTCTTCAGGACTTACGTATCAACAGAACGAGGTTCTTCTCTAACTTCTAGTATTGGTTTTTACCAAATGGTCTTTCATCAATTCAAAAACTCTTTCTTTCAGTTCATCTGTGGTTAAGCCCTTGCTTTCTACCGGCGGCAAAAAGTGCATCTCCAGTTTATGTGGTATGAAATAAAATACTTTATACGGGGGCAATACTTTTTTGGTATTAAAAATAATGGCCGGGATAACAGCGGTACCGGTATCTGTTGCCAGTTTAAAGGCACCATCATAAAACTTTTTTAGTGGCTCAGAAGTCCTGTTACGGGTGCCTTCGGGGTAAATACACATGTGCATTCCTTTTTTGAGTACGGCCTTCATTTTCTCAAAACTTTCTTTCCTGCTTTTCTCACTTTTTCTGTCTACCAGTACCGATCCTTTCCTGTAATAAAAGCCAAATAGAGGTATTTTGGCAAAAGATGTTTTGGCAATAGTTTTATTGGGTCCGGGAATAAAAGGGGATGAAAGCGGAACATCCATCAGCGAATTATGATTGCAGGTGACGATATAACTTATCCCTTTTTTGAAATGCTCTTTTCCTTTAATTTTTACCGGGCACCCAACTAACCGTAACCAGATGTTCATCCAAAGACGGGCAATATCTATAAATATTTTCTGACCTGCCGGGTCGGGCAATACCCACGTAAGCATCGAGGGGATATAAAAGATGAGGAAAGTGATGATAAAACTAATCATTCCCCATAAGGCCCATATGCGTCCGGTTATTTCTTTTACTAATCTCACTGTTTATATGTTTATAATTTCCAGTCCACAGGATCAATTCCCTTGTTGATCAGCCATTGATTGGCTTTTGAAAAATGGCGGCACCCCAAAAAGCCGTTATGAGCTGAGAGAGGAGAGGGGTGTGCTGCTTTCAACACAAGGTGCTTTGTTTCATCAATCAGTACTTTCTTTTCCTGTGCAAATTTGCCCCAGAGCATAAATACAACATGTTTTTTTATATCCGAAATTCTCCGGATTACCGTGTCAGTGAATGTAGCCCATCCAATTTTTGCATGGCTCATAGGTTCGCCTGCTCTTACTGTAAGCGAAGCATTTAATAAAAAAACTCCTTGTTCTGCCCAGTGAGTTAAATTGCCATGGTTGGGTATTTCAACTCCAATATCGTCATGCAGTTCTTTAAAAATATTTATGAGAGACGGGGGAGGTGCTACCCCTTTTTGAACAGAAAAACAAAGTCCATGAGCCTGCCCGGGTCCATGGTAAGGGTCTTGTCCCAGAATGACCACCTTTACTTGATCAACTGGCGTTGTGTTAAAAGCGTTGAATATATAAGGGCCAGGCGGATAAATGACTTTTCCCTGTAATTTTTCCGTTTTTATGTGCAGTACTATCTGCTGAAAATAGGGCTTTGTAAACTCTTCTTTTAATACTTCCTTCCAGGAGGGCTCTATCTTTACGTCCATTTCATTTATCCTTTGGCTGCAAGCTAAAAAAAATTATCTTTGCGCCTCGTTCTTAAAAATATTGGTCCGGTAGCTCAGTTGAATACCTGCCTGCCGGCAGGCAGGGAGCAACTGCCAGAATGAAATTGAAAAATGTTCTTTGTATATGTCATACGGAGTGAAAAAGACGGCCGTTTTTATGTTGGGTTAAGTGAGGATGTTGATAAAAGAGTTAACCAGCACAATAAGGGCATGACTTTTTCAACGAAAGGGTTTCGTCCGTGGAAGCTTTTCTTTTTTGAAAGTTTTCCAACAAGAATTGATGCCAGAAAAAGAGAAATCTATCTGAAATCCGGTTCAGGTAAAGAATTTATTAAAATGTAATGGTCCGGTAGCTCAGTTGAATAGAGCAACTGCCTTCTAAGCAGTAGGTCATTGGTTTGAATCCAATCCGGATCACAAAAAAAGCCTCTCATCGGAGAGGCTTTTTTATTTAAGGACTTTAGCTTTAATTTCTTTGGAATTTTGATAACAAACGAAGGATTTCCAGGTACAGCCAAACAACCGTAACCATTAATCCAAAGGCGCTATACCATTCCATGTATTTGGGGGCCCTCACTTCTATACCCTTTTCAACTGTGTCAAAATTCAGTAGTAAGTTAAAGGAAGCCAGTATTACCATCAGAACGGAAAACCCAATACTGATAGGTGTGGCGGAATTGGTAAAATTATAAGCAATGGCAGTGCCGCCAATTGCATAAGTGAGCCATTGTATGAGATAAAATATTGCTACTGCTGAGGTAGCCACTACAATAACTGTTCTTAGCTTGCTGGTGACTTTAATGATCCTGTAACGGTAAATCAGGAACATAATTAGAGTTACCAATAACGTAAGCGCAACAGCCTGCATGGGCAATCCCGGATAGGCATAATCATATATGGCAGAAATTGAACCTACAAACAATCCTTCGAGAACAGCATAGGCCGGAGCCAGGAAATTGGCCCATTTCATTTTGAATGCCATAACTACAGCAAGTGCAAGGCCTCCAAAAACGCCGATCATCATCAATGGCTTTGGATCACTTCCTTTATAAAACTGGTTCCAGGCAAAAAGAGTAGAGCCGATCATCAGAACGATCATTACACCAAATTTATTCATGGTGCCTTTCATTGTCATTTCTTCACCGGTACTAATACCTTCAAGGATTGTTCCCTGGTAAGTTTTTTCCTGCATTACAGGATTGCTCGATTTGAATATCGACATAGGTTGTATATTTTTTGTATTGATAAATGTAGGGATAAAAGCTGAACATTTATTAATAATGCCATCTTACAAACGCTTCCATGGCTGCATAATGTGTTAATCCAAGGTCGGCATAGAGATTGGCAGTGGCTGCGTTTCTTTCCTCTGCTCTTTGCCAGAATTCTCTCGAATCACTTCCCTGGAAAGGCACCATATCTTTTTGCGACTGGTGAATGAAAATGCCAAACCTCTTTTTCATTACCTGGTCTGGGCTCATGGGGATAGCCATTTCAATTTCATCAATATTCCATTCCTGCCAGGCTCCTTTGTATAACCAAAGCCAGCAATCATTGATCCATTCGTAATTTGTTGAACCTTCAGCTTCTTTTTTGATCCGCTTTAATGCTTCCACTACTACATTGAAACAAACTATATGCGTACCATGCGGGTCGGCAAAATCACCGGCACAATATACCTGGTGAGGTTTTATACTACGCAGTATTTCCATTGTAAGCTTTACATCTTTTTCACTCATGGGTTTTTTCTCAATGGATCCTGTTTCATAAAAGGGGAGATTCTGGAAATGTATATTTTCTTCTTTGATGCCTACATACCGGCAGGTAGCTTTTGCTTCGCATCTTCGTATCAGGCCTTTTATAGAACGGATGGCCGGAGTATCAACCTGGTTTGACCTTTTGCGGGCAATAAACCTTCTTGCATCATCGAGTATTTTGCCAGACTTTTTTGTGTCGATTCCGGCAATTTCTTCAAACCCTACAGCGAAGTCAAGAAAGCGGGTAACAAATTCATCTGTTACTGCAATATTGCCACTGGTTTGATAAGCAACATGTACCTCATGCCCCTGGTCATGCAACCGTTGAAATGTGCCACCCATACTAATAATATCATCATCAGGATGGGGAGAAAATATGACTGCTTTTTTGGGATAAGGAGCAGATCTTTCGGGATGATTGGGAATGCTGGAATTAGGTTTTCCTCCGGGCCAGCCGGTAATAGTATCCCGAAGCATATAATATACTTGTAGGTTAATTTCATATGCATCACCCATTTCCACCAGGAGATCGCTCAGGCCATATTCATTATAATCGCTGTTCGTTAAACTTAACACCGGTTTTCTCAATTTAAGGGCCATATTTACAACCGCTTTTTTGACCATTTTGGGAGTCCATACACAATCACCGGTCAGCCAGGGTGATTTATTCCGGGTCAATTCTGCTGCGGCAGATTCATCTACTACAAACGTAACATCATCGTGATTTTGTAAT
>DASUDW010000032.1:0-12331 GCA_036275415.1 Chitinophagaceae bacterium | reverse complement strand
GTAGAGTTGGGAGCTAAATTTTACTTCAACCGGAAATCTTTATCCGTTGCTAAATCGCAGATGTGAACTGCCTCAGGAATCGTACATCATTTTCGCTGAACAAGCGGATATCGTTGATACCGTATTTCATCATAGCCGGTCGTTCAATGCCCATACCAAAAGCGAAGCCGGTATATTTATTCGGGTCTATGCCACAATTGGATAATACATTAGGATGTACCATACCACAACCTAAAATTTCTACCCAGCCGGTTTTCTTACAAATATTGCAACCATCGCCGCCGCATATAAAGCAACTTACATCCATTTCGGCGCTGGGTTCTGTAAAAGGAAAATAAGAAGGGCGGAAACGGACCTTTACATCCTTGCCATACATTTCTTTCACAAAAAAGTATAAGGTCTGTTTCAGATCAGCGAAAGAAACATTTTCATCAATATACAATCCTTCCACCTGGTGAAAGAAACAATGGCTCCGGGCACTTACCGTCTCGTTGCGGTATACACGGCCGGGCATCAGCATACGGATAGGGAGTTTGCCTTTTTCCATTTCCCGTATCTGCACACTGCTGGTATGTGTTCTTAAAACCCAATCCGGGTTTTGCTGAATGTAAAACGTATCCTGCATGTCGCGGGCCGGATGGTGCTCGGGTAAGTTCAGGGCGCCGAAATTATGCCAGTCGTCTTCAATCTCCGGTCCTTCGGCTACAGCAAATCCAAGTCGTTGAAAAATGGAAACGATCCTGTTGCGCATCAGCGTTACCGGGTGGCGGGAGCCGATGGGCAGTTGATCGCCGGGAAGTGTAAGGTCGATCTGGTTGCTGGTTTCCGGTTGCTGGTTTTCAGTTACTTCTTTGAGCAGCTGAAATTTATTTTCAACAAAAGTTTTAAACTCATTCAGCAACTGACCGGCTTCTTTTTTCTTTTCAGGGGCAACGTTTTTCATTTCACCCATGATCTCTTTTACAATGCCCTTTGTACCCAGCCATTTAATGCGGAATTCTTCCACGGCTTTGGCATCAGCAGCAACAGTACCTGCCACTTCATTTTTATACGCTTCTATCTTGTTCAGCAATTGTTCCATAAGGGTGCAAAGATAAGTAATGGAGAGTGGAGAATGGAAAATAGAGGTAGGGGTTTGAAACATATTAAATTTGATAAAACTAAAATTTATGCTTCAACTTGCACACAAGAAACTGGAAGTGTATCAGATGGCCTTGAATCTTGCAAAAGAGGTTTATAGCGCCACAAAATCATTTCCGAAAGAGGAGCAATTTGTTCTGGTATCACAATTGCGCCGTGCAGTAATATCTGTTTGCAGCAACCTGGCCGAAGGTTCTGCCAGATATTCAAAATCAGAAAAGAAAAGATTCTATGAAATATCCAGGAGTTCATTAGTTGAAGTGGATACACAAATAGAAATATCATTAGTGCTTGAATATTTGCAAAAACAAGAAATTAATAAACTCGAAGATTATCTTGAATCTGTGTTTAAAATGCTTAGTAAAATGATAGCCAATCTGCAACAATGACCCCATTTTCTATTATCCATTCTCTATTATCCGTTAACTTGCATTTATGGACCATCTCAATATTTCCGATTTCCTCTCCCCGGTAAACCTGTCCGCCATTTCACATGATGAAGGATACAAAGAAGGTCAGCTGGGTAAAATTGCTGATGTTTACCAGGATCATTTTCCTGACCTGGATGAAGCACAGATCGTTTTGGTGGGTTGCGGCGAGCAGCGGGGCAGCGGATTGATCCATGGCCATAGTGATGCACCCGATATTATCCGCCGTTATTTTTACTCTCTGTTTTACTGGCATACCGATATCAAAGTGGCCGATGTAGGCAATATAAAAGCCGGCTCTTTGTTCACCGATTCTTATGCGGCCTTAAAAACGGTAGTGCAGGAACTGATCGGCGATGGTAAAACAGTGATCATCCTCGGCGGATCTCATGACCTCACCCTCTCACAATACCAGGCGTATGCTACCAGTAAAAAACTGGTGGAAGCCAGTTGTGTGGATGCATTGATCGACCTGAACCTTGAATCTCCTTTCCGTCATGAAAATTTTTTGATGGAAATGCTGACGGGTGAGCCCAATCACCTGCGGCATTACAACCATATCGGTTTCCAAAGTTATTATGTACATCCGCGGATGCTGGAAACGATGGATAAACTCCGATTCGATTGTTACCGGGTAGGCAGTGTAAAAGAAAATATTGATGAAATGGAACCGGTGATCCGCAACAGTAACCTCTTCAGTTTTGATATTACCGCCATTGCCCATGCTTATGCACCCGCCAATATGGTTTCACCCAACGGCTTTAATGGCGAAGAGGCCTGTGTGCTGCTGCGCTATGCGGGGATGAGTCCGAATGTGAATACGATCGGTATTTATGGTTATGATGCACAGCATGATAAGGATGAGCTGACGGCTAAACAAATTGCCCATATGCTCTGGTATGTGCTGGATGGAAGGAGCCGCGGTAAAAGAGAGGCATCTATTGATGAAAAAGAATCTTTCAACGAATACCATACGGCATTTGCTGAAGTAGAAACCACATTTTTACAAAGCAAAAAAACCGGCCGATGGTGGATGCAGTTACCGGATAAAAAATTCATAGCCTGCAGCTACAAAGATTACCTGCTGGCCAGCAGTAATGAAATACCGGAACGTTGGTTAAGGGCACAGGAGAGAGGGTAAATTGATAACTTACTAATTGATAGTTGATAATGAAAAAAAATCCTGGCTTTTGTAAACTGTTATCATTTATCCATTTTTCATTATCCATTATTTTCTTTTCCTGCTCTGTTAGCAAACAAATAGCCCGTTCTGCCAAAGAAAATGTATTAAGCAACAAAGCCCTGTTGACCGCCCATGTAGGTATCAGCATTTATGACCCGGCTGAAAGCAAATACCTCTACAATTACCAGGGCGATAAATATTTTGTACCGGCCAGTAATACCAAGATACCATCCTGCTATGCTGCGATGAAGTATTTGGGGGATAGTTTAACAAGTGCTTTATCATTTAATAATGATACCGCCATTTTAATTGTTCCATTTGCCGACCCTAGCGTATTACATCCTGATTTTAAGAATCACCCTTTAGTTGAATATCTTAAGTCTCAAACAAAGAGTATTTATATTAATGGGGATCATTGGAAAGAAGAAGCGTTAGGCTCAGGTTGGTCCTGGAACGATTACAATGAAAGTTATATGGCAGAAAGGAGTCCTTTGCCGGTCTATGGAAATCTGCTAAAATGGGTACAGGAAATAAATGATCCCACAAAGCCTGCAATTATTTACTCCATTCCCGAGATAAACTGGGAAGTAAATTTCAAAGAAGCCAATGGTAATCCAAGGTTTAATGTAGAAAGAGAATTAGGGAGTAATATCTACACCTTGACCGAAGGATCAGAAAAGTATAAAGAACAATGGGTGCCTTTTGTTACTCATGGCTTACAGTCTGCCATAGAGCTATTAGAGGATACAATTCACAGAACTATTAGACCATATACAAATTCTGTTTCATTTCATTTAGAAGCAGTATCAAAAAGTAGAAATAGTAAACGAATCCGCTCTCAGCCCACCGACTCCCTCCTCAAACCCATGATGCACCGCAGCGATAATTTTTTTGCGGAGCAAAGCCTTTTGATGGTAAGCAATGAAAAGCTGGGAATGATGAATGACGCAAAAATTATAGATACATTACTCAAAACTGATTTCAAAGACCTGCCGCAAATACCAAGATGGGCGGATGGCAGCGGCCTCAGCCGGTATAATTTATTTACTCCGCAAAGTTTTGTTGCTATCCTTGACAAAATGAAGAATGAATTTGGCATGGAACGTATAAAAGTCATCTTCCCCACCGGCGGAGAAGGAACGATCAGCAGTTATTACAAAGCAGACAGTGGTTATATCTATGCCAAGACCGGGACACTTAGCGGAGTGGTTGCCTTCAGCGGTTATTTATATACTAAGAAAGGGAAGCTGCTGATTTTTTCTACGTTGGTAAATAATCACCAGGCATCTGCGACGGAGGTAAGAAGGGCAGTGGAGAAATTTTTACAGGGAATAAGAAGCAAATACTAGGCCTCCCCAAACCCCTCCCAGGAGGGGCTTTAGAAGCCTGTTATTTGTAACAATCTATCATTAAATAAATTATGTTCCAGTAATGAATTTAATTAATGTAAAGCTCTAAGAACCCTGCTTCGCACGGCAGGGAGGCTTCTACTTCCCGAACATCCTCTCCAACTGCTCCTGCTTAAATTCTAAATAAGCAGGATTGCCGTCCGGGCTAACATTGGGCTGCTCACAGGCAAACAAATCACTTACTAACTGCCGCATTTCTCTTTCTGTAAGCCGGGTTCCGGTTTTGATGGCTTGTTGCCTTGCAAGGGAACGAATCAACTTTTCCCTCTTGGAAAATTTCACTTCCGGACTGAAGTGCTTGTATTGCTCCAGCAATATGTCTATAATATGTTTTTCGTTGCCCGCTTCCACATCGGCAGGTGTGCCTTGTATCACATAACTGTTTTTGCCAAAAGGTTCTATGATATAACCCAGGTACTGAAGGTCTCCGATAATTTCTTCCATTACTGCAGCATCAGCCGGTGTAAGTTCAAGGGTGGAAGGAAACATGCTGCGCTGCGTAGCCACAGGTTTTTCTTTACTTGCCTTTTTCAACTCCTCATACAAAACCCTTTCGTGTGCTGCCTGCTGGTGAATGAGAAGAAAACCGTTTTTGGAAGGAACGGTTATATAGGTGTTCAGTAGTTGTGTTAATTCATTGACGTCGGATGTCTGATTTCTGAAGTCGGAAAAGGAAGATTCCGAACTTTCATCATTCTGACTTCTCTCTTCAGACTTCTGACCTCCTTCTTGATAAAACTCCCTCCAATGCTTCAACCCGATAGCTATCGGGTCACTTCGTTCACCCTTCTCTATGAAATGCGCCTGGTTTTTTTGGGTAAAACCCTTGAAGATGGATCCGGAGGCAGCGGCTGTTCTTTTTTCTTCTGTAAAGGGCTGTTGAATAGAGGGCAATTGCTGAATAGAAGCATCGAGATCAAAATCCAGCGTGGGTGTTACACTGAATTGTGCCAGGGCATGCTTTATGGCTGCCTGTACAAATGCATAAATGATCTTCTCGTCCTCAAATTTTATTTCCTGCTTGGTCGGGTGCACATTCACATCCACTACCGCCGGATCCAGTTCGATGAACAATACATACATCGGGAAACTGTCCGACGGTATCATTTCCTGGTAAGCACTCATCACCGCATGGTTCAGGTAAGGGCTTTTGATAAAACGGTTGTTGACAAAGAAATATTGGTCACCTCTTGTCTTCTTCGCCGTTTCCGGTTTGCCCACAAAACCATAAATATTCAGGTAATCCGTTTCTTCTTTAACCGAAACTAATTTGGCGTTGTAATTGTTGCCCAGCAACTGAACAATGCGTTGCTTCAGGCTGCCGGCCTCTAAATGGAAAAGCTGTTGGTTATTGGCCGTAAGGGTAAAAAGAATTTGAGGAAACGACATCGCCACCCGGGTAAACTCATCCACGATATGGCGCATCTCCGCCGCATTACTTTTTAAAAAATTACGGCGGGCCGGTACATTGAAGAATAAATTCTTCATAGCAATGCTGGTACCGTTTGGCGCTGCCACCGGTTCCTGCTTCTTTACCACACTGTTCTCTACTTCAATATAAGTTCCCGTTTCATCATTGGCTCTTTTCGTTTTCAGTTCCACCTGTGCCACCGCTGCAATAGAAGCAAGCGCCTCACCACGAAAGCCCATGGTTTTGATGTGAAAAAGGTCTTCAATCTGACTGATCTTGGAAGTGGCATGCCTTTCAAAACACATCCTGGCATCCGTTTCACTCATTCCGCCGCCATTATCAATTACCTGTATCAATGATTTACCGGCATCGGCTATGATGAGTTTGATGGAGGTGGCGCCGGCATCCACTGCATTTTCCAGTAATTCCTTTACGGCACTGGCTGGCCGCTGTATTACTTCGCCGGCTGCAATCTGGTTGGCAATATTATCAGGTAAAAGATTGATCTTATCAGGCACAAAATCTGCTTTAGCCGCCAAAAATAACCATTTCAGTTGTAAGCAACTCTTTGCTGCCGCTTTGCTTCAAAAGGGTTAATTTTAAAGCCATTTATTTTTTATAAATCATAACGATGAAGCTGCTGAGATCTCTTCTCCTGATTTCTTTTTTTGTGCCTTTTGCCTCAATGGCACAGTATAAGAGTTTGTTAAAGAAACAGCCCTGGGTTGATAGTGTATTCAACAGCCTGAGCAACGATGAAAAGATCGCCCAGCTGATGGTGATCCGTGCCCATTCCAATTTGGGCGCCGATCATGTAGCCAAAGTGGTTAAGGATATAACAAAGTATAATGTCGGTGCACTTTGTTTTTTCCAGGGAGGCCCGGTTCGCCAGGCTAACCTGACCAACTACTATCAAAGCATCGCCAAAACACCACTCATGGTTACCATCGATGGTGAATGGGGCCTCGGTATGCGGCTGGACAGTGTAACGAAATTTCCCTACCAGCTCACTCTTGGCGCACTGGATGATGCCGGCCTGGTGTACAAAATGGGACTGGCCGTTGGCGAACAATGCAAACGCATTGGTGTACATGTGAATTATGCACCGGTGGTGGATGTGAACAATAACCCCAATAATCCTGTAATCGGCTATCGTTCCTTCGGTGAAGACAAAAACAGGGTGGCTGCTTTGGGGGTAGCCTATATGCAGGGCATGCAGGATGCCGGTATCATGGCCTGTGCCAAACATTTTCCCGGCCACGGTGATGTGGATGTGGACTCTCATTACGACCTGCCGGTGATCAATAAAACAAAAGAACAACTGAAAGAAATGGAATTGGCGCCGTTTCAAAGTATTTTCAAAGCCGGTGTAAAGAGTGTGATGATTGCTCACCTCTATATCCCTGCAATTGATAATACAGCCAACAGGGCTACTTCACTCTCTAAAAACAACGTAACCGATCTGCTTCGCAGAGATATGGGATATAATGGCCTTACTTTCACCGATGCCCTGGAGATGAAAGGGGTAAGTAAGTTTTTTCCCGGCGGCACCATTGTAGTAGAAGCGTTGATAGCCGGGAATGATATGCTTTGCCTTCCGGAAAATGTGGAGGAGGCCATTGCAGCCGTAAAAAAAGCGATTGATGAAAAGAGGCTGAGCTGGGATGATATCTATGTTAAGGTCCGTAAAGTATTGGGTGAAAAATTTGACCTCGGTTTGTTTGAAGCAAAACCAATCAATACCGGTAACCTGCTGAATGACCTTAATGCCAAAACAGATGCGATTCGCAAAGAAGTCGCTGAGAAAACTATTACCCTTTTATCACAGGCTTCCGCAAAAGCTTCCCGTACCGATTATGCTGCTATTCCGCTGAATAAAAACGGTAAGATTGCCTATGTAGGCATTGGCTGCACCGAATTGAACAGCTTTGGCAAAAGAATGAAAGATGATTTTGGTGCCGATGTATTTCTTTTTTCTTATAAAGACACAAAAGAGAAAGCACAGGCAATCCTCAGCCAGGTGCCAAAGGATGGCAAGTACGATGCAATTGTAATTGGCATTCATGATTATGCCCTCAAGCCTGCCAATAATTTCGGTATCTCACAGGCGGCGATCGACTTGTATAAAGAACTCAACTTTATCAAAACAGTTACACTCACTTTTGGCAATGTGCTGGGCACTAAAAATTTCTGCGATGCCTGGACGCTGGCCGCCTGCTACCAGGATGATCCCATTACACAAAATGCAGCAGCCGATTGGCTGGCAGGTAAATTCAATGCACGGGGTAAACTGCCGGTTGCTGTTTGCAACTTTAAAGCCGGTGATGGAATAGTAGCAGCTAAAACACCGGAAGAAGTATTACAGGCCAAACTGGAAGTGATCGATTCCATTTCCCTCGATGGCATCCGGCAAAAAGCCTTTCCGGGTTGTGTAATATTGGCGGCACACAAAGGGGAGATCATCTACCATAAGTCATTTGGTAACTACGAATATGACCCGGCCTCCCCGAGAATGAGTGCAGAAAGTATTTTCGATCTGGCATCTGTTACCAAAGTATCCGCTACCACGGTGGCTGTAATGAAATTGTACGAAGAAGGAAAAATTAAACTGGACGGTAAACTGAAAGATTATCTGCCTTATACAAAAAATACGAATAAAGAAGACTTAAAGATCGAAGACATCTTATTGCACCAGGCAGGCCTGGTCCCTTTCATTGCATTTTACAAGGAAACAATTGACAGCGGCGGGGCTCCAAACCCCTCCCTCTATGCTTCCAAACCGCAAAAAGGGTATGGAGTAAGGGTGGCTGAAAATATTTACCTCCGCAATGACTGGCAGGATACGATGATGATGCGGATATTGAAAAGTCCGCTGGGTCCCAACAACAAATATGTGTACAGCGACAATGATTTTATTTTCCTGGGAAAAATAGTGGAGGAGATTACTGGTATGACACTGGACCAGTATGTGCAAAAAAACTTTTATAACAAAATAGGCATGTATTCCACTGGCTTTAAACCCAGGAACCGTTTTTCGGTGGAATGTATGGTACCCACGGAAACAGAAAAACATTTTCGGAAACAAACCACCCGGGGCGATGTGCATGATGAAGGTGCTTCCATGTTTGGCGGAGTGGCCGGCCATGCCGGTTTATTTTCCAATGCATACGATCTCTCCCTTCTTTACCAGATGCTGCTGAACGGCGGCACCTTGAACGGAGAAAGATATCTGAAACCTGAAACAATCAGATTATTTACTTCCTACAATAGTAATATCAGCCGCCGTGGATTAGGGTTTGATAAGCCGGAGAAAGATAATGCCTCCCGAAAAGAGCCTTATCCTTCCTTATTGGCCTCACCGGCAACTTTTGGTCACACCGGCTTTACCGGTACCTGCGTATGGGTAGATCCTCAATATGACCTTGTTTATATTTTTCTTTCTAACCGGGTGTATCCCACAAGGGATAATAATAAACTGGGGCAAATGGGCATCCGGGGTAAAATTCAGGATGCACTGATCAAAGCAGTTTCTGTTCAATAATTAATCGTTCAACCAGCAATAATGAAACCTTTCCTTACCACTCTTTTTCTTTTGATATCTGCGCTGTTATTCGCTCAGTTTACACCGCAGTTTATAAAAAAGTATAAGATCGCCTCTGTAATAGAAACAAGTTCTTTTAAAGAAGATGGTGTGCCCCAGGTGGTGATCAGTAAAACCCATTATGACAACGCTGGTAACGATACGGCTTATTATTCCGGTGATATTTTGGTTTACCGCAAAAAATATGTTTTGGATGAGAGTGACAGGATAGAAATGGTGATTACTGAAAGTAAAAGCGGCAATGAATCAGAACGAACAACCTATACCTATGAGACCAGCGGGAATTATACAACTACCAGCCGTCACCAATTGATGGATGCTGTTACCATAAAATGGTTTAATAAATCCGGCAGGTTGCTGAAAGAGCAACGGGAGGATGGGGCAATGCTTTTTTACGACTACAATACAAAAGGGCAACTGGTACAGGTGATGACAAAACTGGCGCCATCCGGAAAAGGAGATATTGAACATTTGAAATATACTTATAATAGCCTGGGACGCCTGATAAAGGAAGAAAGCCTCGGTACTTACCGATGGACAAAATTGTTGTACTACGATTCCAGGGGAATTTTGATAAAAACCATTACCAGTGGAAAAGAAGATGGTGTAGTGTACACCACCACCAATACCTATCAATATACTTTTATGAAATAGCCAGCTCCTTATTCCTTGCCCTCGTTAGCGTTGCCGGGCCGTGGTTGGTTGCGGTTAGGGTTTCCCGGTCTTGGCTGATTCCTGTTTTGGTTTCCCTGTTGCCCTTTCTGTTGCTGGCTGCTTTGTTGCTGCTGGCGCTGCTGTCCGCCTCCTTGCTGCCCCTTTTGCTGGCCTCCCTGTTGTTTTCTTTGCTGCTGGCCACCGCCTTGTTGCTGTCCTCCCTGCTGCCGTTGTTGTGGCCGCTGGCCTCCCTGCCGGTTAGGCTGGTTTTTTTGTTGCTGCTGCTGTTTCTTTTTCTTTTCTGCTTTTTCAAGCGTACGAAGGCTGATCTGTCCCACCAGTTCCACGGTTTCCGGTTCCGTTTCTTTTTGTCTTGAAACAACATCTACCGGTTCCAGTTCTTCCGGTGTAATGCCCTGCTGGTTCAGCGATTTAATTTTACGAACCCTTTCAATAGTAAGCGGGTACTGCTTATTACTGTCAGGTAAGGTATACCACATCAGGTTCTTGAAAATATCTTTCTTGATAAGAAAAGCATTGCCTTTGGCTACCTGCAGGGTATCACAATTCTCCGGGAAGCCCTGCAAGGCATCTAAATACGTATCCAGTTCGTAATTCAAACAGCATTTCAGCCTGCCGCACTGGCCGCTGAGTTTGGTTTGATTAATGGATAAATTCTGGTAACGGGCTGCCGCGGTGTTCACCGACTTAAAATCAGTAAGCCAGGTACTGCAGCACAATTCCCGGCCGCAACTGCCAATACCCCCCACTTTGCCGGCCTCCTGCCTGGCGCCGATCTGGCGCATCTCCACTTTTACTTTGAATTCGGAGGCATATACTTTGATCAATTCCCGGAAATCCACTCTTCCGTCTGCGATATAAAAGAAGGTAGCCTTACGGCCATCTGCCTGCATCTCCACCTGGCTGATCTTCATATCCAGTTTCAGCTGCCGGGCAATGGCCCTGCTGCGGATCACCGCTTCAGGTTCCCGGGCTTTATTTTGTTTCCATATTTCAATATCACGGTCGGTGGCACGTCGTAATACTTTTTTCATTTCCGGGTTATCTTCCTTCACTCCCCGTTTTTTCATTTGCAGGCGAACGATCTCACCCGTTAATGAAACTTCTCCCACATCAAAACCGCTTACGCCTTCTACTGCAATCAGGTCCCCCTTCTCAAAAGGTTGCAGCATAGGGTTGCGGAAAAAATCCTTGCGGGTACCCTGGCTGAAGCTGACTTCAATCACTTTACAGGCACTGTCAAAGTCGGCCATGGGCAGGTTGCGCAGCCAGTCGTATGCGTTCATGCGGTTGCACCCGCCGGAACTGCATCCGCCGTTGCTCTTACATCCATTGGGTTTTCCACCCGTGGCCGTGCTGCAACCAGTACAACTCATAATCCTATTTCAGATTTACGATCTTAGATTGAGGGAAATGATGAATCCAGCTACAGAATTTCTATCAGGCTGTCGTTGCGTCGCACTCTTGTACGTTCGGTATTTCTACTGAGCAGCACCTGTCAGTGTCCGAAACATGCGAAACTGCTATATATTGAAAAAACAAACGAAGCATAATAAAAATTCTGCACAAGGCTGGGGGCACCTAATTCCCAATAAACCAATCAACTAATTCCCCAGTTCGTCCTCAATCCATCAAAAATACAATCTTATCCTGAATTATGTGATATAGTTTAATGGTAAGGGCATGAAAGAGTAATTTGCCATTGGCATTTCTTTCTATGTAGTAACTGGCCTTATCAATTTCCTCAATAATAGCCTGCTGTTGCTCAATGCCCGGTATTTTTTGATTAAGCCTTTCGGCAAAGTCTCTTTCACTACCAAATGCTCCGGGGGTTTGGCCGGTGGTTCGCAGTAAAAGGGCCTGCTCCAGCAAATGATTGAAATAGCGTAAGAATTGCTTTTGCTTTTCCCTTCCCAGCCGGCTGATGTCTTCTACCCAGCGGGTTTGAGCTACATGTCCGGTTTTCAAAATGGCATTCAGCCACTCCCGCAGCAAGCTTTGCCAGTCTTCTTCTGCATGCTGTAACAATTGCAGGGCTTCCCGGTAATTGCCTTCACTTACGTTGGCCACCTGGCGGGCAATGGTAGGCTCTGTTTTATTGCGGCTGATCAGCGCTTCTTCGATCTCTCTGTTTTCCAGGGCAGGTATCTTTATTAACTGGCAGCGGCTTACAATGGTGGGCAATATGAGTTCTTCATTTTCTGCCACCAGGATGAATAAAGTATTGGCCGGTGGCTCCTCAATTATTTTCAGCAGTTTATTTCCTTCTTTTTCCAGTTCTTCCGGCATCCACAGGATTAGAATTTTGTATTCACTTTCAAAACTCTTGAGGCTTAATTTTTTTATGATCTCATCACACTCCCGGGAGGTGATTTTACCCTGGCTGTTTTCTTTTTCCTTGATGAGCTCTATCCAGTCAAAAAGGTTACCGTAAGGGTTTAATTTGATGAACTCCCTCCACTCGGTAATAAAATCTGTGGCAAT
>DASUDW010000031.1:0-8524 GCA_036275415.1 Chitinophagaceae bacterium | reverse complement strand
CTGTTGCCTACATTGGTGATAAGCCGGTATGAAGGGGTGCCGCTTACCGTAATGGTACCTGCCCGGTTGTTGTATTGCAGGTAATACCCGCTAATATCAAACTGCAGGAAGTTCTTCACTTTGCCGCGGTAGCCAAGATCTGCGTTAAAGCCTTTGGCATCCTTCAGGTCATTATCCACTACATCAGTAGTAGGAGGTGCCTGCAGGTTAGCAAATTGTATGGGGCGGTATGCCTGTGATAAACTTGCATAAATTTCTGTAGTATGGGTTATATGATATTCGGATCCGATGCCTGCTAATACAAAGTGCCTGCCCCGGGTAATATTTTGTAAAAGTATTTCGGTGCCGCCGGTTGTGTATCCGTTTCGACCTGAGGCATTACCCTCCAGCCATTCAAAACGAATGCCGGGTATCAGGTAAAATTTTTCATTGAGGCGGAAAATATTCTCCACAAAGGCTGCTGCATTTTTTGAACCAAAATGTATATCCCTTAGATAATTGCCTGTTATGGCTATATCGTAGGAGTTGCCGGTGGTGCCTTTACCATCAGCCATACGGTGAGTGGTGCCTGTATACAAGCGAATACCTCCTGATAAGGTGTTTTGCAATTTGCCGATATGATAATCAGTGATGATACGGCTCTCCAGTCCGTAATTACGGTAATTATCTATCTGAACTGTTCGGTTATTATATTCACCCGTTACAGGGTTAATGCTGTCTTTTACATTAATTGGCTGCAAAAAACCTACACTATTCCTGTCGCCAATTGTAGCAAAGAGTTTGGTATTCCATTTTGTATTTTCATTAACCTGGTAGTTCAGAATCAGGGCGGGGGTGGTCCACTTAATATCAAACCAGTTTCGGCTGCGAAAGCTCTGTTGCGCATTATTTTTTACCTGTTCATCCGTTAATCCGCCCGGCTGCTGGCTGCGGATATGAGAATACATTACTTCTGCCGTGAGTGAAAGTTTTGGTTTAAAATAATAAGTTACTGTTCCATAACCTGCATTGGTAAAGTAGCGGCTGTTTTCCCTCCAGCCATTGCCATTGCGATGATCAAAAAAAGAATAATAATGCCATTTTTCAGTTTTGCCACCCAAAGCATTATAGCTGTTAAAAAGACCATTGCTGCCAAAGGTTTGTTGCGTTTCAAAGGCATACTTCTTTTTAATTTCGCTTCCGTTTCGTAATATATAATTCACCAGTCCGCCAAATTGCGGGCCGTATTGTAAAGATCCCTGTCCCCTTACCACTTCAATTCGCTGCACAGCTTGTAACTGGGGGTTGTAATAGGCCTCCGGATAACCAAAAGGATCTGCAGCAATATCATATCCATTCTGGCGAATGTTAAATTCCCAGCTGCGGTTAGGGCTTAATCCCCTGGCTGCAATACCAATCTGTATACCACTGGGGTCACTTTCCCAAATATGTATACCGGGAATTTTTGCCATTACCTGCCGCATCGTGTTGGTTACTACATTGCCCTGTACATTATCCAGAACGATCAATGCATTTTTTTTGCCTGCATAAATGGAAGTGCCTACCACTTCCGGCATTTGCTGGTAATCACTTTTGCTGTTGCGTCCAACCACCGTTACATCCGGCAGGTATTTATGGGTAGGGTTGGTGGAGTCGTCATAAAAAATGGTTTTTGACTGAGCATGAATATTTAAGCAGGAAAAATAAATTGACACACATATCACCAGCAATTTTCTCATAAATAACTATTTCGTTTTGCAAAAATGATTACAGGCGGGTACTGCAAAAAGCTCAAACAGGAATTTACATTTACGCAAAAGGTAAAAACTGCCTGTTTTCTGAATTTCAGCAAAAAAGGAAAAAATTGCAGGTAAATGAGTTGATGAAAATCAGACTTTATACCGATTGAAATCAATAAAAAAAGAAAGACCGCCATTTGGCGGTCTTTCTCAATACTTAAATATTGTTCTATTCTACTATTACTATTCCTTTTGCCATCACCCTTACTTCTTTTTGGGGTTCTTTAATGGCGTCAATTTCTTCTTTTGATTTTTTGGCATCTTCTGCGTAGTGTTTCAATTCTGCCACAGAAGTTGTTTTTATTTTTACTTCCCCGTCTATTACAACAGTTTTACCTTTTGCAGCCATCGGCAAGAAGAAGCCATAATCTTTCATTTTAACCATGGCAGTTTTCCCGTCATTCAGTTCCAGCTTCAGCCAGCAGCCTTTTTTAGGACATACGTCCGTGATTTTAGCTTTGATCTTTACATTGTCGAAATCGCTGCCGCCTTCCAGTTTGGCCACAACATCATTTATGTTAAGGGCGCCTTCCGTGATAACTTTTTCACCATACCATTCGCCAACTTTTGCATCTCCTTCAGGAGGCTGGGCATTCGCTAAAAAACCGAAACCGGCTACGAGCAGAGTCAAGAAGAATTTCTTCATATTTATTCAGTATTTGTTTTAAATGGAAATCAAAGATAGCTTTTCGTGGTAAAAAGTTGCTTATTCCGGCAAAACTGGTTTTTGGAATTTGGCCGGAGGGGAAGAAATAGCTTTCAAAAAGGCCAGTAAATCAGCTTTTTCACTGGCTGAAAGGTTTAAAGGTTGTATGAGTTCACTGGCGCCCCGTATTTGTGTGGCTTTATTTAATTTTTCAATAATAGCCGCCATATTGTTTTCCTGGCCGTCATGCATCCAGGGTCCTGTATTCATTACATCTCTGAGAGATGGCGTCTTTATTTTTCCGGAATCGTTGTCCCTGTGACTGACTTTAAAATATCCCGCATCATTTTGCGAAAAGCCAATGTTATGAAATGAATTATCTGTAAAAAGCGGACCATAATGACAATTCATACATTTTGCTTTGGTACGGAAAAGGTGAAGGCCGCGGAGTTCGTTATTGGTTAATGCCTTTATATTTCCTGCCAAAAAATCATCAAAACGGCTTCTTTGGCTGATCACTGTTTTTTCAAATACTGCTATGGCAGCCGTCATGCGGTCAGGATCAATGCCCTCATCGCCATATGCTTTTTTGAAGAGTTCCTGGTAGCCTTTACTATTGCGGAGTTTCCGTATTACATCTGGCATATCACTTCCCATTTCCGACTCGCTGATGATGGGTGCAAATGCCTGGTCCTGCAAATCTTTTGCCCTGCCATCCCAAAAAAGTCTTTTATAAAACCAACTGTTTTGAACAGTAGGCGAGTTTCTTTTATTTACTGCCCCCAGATGCCCGATCGATTTCTCTTTCCCGTCTGTCCAGTTTTGTTCCGGTTGATGGCAGGTGGCACAACTTATTTTGCCCGATGCACTAAGCCTTGGGTCAAAAAAAAGAGTTTTACCCAACTCAATAATATGCAGCAGTGAATCTTTTTGATTCTCGAAAGGACTTTCCGGCAATAGCCCCAATTCTGTCCAGCTTATTTTTTCATCTACCCATGGGCGGGGCCATTTTGAAGGGGGTGATGAATATATTTTACGCAGCTTATTTGTTTCATTATTGCCGGTAGTAAACGAAACAAGGGCTGTAATAAAGGATATAGTTGCTAAAACAAAAGCGGACTTTTGCATGAACAAATATAGAATGAACCTGTTGAGACAGCAATTGTATTGTATGTTTAAAAAGGAAATGGTGTTTCATTTTTAAAACACCATTATTCAATTCGAGATTTTTTCTTTTTTAGTCCTTTTGTTTCTTTTTCTTTATCTGGAAAACCCGTGAAAGGTTGAAACCGAAGCGAACCTCACCGCTTCCCCATTTGTTGGTGGTTTCAGTTATAAATGCCCTTTCGTTCATGCCGGTGGAGTTGGAAAAATGTAGCTGGAATACATGTCCCCCTGTTTCAATATCAAAGCCTAAGGAAAGCGGATGATAATAACCACTGTCAGGCATACCGATCAGTACATGGTTATAATCCCATGTAAAAGCAATACGTCGGGATAATTTTATTCGGCCACCTACTCCTAATGCATAAATATTATTGGGGTCGGCATTCAATACCACCAGGTTTTTATGTACCAGTGTAGGTGAGAGTTGCAGCGTAAACCCTTCACTGAACTTTCTGCCGATGATAACCTGGTGATAATAGCCAAGGCGGGAAGTAAAATAATTCGGTCTTGTAGGGTCGGCCCAGTCAGTGCCATCCATGGTAATACCACTTACCAGTGCTATTGTTACCGGGAAACTGTGGCTGCCGGTGGATTGACGGATCGGGGCAAATTTTACAAATGCATCCAGTTCTTTTTTATAAGTGCTACGCCCCACACCGGCCATCAGGTTGTGCAAAATGCCAAAATCAAAACTCATTCGCATACTGGCCTGGTCCAGCCCGAAAAAGTTTTTATAACCCTGGTCTATTTGTCCGAACCGGTGCAGTATGCGGAAATCCATAGTCCCCGGGTTTAAAAATTCTATGGAATGGCTGTTGATGACCCTGGGAGATTTAAACGCATATTTTACAAATTCCTTTTTTGCTTTATCATCTCCAACCAGTTTTAGAAGGTCTTCATCCTGTGCTTTCAGATGGTTAAAGCAAAACAGCAAGCCTGCTACGAGGGTGGTATAAACATATTTGGTTTGCATAAATGGAGAGTTGGTGGTTAATTTTTTAGTACTTCCAGCTGGCAGGAAACGGTGATTTTTGCTGTTTTGGCAATTTTATCTGCTACCAGCCCGGGTATAGAAATATTGAAATCGGAGAGCTTGACACTAAATTCAGCATCTGCAGAAATTTTTCCGCCCTTGACTACAAAGCGGCCCTCGGTCTCTACTTCTTTTGTTTGACCATGAATAGTAAGATCACCTTTAACTTTAGCCTTGTAAGTACCGTCTTTTGTGATGTCAATCTCATTGATGTCTTTGATTTTTCCTTTGAATTCAGCCTTTGGGAATTTGTTACTTTCCATGTAGTTCTCATTAAAATGTTCCTGCATCAGGGCTTTTTCAAATTCAAAACCTTTCATCAGCATAGCAAACTGAATGACGCCTGTTTGGAGATCTGTTACACAGGTGGCTGTTCTGTTGGTAGCTTCTACCCTATCAGGTGAGGACGGAGAAGTAGCATCGAAATATATTTTACCCGTTTTGGTATAGTACCGCTGGGCATTTACCAATAATACGCTGCATAATAGCAGAAAGGCTGATAAAACAATTCTTTTCATTTTTGTGTTTTTAAAGTCTTTAATATTATTTTTTGTTGTCCACCACACTGCGGATCAATACAACATCTGATCCCAGTAGTTCATCTGCATTATACCCTGTGCAAATCCCTTTAACAGAAATGTTTGTTCCTTTTTGTAAATGGGTTACTTCACCGGTGTGTGTACTGTCAATACTGCATCTTACAGATGAAAGAGAAGCAGTATCACCCAGTGATACTGTATAAAACCCTTTTTCATCTTTAAGTATTTCTTTTATTGCGCCTTCTACACTCAGCACCTTGTCCATGTATTTTTCACCGGCTTGTTTTTCATTGGCAGCAAATTCAGCCAGCAGGCCGGCAGCAGTAAGGCTATAATCCGCTTTGATTTTGGCTGTGTCTTTATGCTTGCGGTTAAATTCTTTGTAAATATAAATGGCTGCAGCCGCTGCAATTACCAGCAACGAAAGCAAAGCATAGCGGATAATCTTTTTTCTTTTCATATTATCTGAATTAATTGTTCAACATGCCGGCATCAATCCACTTTTTAACCGTATTGATCTGGCAATTGCTAAGTTTGGCCATGCCCTTCGGCATAGCAGAAAATCCGGATGTATGACTGATAGAGCCATAAAGTTTGCCGCTCTGTGCCATCGTTTTATCGGCAGTATAAGTACCCATTAGTTGATTACCGGAAGGAAAACTACCGCTATGGCAACTATAACAATATTGCCTAAGTATGGGTACTACTTTTTGGGTATAAGAGAAAAAGGTTGTTGTATCAGTACAAGGTGCATTACTGTTACCATATAACAATTCTTCCTTATCGTAATAGCAGGAACTGATTAAAATGCTGCTGCTGATAAAAATCAATATAGCAAGGATGATTTTCATGTGTAATAATTTAATTGTTTTGAGAACCTGCGGCTATCCATTTTTGTATCTGCCTGATTTCACAGTCCGACAGCTTAGGTGAATTCTTCGGCATGGGAGAGTAACCTGTTTGCTGTGAAACAGAGCCATATAATTTTCCATTCAGCGCCACAGTTTTTACTCCGTTATAACCAGACAAATCAATATTGCCACCTAAATTGGAGGGATTATGGCACCCAACACATTTGTTATCCATTATCACTTTTACAGCACTGCCGTAAGTAAATACAGCTGTGTCGCACCTGCCGGTACAGTTGTTGTTCCTGGCCCCCTGGTTAATCCATTTTTCTATTAATGCTTTTTGTGCTGAAGTAAGGGGTGCCCGGGGAGGTGGCGGCATCCTTTCACCATCCGTTCTTATAATCACTTTATACAATTTGCTGTTGCCGGCATTGCCGGGAGAGACATAGCGGAAGATGCTCTGGTACGTTGTCAGTACTACACCATCGGCATGCGAGGCCACATCATGGCAGCCGCTCATGGTACAATTAGAGGCAATGATCGGCATAATATCATTGACAAAATAGGCTGTATCCGGACTACAGGTCGTTGCCGGAGGTATTCCACCACCACCACCGTTAGTATCAGTTGGAAACAGCGCTTCATGCCGGCAGGAATAGACTGCCATGAATAAGGTAACAATGAAGATTGCTTGTAACAGAATTCTTTGTTTCATAATAGTCGATTTGTCGGTTTGGCCGGTTTATTACGGCGTAGTTTATGATCCTTCAAATTGTTTAATGACCGGAATAGGTATTTTGGTAAATACCGGTAAACCGGAGGTTTCTTATCAGGCAGGTGAATGGTGCTTGTTTTCTATGCCCGGGGAGGTTGCAGTATCATTCTTACAAAATCGGAAGAAAAGCCTTCTTCAGGCCTGCAATCGAATTCACTTCTCCGCAACGCAGGGGAGTGCTCTAATTCAGGTGTGCTGAGTGTAAAGGAAAACGAATGAGAAAAACTATGTTCTTGTTTGCAATCGTGGCAGGGTAATTTTTCATCTTCACCATTGTCAGTATTGGTGCCATCATCCCCTTTCAGGTAATGCATGGACAGAAAGCTGATGAAACGGATGCCGGGGTTATTTTGCCTGTGTTCCTTATAATGAACAAATAGCTGTTGAATCTTGAATAGTTCACTCAGCTCAGTATTTCCCAGCAGATGAATCGATGTTAATAATATCAGCAGTATTTTTCGCACTATCTAAAATTTCAAAAATAATGCCACTTAAAGTGTAATGTAAGTTACATTAAAAATATTTTGAAATGATTAGGCCTTTTGGCCTTGGCTGAAATTCTTAATCCGATACCAGTAAAAGTATAAACTGCCCCTTTTGTTGAGGTTTTACCGTAGTAAAAGTTCACAGGGCTTTAAACCGGTGTGCTTTTTAAAGGCAGTAGAAAAGTGGGAAATAGAGGAGTACCCCAGCAACAATGAAACTTCCGTTACACTCAGTCCCTTTTCATATAAAAGATATTTGGCATGCTCCATCCGCTGGCTCTGGTAAAAGTCAAATACGGTAGTACCGAATAACTCTTTGAAGCCTTTTTTCAGGTAGCATTCATTGATAGCTACTTTCCGGCTAAGCTCTTTGATGGTGATGGGTTCGCCAATATGCTGGATCAGTATTTCTCTTGCTTTTACAATCTTCTCCCGATCAGCTTCATTGGCGAGGAACTTGCAGCTCACTACATCAATTTCTTTCTCCCCCAGCATACAATCAAGGCTGTAGAGCAGCAGCATCTGGGTTTGAGCATTGATGTAAATATTCTCCAATGTATCAGTATACGTATGATTTAAAACCCCTTCCAACACCATTCTGGTTTTACCGCAAAGGGGCAAAATCTTAGTGAAGGAGGAACGATGTTTGAATTTCAGGATATCATCTGTAAGGTTGGAGTTGCCTTTGCGGGGTTTTACAAACTGGCTCAGTTGCATGGCTGAAAACCGGAAGATCACCACATCCAGGCTGTCCGCCCTTTCCATACAGTTTTTGGAGGCGCTGTACTGGCACATGTCGCATTCCGTATCTTTTTTTCGGCAGTAAACATTGCCGCTGACACAAAAGCGCAGCTCCAGGAAGTTTTCTTTGGGCAAATCTTGTTCGTAATGGTACACCATCATACCGGTGTCTTCAATGTTCCATTGCGGTTGCCGGTGGTACCTTTCGATGGTGTATTGCACAGAACCCGGAATCTGCTGGTGTCTTTCCTGCAGTAATACCAGTTGCTCCTGCAGCATCGGCTGCTTATAGGCAAGGGTGAGTATATCCTGTGGTTTGTGCATATGAATTGCAAATTTACTGTGACAACATTGAATTTCCATCTTCTGAGGATAGCGTTGTCCCTGAATGACTGAGTTTTAACATTATATGGCTAAAAAATCGTTGGTTTTTACCCTTAACTGCTAACTTTGCCCGTTCTTGCAACAACTACATGATTCATCCGCATACATATATTCATCCCAATGCC
>DASUDW010000030.1:0-6323 GCA_036275415.1 Chitinophagaceae bacterium | reverse complement strand
TGTTTCGCACTTCCATACACATATGAACCTGTTTTATCAGCACTCTGAAAAACAAGACAGACTGGAATTGCTTCAGTTTGCCATGAATATTATTAAGGCAGATGAGAAAATTTCCCCGGAAGAAAATGCCTTCTTTAATGAATTGTATGATGCATGGAGCGAGGAAGTTGAATAAAATGAAAAACCCGGAGCCAATTCCGGGTTTTTTTTTAAATGCCGGTTATTATTTTTTTGTTTTCCTGAAAGTTCCTTCCATAAACTTAGCCTCTTTACCATCTTGCCCGGTTCCATACATGGTCATGGTATATGAATCATCATCATAAAACTTCATTACTTGCCTCATATCTGTTTCCTTCTTCATTCCCGGGTCTGATTGTTTACCTGTCATGGTCAGTGTTTTGCTGGCTTCATCATAATTTCCTTCCATTCTTACGATGCCAGAACCTAAATTATCAATCCAACTGAGTACAAATTTCTTTTTCATTTTATCATAACCCATAATGCCTAGGCCCTTCATTTCCATACCCATCATGTTACTGGAGAAGTCAGACATTTGGTACAATCCGTTCATAGCTACTGAAACCACATCTGTTGCCTTTGAATACGTAGGTGGTTGTGCCGGATCCATCCACTGTGCCACTGAGTCGCATACCCATGTGCCGGCATGAGCATTCATCCAGGCATGCTCAGGACCAGGCGTGGCAAAATCCTGCCAGGCTTTCATCATTTCAGCTTGTGCGGCTGAGTCCGGAGGAGCGGTGGTATTGTTCGTTTCGGTTGTCTCGGTTTTTGTATCATTCTTGGATCCTTCATCTGATTTCTTCTCATTGTTGCAGGCAAAAAGGATAACAGATGTTGATAAGCAGGTAAAAAGTATCTTTTTCATAAATGCGTTTTTAAGGGGAGAAGGTACGAAATCGAATGACAGTTTGCCAAGAAGAGCAAGGTGAAATTGTTGTTGAACGGGATAATAATCTCCGCTTTGTTATAACTGGCTGATTTTAATCTGCATAACAGTTGCAATACTCGTAGCCCTTTCTTTGGCCTGGAATGCTTTTTCTCCTTCAAATAATTCATCTACCGATGCCTTGAAATACCGGAGCCAGGTTTCAAAATGATGTTTTTGTAATGGAGATTTCCTGTGGAGATCTAGGTGTGGTTGCATGGCATTTTTCCGGTACGTATCTGACTGAAATAATATTGCCTCCCAAAAATCAACCAACACCGGAAGATGGTGCTGTAAGTCAATATTGGCTATGTCTGTAAATAAATAATTGATTGACGTATCGGCAAGGAGTTTTTCATAAAACCTGGTTACTAATTGTAAGAGGTCATCCCTGTTTTGTATATCTTTTTTTTCATTCATTGATAACGGCATATAATTTTTCTGCATCTGACCTGTTAAACAACTGTGTCCCGTCATTCATTGTAGCCGCACTTCCGCAAGCCACACCAAAGCGAATAGCTTCCCGCAGGGTCATTCCTTTTTGTAATGAATAAGTAATACCGGCCACCATACTGTCACCGGCGCCAACGGTACTTTTCTTTTCTACCTGCGGCGCTTCTACGAAATATCTTTTTTCTTCTGTGATCAGCCAGGCACCCAGCGGCCCCATGGAAACCACCATGATCTCTGCATATCCATCACGAATAGCCTGCTGCGCTGCATCAGGTACTTCTTCTTTATCCAGCCATTCAACATTCAGCATTTTACACAGCTCGCCAATGTTAGGCTTAATCAGGTATGCTTTTCTTCCTTTTAATGCCTGCAGGGCTGGCCCGCTGGTATCAACAATACATTTAGCGCCTACGGCTGAAGCGTTCTTAACTATCAGACCATAAAAGTAATCCGGTAATCCGGGCGGCAGGCTGCCACTGGCCACGACAAAGGAAGGCGCAAACGACCTTATCTGGTCTACCAGAGATTTCACCGTTTCTTCCAGCACTTCTCTTCCGGGAAAGGTAAAGCGGAATTGGTTATTGGTTGACGTTTCCAGTACTATCCAGTTTTCTCTTGTTTCCACTTTGGTATCTACAGCATGAAAAAGTATTCCTTCTTCTTTCAGTAATGAGCAAAGCATATTGCCGTTATGACCGCCGGCCGGAAACAGGGCTACGGAAGAAGCCTCTAATTTTTTTAACGCCTTGCTTACATTGATACCACCTCCCCCCGGCTCATTCACCACTTCCGTACAGCGCAGTTTGCTTTCGGGTTTCATTTTTTCTACCCGGGAACTTTTATCAATGCAGGGGTTAAGTGTTACAGTAAGTATCATCAGGCAATAGCTTTTTATGGGTAATAATTATTTTCTTTCAGTACTGCTTCCATTCTCCCCTTCAGTGTTTCATAATCAGTATAACCTTTTGCCAGCAGGTAAAATTTTTGTTCACCGGTTTGTATTAATACCTGCGGAAAGCCGGTTACCTGTAGTTGTTTGCACAAGGCAAATTCATAATGCGCCTTTTCACTGTACTCAGCGCTGTTGAGTTTCTGATAAAATTCTTCAGCGGGTATATTGTAATTTTCCAACAGGTGGCGGTATGCTTCATCATCGGTCAGGTCCCTTCCTTCAAAGTGTAAGGCATACTGAAGGTCTGCAGCAAAGGCTACTTGTTTTTCCGGGTAATATTCTTTGAAAATGCAAAGAGCCGCAGCCGATTTTTCAGAATGCTGAAACCAGTCGCTTTTATCGGGGTTGAAAATGTGCCACAGATAATCTTCACCAAATTTAATACCGGTCATTTCTTCCACTTGCCTGTAAGCCTGGCTTATATAAGCAGCTATGGCGCTAATTGGCCTTTCATATTCTTTGGGAATCATTCCGCCGGACAATACTTCAAAAGAAATCCGGCCTTCCACTTCCGCTGACAATTTTTTTATTACCGGGCTGAAACCATAACACCAGCCACAATATGCATCGTAACAATAATAAATTACCGGTATCATAAGGGTGCAAACATATAGCTATGCAAACGCATAAACTTATGACTTCCGAAAAAATTAGTGGGCTTCCAGCCAGTTAGTTCCTTCGCCGCACTCTGCAATCACCGGTACATCATTGGGCAAGGGTAAGGCCTGCTGCATATTTTCAATTATCAGCGGCTTGAGCTCTTTTACCTCTGCTTTAATGGCATCAAATACCAGTTCATCATGCACCTGCAGTATCATCCGGCTTTTCATTTTTTCTTTTTTCATTGCAGCATGCACCTTTTGCATAGCCAGCTTGATCATATCGGCAGCGGTACCCTGTATCGGTGAGTTAATGGCATTTCTTTCCGCAAAACCCCTTACGGTAAAGTTGGCGGAGTTTATATCCCGCAACCATCTTTTTCTTCCCATGAGTGTTTGTACATACCCATGCTCCCTGGCAAAGTTGATGGTGTCATCCATGTATTGCTGTATGCCGGGAAACTGTTTTTTATAATTATCAATAATTTCTTTGGCTTCAGTTCTGGATATACCCAGGTTATCTGCCAAACCGAAGGCACCCTGTCCGTAAATGATACCGAAGTTTACACTTTTGGCTTTGTAGCGCATCTCCTTGGTTACTTCCTGTTCTGGCACATTGTACACCCTGGCTGCAGTAGCTGTATGAATATCTGTTCCGGCTTTAAATGCCCGGCACATATTTACATCGCTGCTGATAGCCGCTACAATGCGTAACTCAATCTGAGAATAATCGGCTGACAGCAGGATGTGTTTATCATCCCGGGGAATAAATGCTTTGCGTATTTCCTTTCCTCTTTCTGTTCTTACCGGAATGTTTTGCAGGTTGGGATTGTTGCTGGCCAGCCTTCCCGTTACCGCCACAGCCTGGCCGTAGGTGGTATGCACCCTTCCGGTTTTTCGGTTAATCAGTTGTGGCAATGCATCTACATAGGTTGATTTCAATTTGGTCAATTCCCGGAAAGCCAGGATATCATCCACTATCTGATTTCCTTTTGCAGCCAGTTTCAGCAGCACATCTTCACCGGTCTGGTACTGGCCGGTCTTTGTTTTTTTAGCAGATGGATCCAGTTTCAGTTTATCAAACAGCACTTCGCCTAATTGCTTTGGTGAAGCAAGGTTAAAACGAACACCGGCTTGCTGATATACACTTTCCTCTGCCCTTTTGGCTTCCTTCTCTAATTCTTTGGAATAGTCAGTTAAAAAGTCAACATCAATTTTTATTCCTTCGTATTCCATATCCACCAGCACTTTCACCAACGGGTTTTCTACTTCAAGGAACACTTTTTCCACTTCTTTTGCTTTCAATTGCGGAGTGAAAATCTGTTTTAATTGTAAAGTGATGTCGGCGTCTTCACCGGCATATTCTTTTATCTTTTCTAATTCCACATCCCGCATGTTGCCCTGTGTCTTGCCCTTTTTGCCAATCAGTTCTTCAATATGTACCGGTTCATATCCCAGGTATTTTTCACTTAAATCATCCATGCTTCTTTTTCCATCCGGTTCAATGACGTAGTGGGCCAGCATGGTGTCGAAAATATTTCCGGAGAGTTCCACATCATACCATTTTAACACCAGCAAATCATATTTGGTATTCTGGCCAATCCATGTTTTTGCTTTATCTGAAAACAACGGTTCAAATAAAGCAAGGATCTCTTTTGTTCTTTTTTGATCTGCCGGACAGGGCACATAGAATGCTTCGCCCGGTTTTACAGAGAAACTTAATCCCACCAGTTCTGCATCATTGGCATCAATACCGGTCGTTTCTGTGTCGAAACAGATTTCGTTATGCTTTTGTAGTTCAGCTACCAGTTTTTTAATGGCCGCATCACCTTCAACGGCCTCATACTTATGCGGGGTGTTATTAATGTTTTTGTCAACTTGCAGGATTTCAGCCGATTCTTCGGCAATTTCAATTACGGACTCCCGGCTTTCGGCTCCCGATCCTGCACTTTCAATGATATTACCAAACAAATCTGTCTGCACTCCCTGCGGTATTTCTTTTTCGATGACAGATTTGGCTGCGGTTGTAACGGTAAATTCATCGCCCAATAATCTTTTACCCAGTGTCCTGAATTCGAGGTCAGCAAACACCTCCTGCAGTTTTTCCTTATTCCATTCTTTCAACCGAAAATCTTCTTCATGAAATTCAACCGGTACATTGGTAATAATGGTGGCCAGCTTCTTCGATAGTACGGCCATTTCTTTTCCTTTCTTCACCTTTTCACCCATAGCGCCTTTTATATTTTCCGCATTGGCCAAAGTGTTTTCCAAAGAGCCATATTCTGCTAAAAACTTTGCGGCGGTTTTTTCTCCCACACCCGGAATACCCGGAATATTATCCACTGCATCGCCCATCATGGCCAGCATATCCACCACCTGGCTTACATCTTTAATATTCCATTTGGCACAAACCTGCTCCGGTCCCAGCACTTCGGCATCATTGCCCTGGTAAGCCGGTTTATAAATTTTTATTTTTTCTGAAACCAGTTGACCGTAATCTTTATCGGGTGTAACCATGTAGACTTCATACCCGGCTTTTTCCCCTTGTTTGGCCAGGGTGCCGATTACATCATCCGCTTCAAAACCATCAATAGCAATAATGGGAATATTAAAACCTTCGATGATCTTTTTAATATCGGGTACTGCTGCCAGAATATCTTCTGGTGTTTCCTGCCGGTTGGCTTTATAATCTGCAAAATCGGTATGTCGTTCGGTAGGAGCCGATGTGTCGAAACAAACGGCCATGTGTGATGGCTTTTGTTTGTTGATGAGTTCTACCAGGGCATTGGTAAAGCCAAACTGTGCATTGGTGTTTTTGCCTTTGGACGTAAGGCGGGGATTACGGATGAGGGCATAATAAGCCCTGAAAACAAGGGCGAAAGCATCGAGCAGAAAAATTCTTTTATCCATGCCCCTAAGGTAAAGATTTGCAGGGAGCAATGATAAAAACAAGGCAACCCCGTCTGCGCAACGGCGGACGGGGTGTTTTTATTAACGCTGCTTTACTTTTTCTTAGTTGATTGACAGTTTTAGCGCTGCACTTTCTTCTTTGTTAGTTTCCTGCTGAACAGGTGTGTTCTTCTTATCTGTTGCAACGGTTGTGCTGCCAAAGGCTGCGGGCTGGCTGGTATTTGCCACCTGGTTCAACCCGTTAAGAGCTGATTCATCTTTGTGGATGAAGTTCAGGTACAAAGCAAAGAAAAGAAGGTTAAAAGCAAAGAAGTTGGCGATCTTGCGGATTCTGCTTTTCATAATTACTGGATTTGTGGTTTTAATCGGATATTAGTTCGGTCTCGGATGCTAAAGTACCCAGCAACCGGGCTAACTGCAAATCCCGGAGAATCAAATTGCCAAAATCAGGCACAAATACTCG
>DASUDW010000029.1:0-11530 GCA_036275415.1 Chitinophagaceae bacterium | reverse complement strand
CCTACAGCGTTTTTTACAATTATAATTTCGGCCCCAATTATTGGAGAACGTTAGGTATTATGAATACATCCACCGGTTTTGATCCGGCCATGCCCGCTGCTGACCGTACTATCAACGGCCCCGGTGATGCCCGTATGTTTGTTGGTACCGGAAAGATCTTTTATACCCAGGCCGGATTTTTATTGCCTAAAGGCAAATCCAACAAAGTGAGGGTACAGCCGTTTGCTGCCTATACGTACAAAAACTTTGAAATCCTCGATGAAGGGGGCAGCTATTTTGATGCAGGCAGCAACTTTTTCATTGACGGGCATAATGCCAAGATCACGGCACAATACAGTACAAGACCGGTTTATTACCTGCGTAGTGGCCAGCGGCTGAAGGATGGTACAAAGGCTGAATTCCTGCTGCAGTTGCAGGTGTATTTATAATTTGCTTCTTTACAAATAGATTATTTCTTTTCGTCCTTAAAATGGTGTTTTGGATTTACCGCCTTAATTGAAAGGTTACAGATCAACCCTATCACCAGTAAACCGGCCATCACATACATGGTCATGGAATATACTTGTGCCTTGGGCAGTTTGTTGACTTCAATCTGGTATTGCCGCATGTAATTGATCAGTACCGGCCCGAGGATGGCAGCCATGCTCCAGGCCAGTAATAAACGGCCATGGATGGCACCAACCTGTTTAGTACCGAAGAGGTCTCTCAGGTAAGCAGGCACTGTAGCAAAGCCTCCGCCGTACATACTCATGATAACAGCGAAAGCAGCAATAAACAAGACCACTGAACCTGATCCGCCGATAGAAGGAATGGAAGAATATAAAATAATTCCCAGTGAGAAAAAGATGATATAAGTATTCTTTCTGCCGATATGATCTGACAGGGAGGACCAGAAGAACCGCCCCAGCATATTGAACAAACTCAGTAGCATCACAAATTTGGCCGCAGCCGAAGCATCAATGGCTTTGGAAGCTCCCACTGATTCCACTGAAAATAATTCCTGTATCATTACAGAGGCCTGACCCAATACGCCAATACCGGCAGTAACGTTGAGCATGAGTACACAAAACAAAAAATAGAATTGCGGTGTCTTGATAGCTTCATCTGCCAGCACATGGGAACTGGTCACCATTTTTTTAGACATCACTTTAGCCGGGTCGAAATTCTTTGGCATCCAGTTGTCCGGGGGCACCCGTACAATGATGGCACCGAACATCATGATCAGGAAATAGATACAACCCATCACCAGGAATGTCTGTGCCACCCCCACAGAAGTGTCACTGCTGAATTGTTTCATCAGGTACACAGAAAGGGGAGAAGCAATCATGCCACCACCACCAAAGCCCATAATGGCCATGCCTGTTGCCATACCCGGCCTGTCGGGAAACCATTTGATAAGGGTGGAGACAGGCGAAATATAACCCAAACCAAGACCTATACCACCAATCACACCTGATCCAAGGTAAAGCAGCCAGATCTGGTGCAGTTGAACACCCAGTGATGATATCAGGAAGCCGCTGGCAAAGCAGATGGCTGAAGCGAACATGGCCATCCGGGGGCCCACCCGTTCCATCCATTTACCAAAGGTTGCCGCTGATGCACCCAAAAAAAACAAAGCCAGGCTGAATATCCAGCCCAGCGTTGTCAGTTTCCAGTCGCCCGGTACTGATTCTTTTATGCCAATCACTTTTGTGAGCGGCTGATTGAAAACACTGAATGCATATATCTGCCCTATGCATAAATGAATAGACAATGCGGCGATGGGAACTTTCCAGCGGTTATAGCCGGGCGGGGCAATCGTTTTTTCCCTGGAGAAAAAGGACATGAGGGTTGGTTTACGGGGTGCAAATTAGATGTTAGCCCCTGAGGCCGGAATGATTTTGAGCAGGTTTAATACGGGTAAATGTCAGGTAGTTGTATATGCTATACCCATGTAAACTTTCTTTTAGTTGCTTATAATCATAGGCCAAGCTAATAAGAAATAATAACTTCATACAGCTGAAAAGTTAATCCCCCTTTGAGGCTTTATATGAAAAAGCATCCTGTTTATTTCCTTTTGTCAATCCTTTTTTTGTTTTCTTTTTTGATTGCATGTCATAGTCAGAAAAAACCAAAACCGCAGCCGGATACAACCGTTTTTTCCTATGAAAAATTTAAGGATTCTGTGATGCATACAGATACGGGTTTAAAACCCGATGCTTCCAATATATTCGACAGTAAAAAATTTATCCCGGGTGATGATTCCCTAAGAAAGATGCTGATAAAAATGGATACACTTTGGCGCAGGCAGGCAGCCCTGATGGAACACCTGGATTCACTTCCCAAACAATTGGGCAAAGATCCGGGCTTTTCTGCGGCGGAACTTGCCGCCATCAGGGATAATCTTGCTGAAGTAGAAAAATACCTTCTGGCTAAGGATACTGTCCCGCAGACAGGTTGTAAAGAAAAAGAGTGTATTGTATTTGCAGCGATAGATAAGAAAAAACAAATGCTTTACCTCTATATCCTCGGAGAAGTGAAGGACAGTTTCAAAGTATCCACCGGAAAAGGTAAAAAATACGAAACACCTGAAATGAGCAGACATCCGGCGGGACCCGTTTTGATCAAATATACTTCCCGTAAATTTCCCGGAGGTAATTATATGGGGCTTGGTAATATGCCTTACGCAGTATTTGTAAAAGGAGGATTTGCCATACACGGCACTACTCCCGGCAACTTTTCAAAACTGGGCAACAGGGCTTCTCATGGTTGTATCCGCCTGCACCCTGATAATGCAAAAGTCTTCAACGCACTGGTAAAGACGGTAGGCCTTCAGCAGACCTGGGTAAGTATCAGGGACTCCATTCAATAATTTAAATCGGATAGCTGCTAATAACAAAGCCCGGTACATATACCGGGCTTTGCTGCATTAAACTTCATCCTTATTCAGGGATGCTGTACATGGTTTGTTTTTTGTCCAAATGTCCTTACATAGTTTACAATATCTCCGGGTATACGGGTTTTGCCGAAACTTCCTTCCATGGCATCCTGGTTGCCCGGCATTCTTTTCTTAAAAGCCGGCATTTCGTTATGACCGGAATATATCTTGAATAACAAGGCGCCATCTGATTGCCGCTGGAACACTTCTGAAGTAAAGTCTGTAGGTGTCTGATCGAGTTTGAGAGCCCTTTTACCGGAACCTTTTCCATCATTTCCATGACAGGAAAGACAGAAATAATTATATAACTCTTTTCCCGATGCGATGGATGCTTCATCAGCGGGAACAGGGTTCTTTAATTTCTCATATTTCTCCGGTACTTTCCAGGGATCTTCCTGTACAACGAGCCTGAAGGAGAGAGTAGTTGTAATAAATGCAGCCACACCCAGCAAAAGAATTGATTTTTTCATATTGTATTTACTTGAGTGGTTACTAAATAAACTTATCGGTATGAATATAACGCTGATAGATGGGCGAATACAATGATGCCGATCATTACTGAAAAAATATATTTATAAATTCTCAGTATCAATTATGACAAACGAAGACAATTTTTATCTGTGATGACGTTTTAATGACAATCTATATAAGGAAGAAAGTAAATTTATTGGCCCTCAAATTCCCATACGGTACGGTAGGTGCCATATTGTTCTGTATAAGCCAGAAACTGCCGGTAGAATTTATCCTTGCCGATTGTGGCGCTGTCACCTATAACGATCAGTTGCTCTTTGGCCCGGGTAATGGCAACATTCATCCGGCGGTAATCTTTCAGAAAGCCAATATTCCCTTCATCGTTGCTGCGCACAAGCGATACAATTATGATCTCTTTTTCCTGGCCCTGGAAACTGTCGATGGTACTTGTTCTTACAGCAGCCGGCAGCATTTCACGGGCAACAGCCACCTGTCCGGCATAAGGAGAAATAAATGCCACTTTTGATGGATCAGTTAATTCGTTGGATAATAGTTGCTGCACAATTTTCAATTCACCTTCATTCTGTAAACTTATGCCATCGGGGCCGGGTTTTTCATCGTAGGCTGCTCCGGCACTATCAATGAAAACAAGGTGTGTGCCGGTATCATGCAGATGTTCGGCAGTATGCAGCAGGCTTTCGTAAAAATAATCGCTGCTAAAACCGGCAATACTTTTTCGCATCCGGTATTGGGTGTTCAATAAGCGAACGTTTGATGATCGGGCTACTGCCAGTTCCAATACGGAGTAATTAAGTCCCATGGCGGCAGCTTCGTTACTTAGCACAGTTGGTGGCAACTGCCAGTGGTCGCCTGCCAGTACATACTTTTCTGCCAGGGGAAAAATGCACCAGGCTAAAGGTTCAATACATTGCCCTGCTTCATCCATAAAAAGAGTGCTAAAACGTATCTTTTGTAAACCTGCATCATATAAACCAATAGGGGTGCCGGTGATGACAGCAGCATCATTCAGTAATTTTTCTTCATTGTAAGCCTGTAATTTTTTGATCTCTGCCCGGATTTGCTTCACTTCTGCGAACAAGAGATTTCGCTGTTCCCTTTCTGCTTTACCGAAATTACGTTTATATTTCAACGCCATACGCCGGAACTCTTCTGCACGGATACGGAGTTGTTTGATCTCTTTCTGTGAAGAACTACTCTGCAATTTGCCTTCCGGAGTGTAAGGAAAAATTTCGTCATCCACTTTGCCGGTATTGCCTACCCTCAACAAGGAGATGCCTTGTTTTACCAGGGCTTTGGCAATCGTATCCACAGCCGTATTGCTGGGGGCTGCCACAATTACTTTTTCCCCCCGTTGTACCAATTGAAAAATAGCTTCTGCAATCGTTGTGGTCTTACCCGTACCCGGTGGTCCGTGTACAATGGTGAGATCTTCATTTTGCAAAATGGCGGCAACTGCCTCTTGCTGGCTTTGGTTTAATTTCTTATTTCGGAAATCGATGGATACGGCCTGATGTTCTGAAACCGGGGTCGGCCTACTGTTAGTATTACCCTCATGCAGGCTGCAGAAAAAATGGTACAGCCTTTTTTGACTTTCCAGTTCCTTTAGTACTTTTTTCATGATACCGGTAGTACGGTCATCTGGCGACAGTTTAATACCTGCGCCATCATCTTCCACCCAATCAGGAAAGTCGGGGGCAAATAACCGTACCTCTCCATTTTTACCATCAAGACTCAGCAACATCCCTTTTACCGGTTCTTCTCCTGCAATAAACAACTCAATGGCTGCACCATCTTTGAAAAGGCTGGTTTCCGGAGGAAAGGAAAGTTTAAAGCTGAGTTCAGGATAATCTGCATAACCAAAGGTCTTCCGGGTTACAATCAGGGGATGCAGCGCCAATCCTTCTGCCTTCAACTGCCGAAGGGTATGCTGCTGGTCGAGCCGGTACCGTAAGGCCTGTTCTTTTTCTTCCAGGTCAATACATTTTAAAAGCCGTTCAATCTGGGGATGCATAGCGGCAAGATAACGACTTATCAGGTTTGCTTACCCGCCAAACGCCGGTAGATAAAACGTTTTACCAATTCAGCGGTAAAAAGATATAACAGAATTAGCCCAATCAGCATCAGTATTACGCTGGCAGGAAGGGGAGAAAAGCCAATATACGTTGCAAAACCAGTATAAGGGAGCAGCCAGCCAATAGCCAGGCATGTAACAACACTTATAACTAAATATTTCCCCGGCTTACTTTCAATAAAAGGCACCAGGCTGGTACGGATGATAAATACTACCAATATCTGTGTTCCCAACGATTCCATGAACCATCCGGTGCGGAACTGTGCTTCTGTAACCTCCAGTACATCAAATAAAAGATAAAATGTAGCAAAGTCAAACAGGGAACTGGTAAGGCCAAATATGAGCATGTACTGGTAGATCATTTTCAGGTTCCAGCGCTGCGGTTTTTGGGTATAAGCTTTGTCCACATTATCGGTGGGAATGGTTACCTGCGAGGTATCATACAGAAAATTATTGATCAGTATCTGCGCCGGCAGCATCGGCAAAAAGGGGAGAAAAAGAGTGGCGGCTGCTACTGAAAACATGTTGCCGAAATTACTGCTCAGTCCCATCAGCACATATTTCATCGTATTGCCAAATGTTTTTCTGCCTTCGATAATCCCATCTCTCAATACAAGCAGGTCTTTATGGGTGAGGATGATATCTGCGGCATCCTTTGCCACATCCGTAGCACTGTTAACAGAAATGCCGACATCCGCAGTTTTCAGGGAGGGGGCATCATTAATTCCATCACCCATGTAACCAACGGCATGATGAAATTTTTTCAGGGCAAGGATGATTCGGTTTTTTTGCTCCGGCGAAAACCGGCTGAATATGGTGGTATTTCTTGCCCTTAGCTGAAGGGCATCATCGGTTAGATGGTCCATCTCAAATCCCTGCATGATACCTTTTACCGGCAGTCCTATTTCACTGCAAATCTTTTGCGTTACCAGGTGGTTATCACCTGTAATGATTTTCACTTCTACACCAATCTCCTGTAAAGCAGCAATAGTTTCATCGGCGTCCTGTTTAGGCGGATCGAGGAAAGAAGCAAAACCGCATAATTTTAATTCTTGTTCTTCCTGTTTATTATATTTCACTTTTGGTTCAATGTCGCGGATGGCAACAGCCAGCACCCGATAACCTTCCGCACTTAAGGCTTCATATTGCTGACGGGCCATGTTCAGCCTCAAAGAATCTTCTTTACATACTTTCATGATTTCCTCCGGGGCCCCTTTGCAGATCAGCAGAAGCCTGCCGTTATGTTTAACAACCACACTCATTCTTTTGCGGACAAAGTCAAAAGGAATTTCATCTTCTTTTTCCCAGCCTGCTACAGACGGGCTGCGAAACTCAATGACAGCATCATCCAGCGGATTTCTGATGCCTGACTGGTAAAAGCTATTCAGGTAAGTAAGCAGTAAAAGTTCTTCGCTGCTGTTACCTTCCGGATCAGTGTATTTTACCAGCCTGATTTTGTCTTCGGTTAATGTGCCTGTTTTATCAGTACACAGTACATCCATACTCCCAAAATTGGGAATGGCTGTTAGTTTCTTTACAACTACACCTTGCTTAGCCATACGAAGGGAACCTTTAGCCATGGTGACTGACATTACCATCGGGAGTAATTCGGGTGTCAGCCCTACCGCTACGGCCAGGCTGAACATAAAAGACTCCAGAAAATTATGTTTCAGCAGTGAATTAACCAGGAAAATAAATAGTACGAGGATGATGGTAACCCGCATGATCAGGAATCCAAATGAGCGGATCCCCCGGCTGAAATCTGTTTCTTCAGATACATTGATGAGCCGGGAGGCAATTTTACCAAATTGGGTTTCACTACCAATCTTAATAACGACAGCTTTGCCAAATCCTGTAATAACACTGGAACCCATAAACAGAATATTATCCAATGTGGTAAGGTCTTCATTGGCATCCGGTATGTCCGTGGCATATTTTTCACAAGGAAACGACTCTCCGGTAAGGGAGGACTGATTTACAAAAAGATCCTTTGCTTCCAGTAACCTGCAATCGGCCGGAATTATTTTACCTGCATTGAGCAGTATAATATCGCCATGGCAGAGATCCTCGGGTGATACTTCCTTTTCGATACCTTCCCTGATTACTGTAACCCGGCTTTTTACGGTAGCTTTCAACCGTTCGGCAGCGTTTCTGGCATCTTTTTCCTGCCAGTAATCAATGGCCACGCTGATAAGTACCATGAAAAAGATGATAGTGGCATCTATGCGTTGTCCGAGGGAAAAGGACAGAACAGCAGCGGCCAGCAAAATAATGATAAGCGGACTTTTAAAATGTTCCAGCACTTCTATTATGCTGTGTTTTTTACGGGCTGTTTGCAATTCATTTTTCCCGTAATTCTTTTGCCGGACGAGGCTTTCATTGGAAGATAATCCGTTTGGCCCTACTGAAAATGCAGCCAGTACTTTTTCACCAGATGCACGGCTGAAAAAGGAAAGGGATTCATTAACGGGTAACAACATAAAACGTTACTCCTGCACAATAAAAATATGGAATCAATCTTCATGAATACATGATATATGTTATATGACCTGTAATTTTTATCAGCTATTGCTTTTGGTCATTTTAAAAAAACACCGTACTTTTTCGCTCTAAAATCAACCGCTATGCACTTTAACATGAAAAAAAATGCTTTAAGAACAATGATGGCTGCTTTAATGCTGTCACTTGCCGTTGCTGCTTGTAACAACAGCAAGGATGAAAAGAAAGAAGGAGAGGCTAAAGACACAACAACCGTTGCTCCTGCACCAACTCCGGCACCTGTTGATACTACAAAGCCTGCCGCTACTGACACTACCAAAAAAGATGCAGACGAAAAGGACGTTAAGAGACCTGATTAAACTTTTTGAAAGTACTTATTTATCGTTTCGGCTGTTCCGGTTTTCCGGGTTCAGCCGGAACGTTTTTTTTGGGCCCTGTCTCTGCTGCCGTTGCCAGCCGGGTCTTTATTTCCGGATCATGGGCGCCAACAGGGTGATGGTGAGCATGCCCATGGCGGTGGTGTAATAATTTATTGATAAACCAGTGTTCCAGTTTATGGTGCAGCGGAATCAGGATAGCTGCCAATGCTACAAAGATGATGATTTCAAATACCGGTGTATGATGTGTAAGCCGGGCCACGGTCGGATGCAGCAGGAGTGTAAGGTATTCGAAAAGGAAAAGCAATGATAATACGCCGAGTAAACGGATGAACTTTACCGATACATTGATCCGGCTCAGCAGCAATGAAAGAAGGAATAAACCCGGAATCACAATGGCAATCAGCAGTAATTGCAATTGCTGCATCCTTTCTACTTCCGCAACTTTTCTTTTTTCTTCCATCTCTGCCTGGCGGAATTGTTCATTACTTGAAATAACCTGCAGTTCCCTTATTTTGGTACGGCTATTAACCGAATCGTTCAATGCATTTACATAGTTTACATACTTAAATGCACTGTCAATATCTTTTCGCATCCGGTAATGGTCGGTAAGGAATTGTGCTGCCTGTAGTTCCCAGTCAAGAAATCCTTTGCCGGCAATCTGCATAGAAAAAAGACCATACCAGCCGGCAGAATCATACTGTTTGGTTTTTTCGTATAACCGGGCAAGCCCCAAAGCTGCTTCACAAAGCACTTCATAATCGTTTGCTTCCTTAAGATGTTGAATTCCTGAAAGGTAATGCTGTCTTGCCAGTTCAGTTTTTCCCAGTGCCATATAGCTATGGCCCAAACCAGTGAGCGAAGTGCCGATCAGATCAATATCATCTAACTTTATGGCTTCTTCCAGCGACCTGTTAAAATAATAAAAGGAAGAATCAGCCCTTTTCATCCGGTTATACGTATCTCCAATATTTACAGCTGAATAATATTTAAGGTCTTCAATATTCTTTAAGCGGATCAAAGAATCTGCCTTAAAAAGGTAAAAAAACGCTTTGTCATATTCTTCCTGGAATATATATACCGTACCGATATTCATTAATACACTGGCCATATTCCGGGGGTTGTTCCGCTTTTCTTCCAGCTGTAGTTTTTTCAGGTAGAGTTCCAGTGCCCGGGTATAATTCCCGATTTTACTAAACGTATTGGCCAATATGCCCAATGAACGGGATTCACCCTCTGTATAACCTATCTTATTAGCCAGGTAAACCGCCTGTTGTGATAGTTGCAGGGCCGAATCCGGATTATATAGGCCCATATCCCGTGCTATTTGCCACATATATTTTACACGGGTACTGTCATCTTTTGCAGCAGCCAACAATTTGGACAAACTGTCAACTTTCGCCTTTTGTGCATACTGGCGTTGAGCCGGCATGCATAACAGGAATAGTAAAAAGTAGGGTAAAAAGTATTTAAAATGCAAAGAGGTTTTTAGCATGACAGAATTAGTAAGATGCTACAAAGTAATCATATTTATTTTTATAACTGGCTGAATTAAGCTATTAACCTCCGGTTTACTAAATTGCTTATGGAATTTATGAAATGGCATACTCTCGATATCAAAACAATACTCAGTCGGCTGGACGCTGGTGCCGAAGGTCTTAGTACACAACAGGCAATAAATATTCAGTCCAAAATTGGCAAAAACGAACTGCAAGAAAATAAGAAGAAACCTGCCTGGCTGTTATTCCTGCACCAGTTTACCGACTTCATGATCCTTGTATTGCTGGCAGCTGCTGTAATTGCCGGAATTGCCGGTGACCTTACTGATACCATCATCATTGTAGTGATCGTCATCTTAAACGCCGTGGTGGGTTTTATACAGGAGTACCGGGCAGAGAAGGCAATGGAGGCCCTGAAAAAAATTGCCGCCTTGCAGGCTGTTGTGCTTCGTGACGGACATGTGGTAACTATTAATGCTGCCGGCCTTGTGCCCGGTGATGTAGTGTTGCTGGAAGCAGGCAATGTGGTACCGGCAGACTTGCGTTTAATGGAATGCCATAGTTTGCTGATAGAGGAAGCAGCGCTGACCGGAGAATCCGTTCCGGTTGAAAAAGCGGTACATCCGCTAGCAGAAGAAGATCTCTCATTGGGTGACAGGATCAATATGGCCTATAAAAGCACCCTGGTGACCAATGGCAGGGCCAAAGGTATTGTCATTGCCACCGGTATGCAGACAGAGATCGGGCAGATTGCCCGCCTGCTGCAACAGGAAGAGTCCGTTACACCACTGCAGCAACGCATGAGTGATTTCGGAAGAAAATTGTCCTACATCATCCTGCTGATCTGTGTCATGCTTTTTGGTATAGGACTATTGCGGGGTGAGCAACCCTTAAATATGCTGCTGATATCCATTTCGCTGGCGGTAGCAGCTATACCGGAGGCCTTGCCTGCTTTGATCACCATTGCATTGGCACAAGGGGCCAAAAGATTGGTGAAGAAGAATGCATTGGTGAGAAAACTGCCTGCAGTGGAAACTTTGGGTTCGGTCACTTTTATCTGTTCTGATAAAACCGGTACACTTACACAAAATAAAATGAAAGTAACCGGGGTACACCGGTATGATGAAAATGAATTGCCGGAAGAACAATTGCCGTTGCTCGACGGGCTGATGGCGCTGAACCATGATGTAAAACAGGCTAAGGATGGCAAAATGCAGGGCGACCCCACAGAATTAGCCCTGGTGAATTATTTTATTGAAACCTATCCGCAGAATAATCCAATATCGTTACAGGAAAAATTTCACCGGGTGGCAGAATTGCCTTTTGATTCTGACAGAAAATGTATGACCACTGTTCACCGTCTGCAAAATCGTTACCTGGTCATTGCAAAAGGTGCCGCAGAATCTGTACTGGACAAATTAACCGATAAGGCTGCTGCAGTTGAATTGTTGCAACTGGCAGAACAATGGGCCACAGAAGGCATCCGGGTGATTGTGTATGCCTATAAATGGCTGGATACATTGCCTGAGCCTTTCAGTTATGAAAATGTGGAGACTGAATTGCTCCCGGCAGGAATAGCCGGAATGATTGATCCGCCAAGGCAGGAAGCCAAACAAGCCATTGAACAATGTAAATCGGCAGGCATCCATCCTGTAATGATCACCGGAGACCACCC
>DASUDW010000028.1:0-6797 GCA_036275415.1 Chitinophagaceae bacterium | reverse complement strand
CCTGCATCATTGGTAGCCAAAGCTGTTTTCATTTTATTGGCAAAATGCAGCAAAAACATCAGCGGGAAGAAATACAGCAAACCCATAAGGATATAAACAACTGCCGTAGCAGCCCCAAAACCGGTGGAGGCATTACCAAATCCTTCCTTGCGGAATTCATTATCAAATTCACTCATCGTTCTTGATAAGGTGAAAGAAAAGTACAGACCAAAAACGACCATTAGTGCAATGCCTACCATACCGCAAATTGCCAGGAACTTTGCCCATTTGGCGGCTTCTGACAAATGCGAACGGGAGTCGGGGGTTATACTCAGGTCAAATAAAGAAGTGTTCTGTGAATCCATAGTTGTAAAATGTTTTGGTTGGTTACAAGATATTTAAAAAATCAATAGGCCCTTGCAAATAATACCCGTTGAACAGAAGCCTTCCCGGTTAAAATACACTTTCCCTCTTCCTCCGGATTGTTCAGCGGAATACAGCGAATAGTAGCTTTTGTTTTTTCTTTTATGGCCGCTTCTGTTTCGGCCGTACCATCCCAGTGGGCTGAAATAAAGCCACCTTTCTCATCCAGCAGTTTTTCAAATTCTTCCCAACTGTCGGCTTTTGTTATGTGGGCATCCCGATAAGCCTTTGATGTGTTGAACATATTTTGCTGAATCTCTTCCAGCAATTGCTGCACATGGCCTGCTATACCATCGAGGCTTACGGTTGTTTTTTCTTTTGTATCCCGGCGGGCTACTTCCACCACATTTTTTTCCAGGTCCCTTGCACCGATAGCAAGCCTAACCGGCACCCCCTTCATTTCGTATTCTGCAAACTTCCATCCCGGCCTGGCATTGTCATTTTCATCATATTTTACCCGGATACCCAGTGCTTTTAATTCCTTTATGATAGCGGCCACCCTTTCCCCAATCTGAGCCTTTTGCTCTTCTCCTTTATAAATAGGAACAATGACCACCTGTAAAGGGGCAATTTTCGGCGGGAAGATCAGGCCCTGATCATCGCTGTGGGCCATTACCAGTGCACCCACCAGCCTGGTGCTTACCCCCCAGCTGGTAGCCCACACATATTCCAGTTGGTTTTCTTTATTGGAAAACTTCACATCAAATGCTTTGGCAAAATTCTGACCAAGGAAGTGTGATGTACCTGCCTGCAATGCCTTACCATCCTGCATTAATGCTTCAATACAATAAGTATTTTCTGCGCCGGCAAATCGTTCACTTTCCGTCTTCACCCCTTTTATAACCGGTACCGCCATGAATTCTTCCACGAAAGTGGCATATACATCCAGCATCTTTTCTGTTTCTTCGATGGCTTCTTCTTTGGTAGCATGTGCTGTATGCCCTTCCTGCCAAAGGAATTCTGCCGTACGCAGAAATAATCGTGTCCGCATTTCCCAGCGCACCACATTGGCCCACTGGTTCACCAGGATGGGCAGGTCACGGTATGACTGGATCCAGTCCTTATAGGTATTCCAGATAATGGTTTCAGAAGTCGGCCTTACAATAAGTTCCTCTTCCAGTTTTGCCTCCGGATCAACCACCACCCCACCGCCATTTGGATCGTTCTTTAAACGATAATGGGTAACCACGGCACATTCCTTGGCAAAGCCTTCCACATGGGCAGCTTCTTTGCTCAAAAAACTTTTGGGGATGAACAAAGGAAAATAAGCATTGACATGCCCGGTATCCTTGAACATTCTATCCAGTTGATCCCGCATATTTTCCCAAAGGGCATAACCATAAGGCTTTATGACCATACATCCCCTTACGGCTGAATAATCGGCCAGTTCCCCTTTCAATACAAGGTCGTTATACCACTGCGCATAATCGGTTGCCCTCGATGTAATTTCTTTGCTCATGTTCTTTGTTTCTGGTTTCTTGTTACTGCCTGCCTACCGGCCAGGCAGGGTTTCTGGTAACTGCAAATGGCTATTTTTCCCACTCAGTTCCGTCAACCCCTTTTATAAATAAATTAATTTTTCTTCCTAAAATGTCCAATTTTCCGTGAAGATAATTGTATAAGTTTTCATCCTGAAGCGATTTTGTCTTATACAGCGTTTCAAGATGGTCAATTGTTTCATCATTTGATCCTAACGCATAAACCAGGAATTTTATAAATTCTGCCTTGTAACGCCTTCTGCCATACCCTTCTACGATTGTTGATTTTACCGACTTGCTTGACCGTCTGATTTGCGCCCCTACTTCAAACATTTCAAATTTTGGCAGCCTATTAAGAGTCATTTCATGTATTTCAACGACCAACTCGTCCGCTAACTTCCAAATTTCTAAATTCCTATAACTCATACCAACTTATAATCTATATAGTAAACCTCTTCAGCTACTTGTGACCAGTAACCAGCAACGAACAACCAGCAACCAGCAACGTTTACATAATTTTTAACAGGGTGCTACACAATTTTCTTACTCTTCGGCCAAATCTTTGCTGTTGAAAAGCAAACGATTGTGCTCCTATTTTTGGTGGCACAAAAGTAGTAACTTCACTTTTAACAAGACTAAACCTTTTGCCATGAAACCCCAAATTTTACTCCTGGCTTTGCTTGTAGCTGCTTTAAGCAGTTGTACTACCGCTTATAAAACCGGTCAGACACCCGATGATGTCTATTTTTCCAAGAGCCGGATGCCGGATGAATATGTGAAGGCGGAAGAAGAAAATGACCAGTATTACCGCTATGACGACGAGTATTATGATGACCGCTACCTGCGGATGAAAGTAAGGAACCGTAGCCGCTGGAGTGACCTGGATGACTGGTATTACAATGAAAGAAGTTACCGTTATAATGTTTATAATTGGAATTGCTTTGGTTATGACCCCTGGAACCCTAATACCTACTGGAACAGTTATTACAACCCCTATTACCATCCTTACTATCACACCTATTCTTACGTAAGTATAAAAACACCTGCCTATACCAAACCAAGAACATTTAACCTGAATACGTATACCAGCAACCAGCCGGGTAATGTAAAGACCTATGGAAATTATAACTACAACCCCGTAAGAAGCACAGGTAACAACAATACTATCTATACACCCAGCCGCAATAACAGCAGCAGCGGCACCGGCAATACACTGCGGAATATTTTTGGCGGCAACAATAGTTCCGGTGGAACTAAAACCACCACCTCTTCCGGAAGTACTAACAACACCAGTTCCGGCTCCGGCAGTGGCGGCGGCAGTGCACCTGTAAGAAGATTTTAATCAACATACAATCTGCAGATGCAACGTCAGTCGGGCACCCGAACTTATTGTTACCATCCCAAATTTTACATCATGAAGAAATTCATATTCATACTCTCTTGCAGTATGGCAGCAACCGGCCTGTCTGCACAAGAACCGGCTGATGCCCTCAGATTTTCCTGGACCATACCAAGCGGCACTGCCCGGCAGCAGGCAATTGGCGGGGCCATGACTTCACTGGGCGGCGACCTGTCAGCCACCTTTGTAAACCCCGCGGGCCTGGGATTTTACAAAACCGGTGACCTGGTTATCACTCCCGGTTATAATCTTTGGAGTAATAAGGCAACCTACTATAACCGTACTGAAAAAGATAACCGCAATGCTTTCTCTTTTGGAACGAGCGGCGTAGTTATCGGTGGTGATGATATGCGAAGTAAGAAGAAAAGTGCCGGAGGTGCCTTTGCGATAGCCATCAACCGGACAGCCAGTTTCAGCAGTAACATTCTTTACCGGGGGCAAAACACTCAAAATTCATATTCTCAAAAATTCCTGGAGGAGATCCGGAACAATAATGACCGGGATGCCAATAGTGTGGCACAAAACTATCCCTTTGGCACCAGCCTGGCCTTTAATACCTATTGGATAGATACCATTGCAGGCGGCACCAGCGGCAATTACCAGTTCCAGACAAGGGCTACAGTGGGCAACCTGCTGCAGGAAAATGTGGTTACCAATAAAGGCGGCATCAGCGAACTGGCATTAGCCTTTGCGGCTCAACGAAATGATAAATGGTACTTTGGCGCTACGCTGGGAATACCCTTTTTGCAATATGAAAAGGAGTCAACATTCCTGGAAGCTGATGCTACAACAAATACCAATAACAAGTTTGACTATGCTTCTATTACCGAAAACCTGACCACAAAGGGGACCGGGGTAAACCTTAAAATGGGTTTTATTTTCAAACCACAGGAATATGTTCGCCTTGGCTTTGCTTTCCACACCCCTACCCTTTACATGCTTACAGACCGGTATAGTGCGGCTGTAACGGCCAATACTGAAAATTATAAAGGGGAGCTGACACAGAGTTCCGCTTTATTTACCGATAACCAGGATGCCAGTTTCCAGTACTGGCTGGTTACGCCTTACCGGGTAATGGCCAGCGCCTCCTATGTGCTGAGAGAGATAGAGGATGTAAGAAAACAAAGGGGATTTCTTACTGCGGACATTGAATATGTGAACTATAAATCCTCTTCTTACACAACAGATCCTGACGGGGATAACAGCGAAAGCACCAAAAACTACCTGAAATCACTGAATAATGCCATTGACCGGGCTTATAAAGGTGCTTTTAATTTTAAAGCCGGCGGTGAACTAAAGTTTACTACCATTATGGCAAGATTGGGACTCGCCTATTATGGTAACCCGTATAAAAATCTTGCGGGTGAAAAGGGCAACCGTTTTCAGTTAAGTGGCGGATTGGGTTACCGCAACAAAGGCATTTTTGTTGATCTTACATATGTTCATACCATGGGCAAGGATGTGCATTTCGCCTATCGCCTGCAAAACACTCCGTTTAGCGGCGCTGCCCTGAGGCAAACAGGCGGCAATGTATTGCTGACATTAGGATTCAAAATATAGTTGCAATCAAATCCGCTGCTTGAAAGGTGTCTGCTGTGGTGGATGCCTTTTTTAATTGATAAATTGTATTGTCGCAACTTTCTCGGGGTGATAAAAATCTTGCATAAATAAGCTTAACCCATTGAACGTTAAAGTAACAATACAACAGGATAAGAACTAACGGGGCTTCGTATATTCGACAATATAAACGTTAGGGGCAAAAAACAAGATAATACGCAAATGAAATTTTGTTTCCTTCTCACAGCTATAATTTTCTTTTCATCAAACTTATGTGGACAGAATTATGAACGGAGGAGCATTTGTGGAACAGACACAATTGCTGTTGATTATAGAAGTTTAAAAACAGGAGACAGAATTCAATATAAAGCATTTGAATGTACAAAGGTTTCAAAGTTGGGAATACGCTTTGATTTAGGCTTCAACCTTTACATATACAATTCAAAAACAAAAAACTGGTTAGGCAATCATAATGGCCCGCTATTTGGATTGACAATTGCCTACGGCGACTTCAACTTTGGAGCTAAATTTAAACCAGCAACTGTAAGCCCTGGGCAAGACTTAAGTTTCAATGGAGAGATGTTGACGAAAGATGCGAAACTAAACCCAATAAAAATTGACTATGATTTTAGCTATTCGATTAATTTAAAAAACAATTTTTCAATAGAACCCTATATTGCGCTTACAATAAATAATTTTATTGTAATAAATGAAGATGAACTCGGAAAAAACTATGACATAAATAAAACAAAAGGGCTAACATTTGGAACGACGTTGAACAAGTATTTTAAGTTGAGAGATTTTCAGTTTTTAGCCGTGTTTGCCAAATATGGTTACGGATTATCTAACTTTAAAAAGACAAATGAAAATTTGGATATTGGATATTCAGACATAGTAATTGGAGTTGCCTACAAAGGATTCCTTAAACAACGGTTACTGAAACGACTATAAAAATTTTAATGCTGCTTACATTATATTAGCAATCCTGCATCCTTTTCATCAAACACTCATCCAACCACTTCTTCATTTCATCTGCATCCACCGGTGCAAACCACTTTATCTCTTTATCTTTTTTAAACCAGGTCAGTTGCCGTTTGGCATACTGACGGGTATTGATTTTGATCCTTTCGACAGCTTCTTCGATTGGTAATTTTCCATCGAGGCAATCAAATAGTTCTGCATAACCAACTGTTTGCAGCGCATTTAGCTGTTTATATGGCAGCAGTTTTTTCACTTCTTCTACTAAGCCGGCCTGCATCATCTTATCTACCCTGCTGTGTATATTGCGATGAAGTTCTTCTTTGGGCAGTTCGAGGCCAATTTTGATGATAGTAAAATCTCTCTGTGCCTTTTCTCCTTTACGAAAAGAAAGGATTGACTGCCCGGTGCTTTCTGCTACTTCCAGTGCCCGCATCATCCGTTGCGGGTTTTGCATTTCACCGGCAGCGGCAAACGCCGGGTCTTTTAATTTCAATTGTTGCTGCAGCCAGCCGATTCCTTTTTCTTCATAAGCAGTAATAATGCTTTGCCGTATAGCAGGATCAATTTCGGGGATACTATCCAGTCCTTCGCAAAAGGCTTTTATATACAAGCCCGTTCCGCCTACCATGATCACCACATCATGCTGCAGAAACAGTTCCTGAACTTTTTGCAAAGCAAATTGCTCAAAACCGGCGGCTGTTACCGTTTCATGAATGGAGTGGGAAGCAATGAAATGGTGTTTTATTGCCTTCAGTTCTTCATCGGAGGGCCTTGCCACACCAATATTCAGTTCTTTGAAACACTGCCGGCTGTCTGCAGAAATTATTTCCGTATTAAAATGCCTGGCCAGCTGTATGGCCACAGCCGTTTTACCCACTGCCGTAGGCCCGGCAATAACAATAACTGTCTTTGTGAAAGATTTTTTCAAGAAATGAACAATATGCATTCAGACATCCGACCTCTGATCCTCAGGCTTCTTC
>DASUDW010000027.1:0-11130 GCA_036275415.1 Chitinophagaceae bacterium | reverse complement strand
ATACAGCCCCAGTTGAGGCAGATGCCACCCAGGCTTTCTTTTTCAATTACTGCAGTTTTAAAACCTAATTGGGAAGCCCGGATTGCTGCCACATAACCACCGGGACCGCTGCCGAGAACCACTACATCGTATGCCATAATTATTGTTGGATTTTTATCCCGATCGGAACCGGGAGAATAGTTACAATTTTTTCGCTGCGAAACTACTGGAAAACAATCATTCAGCAAAAGCCCGGAACTTTGCAGCACAATAATACAGGCGGAGTAAAAGGGTTAGTTTTATTGCTGGAAATCAGCAGCAATGGTTAAAGTAAAGGTTTTCAACAGGGGGTTAAAAAAATATTCAATATTCAAAGCAAAATCTGCCAATCTTCCCTTACCTTTGCCGTCCCAAAAATTGTATCAATCATGGCAAGAGTATGTCAGGTTACAGGTAAAACGCCGATCGGAGGGCATAAGGTTTCTCACTCCAATATCAAGACCAAGCGTCGTTTTCTGCCCAATTTGCAGAAAAAGAGGTTTTACCTGGCCGAAGAGGATAAATGGATCACCCTGAAGCTGTCTACAGAAGCTATCCGTACCATCAACAAGAATGGTTTGTATACCGTAGTAAAGCAGTTGAGAGCAAAAGGAGAAAAAATCTAACTTATTAAAGAGTAATAATCATGGCAAAGAAAGGCAACCGTGTACAAGTAATCCTGGAGTGCACTGAGCACAAAAACAGTGGTCAGCCCGGCACCAGCCGTTATATCACGGTAAAAAACAAGAAGAACAACCCGGAGCGTCTGGAGTTGAAGAAGTTTAACCCGATTCTGAAAAAAGTAACTGTTCATAAAGAAATTAAATAATCATGGCAAAAGCAGCTTCTAAAAACGCTAAAGTAAAAGACTTAAAGGCTTCTGCCGAGGCCAAAAACTGGACGAAGGTGATCAAAGCTGTACGCAGCCCCAAGACCGGCGCCTACACTTTTAAAGAGCAGATCATCCACAAGGATAAAGTAAAGGATTTCCTCGCCCAGAAATAATGTTATACCCCCCCCGAAGGGGAGTAATGATACCAGGCTGCTCCGAACAGGGCAGCTTTTTTTGTTTGAATAGAAAAAATACGCCAATCCCTGTTTGGCGATTATCAACCATAAAAAACGAATCTTCAGTCAGGGTGTAGGTTCAGCATTTCCCGTTCAGGGGACAGGCATATGGGATTCTTCAATAAACTTTTCGGAAAAAAGGAAAAAGAAAGCCTGGATGAAGGTTTGAAGAAAACCAAACAAGGCTTTTTTGATAAGATAACCAAGGCCATTGCCGGTAAAAGTACTGTGGATGAAGAGGTGCTGGACAACCTGGAAGAAGCCCTGGTCAGCGCCGATGTAGGCATTGAAACGACCATAAAGATCATCGACCGGATTGAAAAAAGGGTGTCGAGGGACAAGTATCTTAATTCAGCCGAGCTGAATAAAATGCTGCAGGAAGAAATTGAGACATTACTGGTAGACGCCCCTGAATCAAATAGTTATGCTTTTAACTCTGACCTGCCTTCCACTCCTTATGTGATATTGGTGGTGGGGGTAAATGGCGTGGGAAAAACAACTACTATCGGCAAGCTGGCCTATAATTTTAAAAAGGCCGGTAAGGAGGTCTTATTGGGAGCAGCAGATACTTTCAGGGCTGCAGCGGTAGATCAGCTGACGATCTGGAGTGAACGAGTAGGGGTACCAATTGTAAAACAAGCCATGGGAAGCGACCCGGCCGCCGTAGCATTTGATACCGTGCAAAGTGCTGTTTCCAAAAAATCGGATGTGGTATTGATTGATACGGCAGGCCGCCTGCACAACAAAGTCCACCTGATGGAGGAGCTCAGCAAGATCAAACGGGTCATTCAGAAGACAATACCGGATGCTCCGCATGAAGTATTGCTGGTGCTGGATGGCAGCACAGGGCAGAATGCACTGGAGCAGGCTAAACATTTTACGGCCGCCACAGATGTAACAGCCCTGGCCATAACAAAGCTTGATGGAACGGCAAAAGGCGGCGTAGTGCTGGCGATAGCCAACCAATTCAAGATACCGGTAAAGTTCATTGGTGTGGGAGAAAAGATGGAAGACCTGCTGGTATTTGACAAGCATGAATTTGTAGACAGTTTGTTTAGTTTAGAAAAATAAAAAATTCTCAATTTATCAATATTCAACCCTCAATACACAATTAGTAAGCTGACTTGAAAATTGAAATATTGAGTGTTGAAAATTGAATATTTAAGAAATGAAAACCCGATCATTAAAAAAAGATAAGGTCAACATCATTACCCTCGGCTGCAGCAAGAATATGGTGGACAGTGAGGTACTCAGCGGTCAGTTGAAAGCGAATGATATAGATGTGGTGCATGAGAACAAGAAGTTGGATCATAACATTGTGGTGGTGAACACTTGTGGTTTTATCGACAAGGCAAAAGAGGAAAGCATCAACACTATCCTGGACCAGGTGGAACTAAAAAGAAAAGGGAAGCTGGATAAAGTGTATGTTACCGGCTGTTTAAGTGAACGCTACAAGAATAACCTGGAAGCAGAAATACCGGAAGTGGATGCCTATTTCGGTACCATGGAACTGCCATTAATTCTCAAACAATTTGAAGCTGACTATAAAACGGAACTGGTAGGTGAACGGTTGCTCGCTACACCACAGCATTATGCCTATATGAAAATATCAGAAGGCTGTAACCGTACCTGTTCTTTTTGCGCTATCCCCCTGATGAGAGGACAACACATCAGCAAGCCAATTGACGAACTGGTGAAGGAAGCAGAGGGGCTGGTAAGAAAAGGGGTAAAGGAAGTAATGCTGATCGCCCAGGAATTGACTTACTACGGACTAGATATTTATAAAAAAAGAATGCTGGGTGACCTGCTTCACCGGCTGGCAGATGTAAAGGGCCTGGAATGGATCCGCTTGCATTATGCATATCCTTCTAAGTTTCCGCTTGAAATACTGGATGTGATGCGGGAAAGGGAGAATATCTGTAACTATCTCGATATGCCATTGCAGCATGCAGCCAACAATATGCTGAAAGCCATGAAAAGGCAGATCACAAGAGAAGAGATGGAGGAACTGACAATCGCAATCAGGGAAAAAGTACCCGGCATTTGTTTACGCACTACATTGATTGCCGGCTTCCCCGGTGAAACGGAAGATGATGTGGAAGAATTGAAAGGATTTTTACAGCGCCAGCGTTTTGATCGTGTCGGTATATTCACCTACTCGCATGAAGAAGGTACCTCCGCACATGAATTAGTCGATGATGTACCGGCAGAGGAAAAGGAGAGAAGGGCGCAGGAGATCATGGAAGTGCAGCAGGAAATATCTTACGAACTCAACCAGGAAAAAGTGGGAAAGGTTTTTAAAACCATAATTGATAAAAAAGAAGCCGGTCGCTATCTCGGCCGCACTGAGTTCGATTCAGTAGAAGTAGATAATGAGGTAGTGATACATTCTTCCAAAAAACTCCCCATTGGTGAATTTGTGAATGTAAAGATCACAAAGGCGTATGATTATGATTTAGAAGGGGAAGTGATATAATAAGTTAATTGCTAACCACCCACTGATACCCCGATCAGTTTACCAATGCCAAATGTAATAGCAGCGGCAGCTAATCCAAATACAACTTGCCTGAAGCCGGAAAACCAGATGCTTCTGCCGGTAAATAATGTGATAGCCGCACCAATAACAAATAAACCTACTGCACTGGCTGCAGCGCTGATGAGGATAGCATTAATACCGCTTAAAAAGAAAAACGGAAAGACAGGGATAATAGCCCCGATAGAAAAAAGCAAAAACGAATATAATGCTGCTTCAAAAGCGGAACCTTTTAATTCTTCTGCATTAATGCCCAATTCCTCTTTTACCAGTAATTCATGTGCATGCTCTTTATCATTGATGATATTGGCGGCCATTTGCTTTGCCTGTTCTTCCGGGATGCCTTTGGCTTTATATATTAATTCCAGTTCTTTCATCTCATTTTCGGGACTGGTTTCCAGTTCCTGCATTTCAATCTCCATCTGGTTTTCATACAATTCCTGAGAACTTTTTACAGAGATCCACTCACCCAATGCCATGGATAAGGCCCCGGCCAGTAAGCCGGCAATACCTGCCAGCAATACTTCGCTGCCACCTGCAGTGGCACCAGCTATCCCCATTACCAGGCTGAAGTTGGAAACAAGCCCGTCATTACCGCCAAGTACGGCAGCCCTTAACGCATTTCCGCCAACAGATTTATGCCTCGTTTCAAACCGGGCAATGGTGCTGCCGGATACTTTTGAGTTTTCTAATAGACCTCTTAGTACTTTCACATGGTTCGTCTCAGCGCCGGTTACAGGGAGGTTTTCTTTTTGCTTCATTTTGATGGCAGAGATGGAAAGGCTTTTTTCCGTATCCATCAATACACCGAGTACATAATCATAGCCAAATACTTTCCCGATCCTGTCAAGGGTGCGGGCCCGGAAAGACGGCTTTGGCATTTTTTCAGCCGGTATGTTTTGCTTTTTTAAAAAAGCCTGTGCATGTTCATTTTCTATTTCACTCATCTGGCGGAAAATGTCCGCCACTGTTTTGTCTTCTTCTTTTTCAGCTAATCTTTTATAGAGAAAGGAAGCATCTATTTCCGTTTGTACACTTTTCAGGTCAGCCATTTTATGGGGTTTTTTCAAAAATATTTTAATGTTTTTAAAGTCATCATGATTTGCGTTATAACGCCTGGTGATTTTTTATATAAGAGAAAGAGGGCCGTAGCCCTCTGTCCCCTTAATCATCATCATCTGCTTTCTTTATCGTAGCGCCGTTATTGATAATACTATCCTTAGGGCTTTTGTCCTGCTGCATATTGGATTTCTCCTTTTCTTCTTCATTCTCCTGTTCACCCTCGCCTTTGCCGGTATTAGCGGCGGCAGTACCGATTTCGGCGTGGCGGATCTTACCACCCAAATGGGCAGTTTGGGCCATGGTACCAAAAGAGGCCAGTGAAAGTATGACTGCAGCGACGATCAGGATCTTTCCAACTGCGGCATTTTTTCGCAGGAGTAATCCTGCGAGGGCAACTGCACCGGTTACGGCAATGATAACCAGGGAAATTTTTGCCATTTCCTCATGTTCCCCGATGGCTGCTTCGTTTACACCCGGTAAATTTTCCACCAGTTCTTCCGTACCCTCACCGGTAAGGTAAACGGGTATGGTAAAAAGCCCTGCTGCAACAAGCATATATAAAGAAATGGTTTTGTAAGATTCATTTTTTCGTATAAGACCAAGCAGCAGCAATAAGCCGCCAATGATCGACAGGAATAACGGCGCATGGTTCAGCGCCAGGTGAATTTGTGCTGGATTCATTAGTTAAGATTTTAAATAAATAAATGTTGTTTCGCCCGGTTATGGCGATTTCAAAAAAAAAAGAATGCAGCTTAGGCCCGGGGAGGATGAAAGATGGCGAAAGAAAGATCGGATAATTCTCCTTCCGGATGTGAGATGGTAACAGTGTTATTGACAAAGGAAGGAGTAGTGATAATTAATTCTTTCCTGACCACAACGGGCACATCTGTATGCTGTACATTGCCGGTTGACCGGAATGGCAGCTGATTGTCTTCCTGATCATCATTGTCATTAGGATGATGTTGCGAACTGTAATGCAATTTCAGAAAGGCAATAAGGGTTATGGAAGGATCTTCGGTCTTATGGTGACGGTAATGCGATAACAACTGCGGCATTTTCAGCAACTGGTGCATTTCTGTAATGCCCGTGAGCATTATAACAGCCAGTAGTATGTTGATAATATTCCGCATTACGGTCATAAATGTACTGTTAATCGTACAATTCCTGCCGTGATTTTTATCACACCTTTGTTAAAAAAGTAAATCAGGAATGATCCAGCAGGTTAATATTGATTTCATTGCCCCCGGTCCTTTGCTCAGGCGGGATGAACCGGATACCCAACAGCGCATAGATATCTTCTTCCGTTCTTCCTGCCAGCTTCCTGCCTGTTTTGTTATCGAATACCCCATATTCATTTACCTTCCAGCCTCTTTGTTTGGCCATGGCCCTTAGCTGGATATTATGCTCTTTGCTGCCAGTAAAATAAAATAAGGCAGCGCCAAATTCTTCTTCATGTACGATCCGTATATCCGCTTGTACATTTTTTTCTTTTAATAAAACACTGGCCCTTGTTTTCCCTGCTGCCAATACTTCTTTTACAAGGGGCATTTGTGTTATAGTAGTAATGATTTTTTTCCATTTTGGTTCATCGGCAGTTAATACGATATCAATATCACCGATCGTTTCCTTTTTTCTCCTTACACTACCGGCTATTACTGCGGTGCGTATGCCTTCTATCTTTTTAACAGCTGCCAGCAGGTCATCTGCCATTTTTTTAGCTTCCCGGTAAGGCAATCTTTTTTTTCGGGTTTCCAGTTTAAGGGCCTGTGCCAGGTTGTCAATTTTCTTTTGCCCAAAACCTTTGAGTTTTTCCAGCCGGCCTTTTTCAAGGGCCCCTGCCAGTTCCTCTTTCGTTTTGACCTTTAATTTTTCATGTAACACCCGGAGGGTGGCCGGCCCTATACCTTCTATGTCCATTAATTCAAGCAGCTGAAACGGTACTTTTTTCTGTAGTGCTTCAAAGTTTTTTATATGACCGGTTGCGAGGTATTCGATAATTTTTGCTGCAATACCAGATCCGATACCTTTGAGGGCATCCAATTGTCTGATATCTACTGCCAGGCTGTCCACCGGCTCTTTCATATTACGCAAAGTTTGGGCAGCGGCGCTGTAGGCCATGGCCCTGAAACGTTGCTCCGGCCCCAGGTACCGGTAGCAATCTGCCATCCGGCTGAAGATCACAGCCAGCTCTTTATTATGCTGTAGATCCCGGCTATTTTCTTTTTTCATGACCTGTAAGTTAGCAGCTAAAGATGCCGGAAAAAATGAGTACAATCAACGGTATGCCTGTTTCGGAGATTACTTCGCTACTTCGCACAAAACCATTATCTTAGTTCACTTCAACCATTAATAGTTTACCTATGGCAGATGATAAAAAGAAGTATGTTTTTTTGAACCGTGACCTTAGCTGGCTTAGTTTTAATCACCGGGTATTGAAGGAGGCTACTGATCAAAAAGTGCCTTTGTATAACCGGATTGCCTTTTTGTCCATTTTCTCTTCCAATTTAGATGAATTTTTCAGGGTAAGGATGCCTTCGATATTTGCCTTTACCAGCATTGAGGCCAAAAAAACCAACCTCCGGGAAGAGTACCCGAAAGAACTGGTACAGATCGTACAGAAAATGGTATTGGAGCAACAGGAGGAGTTTGGCCATATTTTACGGGAGCAGATCTTGCCCGAATTGCATCAAAACCATATTTGCCTTTATTATAATCAGCCAATACGGGCCGAGCATACCGAAACTGTACGGGAATATTTTTTGTCGAAAGTATTATCATTTCTGCAGCCCGTCATTTTACAAAAGGAAAACCAGGCGACTGTTTTCCTGGAAAACAATGCACTTTATTTTATAGTAGATGTGGAAATGCCCGAGCAGCCCGGCAAGCACCAGTATGCCTTATTGAATATCCCTTCGGGCAACCTGAAGCGTTTTTCAGAACTGCCCATGCTGGGTGATGATCATTACCTTGTTTTCCTGGATGATGTGATCAGGGAAAATATCGAAGAAGTATTCCCCAACTTTACGTTGCACGGATTATACAGTGTAAAACTGACCCGTGATGCAGAAATGAGCATTGAGGATGAATTTATCGGTGATATTGCTGAAAAGATCGAGAAACAGTTAGAAAAAAGAGAGGCAGGTAATGCTACCCGTTTACTATTTGATAAGTCGATGCCGGAAGAAGTGAGGGAATTTATACAACAATATTTTAAGCTGCGCAAGGAAGAAATGGTGGAGGGAGGCCGTTATCATAACCTTCGTGACCTGGGTGGATTGCCCAACCCCCTCCGCGGGCAACTCATGCAGGCCAACTGGTCATCAGTAGCCCATCCCGGGTTTGATAATCACCGGTCCATTTTTCAGACCATTGCTGAAAAAGAAAAAATGCTGCACCTGCCGTATCATTCTTACAACTACATATTGCGGTTTTTTAATGAAGCTGCTATTGATCCTAAAGTCAAAGAGATATATGTTACCCTTTACCGGGTGGCAGCCGACTCACATATTGTGAATGCCTTGATCAGCGCTGCGAGAAATGGAAAAAAGGTAACCGTATTTGTGGAACTGAAGGCAAGGTTTGATGAAGCCAATAACCTGAAGTGGAGCAAAAAGATGAAAGCAGCCGGTATCCGGATCATCAACAGCATCCCGCGGCTGAAAGTACATGCAAAAGTGGCGCTGGTAAAAAGACAGGAAGACCAGCAGGACAAATGGTATTCCTTTATGGCCACCGGCAATTTCAATGAAGCTACCGGAAGATTTTATACTGATCATGTATTGTTCACCTTCAACCAGGATTTTGGCAACGAGCTGATCATGTTGTTTGATTACCTGCAATCAAGAAAACAGCCGGCTGAGTTTGGAAAAATCCCTTTTAAGCACTTACTGGTTTCTCAATTCAATCTGATCAAACGGTTCAGCCAGCTGATTGACCGGGAGATTGATAATGCCAAAGCAGGTAAACCGGCCAGCATCATCATCAAGTTGAATAACCTGCAGGAAAGGGCCATGATTGAAAGGCTTTATAAAGCCAGTAAGGCCGGGGTAAAAGTGCACCTTATCGTCCGCAGTATTTGTTGCCTGGCGCCGGGTGTGGAAGGGCAGAGTGAAAATATAGTGGTACACCGGATTGTGGACCGCTACCTGGAACATGCAAGGGTCTTTGCCTTTCATAATAACGGCGAGCCCGAATACTATATGGGAAGCGCCGATTGGATGAACCGTAACCTGCATAGCCGTATTGAAGTATGTTTCCCCATTTATGATAAACAAATGGGGCAGGAGATTCAGCATATACTTGACCTGCAATTGAAAGACAACCAGAAAGCTGTTTTACTTTCCAGCGATGCGGAGACCGGTGCTGCCAATAATATAAGGGTATTGAGTGCGGGGCAGGAGCCGCTGGCGGCGCAACTGGCTATCTATAATTTTATAAAAAACGCACAGACCGGGTAATACAACGGCTGACAGGCGTCATTGCGCTGCAAACTACGGGCAATTACTTTTGCCAAAAATTTTTATATGTATAGCCGTAAAAGATGGAGCGGACTGCTTTCCTTTCTGTTCGTTTTTTCCGTAAACAGCCATGCACAGGTAGCAGCTGTAACATTCACGGTGCAAGTACCTTCTATCGATAGTGCGAAAGGAGTTTACCTCGCAGGGTCCTTCAATTACTGGCATGCCGGCGATTCATTGTACCGGATGAAAAAAACCACCCCTAACCGATTCACCCTCACGGTGCCGGTATTTGCTAACCAGCCCTACCAGTACAAATATACCCTTGGTCATTGGGACAGGGTAGAACTTTCGGCTGCTGATACAAATATTACTAACCGGGAATTTTTTTCTGCCACTGGTCAGCAGATCACAGATACAGTGGCGAAATGGAACAAGCCTTTAACACCGGCAGCCAATAAGCCAACAAAACAAATGCAGCAGATCAACGCTATGAAAGATTCTGTACTGAATAAATTACAACCTGAACTTGGTAACATGCTCGGCATTTTAAAGCAGTATGTACAAAACGTATTGCGGGAAAAACCCAGCATGACCCTTCACCGCCGGCTGGATAAACAATCGGCCAAAAAGATCTACAACGCTTACCGGCAGGTGTCACAGCTGATATGGGATATTTTTGCAACCATTACTCCGGAGCAAAAAAAACTGATTGGTGAACTGCTTAAAACCCCGGAAGCACAACAGGATTACATCAATGCCCTCGGCAATGCGTTTGGCACCGTGGTAGAGGGAAAAAATAATAATCTATGGTGAAAATTAAAGTAGCATGAAAGAACTGTTTCACTATTATTGGTTGACATTTACCCATCCGGCAAAAGGGTTTAAAGAGCTCATTAACGATCGCCGTCATTTGCAATTTGGTTTTTGTTATATTATGATTCCCATTGCAGGATATACGTTAATGTATATTTTCTTGACCATTGCGGGAGGGGCGCCATCTGTATTTACCCCCTGGCTTAATATACCCAAAGACCAATATTATAGCATTAACCGGTATTTGCTGGCTCCAAGTATGTTACTCTGCTGGATTATGGCTGCTTCTTTTATACACCTGGTTAGCAGATTATTTGGAGGAAAAGGAAGTTTTGAACAAACACTGGCGGTGGCGGCTCTTTCAATTAGTGTTGCCATGTGGGGAGGATTAGTCCATGATCTGCCAATGAGTTTTTTTAGTGCTATAAAAGTAATTGATGCCCGGCAACATGAATTGGATATGAATTCGCCCACGATCTGGCGTACATTACTGTGGACTTGTTATTCAGTTTATTTTATTGCGTTCTTTTGCCTGTTCAGTATAATGACAAAAGTAGTGCAGCAATTAAAATGGCCTGCAGCGATATTTGCCGGAGTAACCGGGTTTATTATTTTTCAACTTTTATTTTTTGTATTTAACCGGTAAGTTCCGGCAAGGTTTTATTTTCATTTGAAATAATGACAACAATGTATAAAAGAATGCTTGCTATTTTTATTGGGTTTACTTCATTTGCCGGCACTTTGTTTGCCCAGGAAGCACCATCTTCTAAAATACCACTCCTCTTCCGGCTCGATGATATTGGCATGTGCCATTCGGTGAATAGGGCTGCCAAAGAAGTATTGGAGACCCGCATGCCGGTTTCCATGTCGGTGATGGTGCCCTGCCCCTGGTTTACCGAGGCAGTGGAGATACTAAAGCAATACCCGCATGTATCGGTAGGTATTCATCTTACCCTTAATTCGGAATGGAAGAATTACCGCTGGGGCCCGGTGGCAGGCGTAACGATGGTGCCCTCACTGGCAGATTCATTGGGCCATTTCTTTCCCTCCCGCAGTAAACTGTTTGCCAATAACCCCCGGCTGGATGAAATTGAAACCGAACTCAAGGCTCAAATTGAAATAGCGAAAAAAGCCGGATTAAAAATAGATTACCTCGATTATCACATGGGTGCCGCC
>DASUDW010000026.1:0-2288 GCA_036275415.1 Chitinophagaceae bacterium | reverse complement strand
ATAAGCCGGTTATCTTCTTTAAAAGAACTGTATTTATACGGCAACCAGCTTACCTCCTTGCCGGAAAGTATTGGCCGCCTTACAGCACTGACTGAACTCGGCCTGGGTGGCAACCTGCTTTTTGCATTACCCGAAAGTTTTAAGGAGCTGAATCAACTGCAATACCTGGCCCTTTCTTACAATAAGTTCATGACATTTCCGGCCGTAATCACCACATTGAGTAACCTAACCGTACTCGACCTGAACAACAATAAACTGGCGGAACTGCCATCAGGCATCGGCAACCTTTCTGCCTTGCAGGAACTGTATATTGCCTCCAACAAACTGAAAACACTTCCTGAAGAAATAACCAGGCTGGCTAAACTGCAAACCATCAACCTGCGGGATAATTCAGGATTGAAACTGCCGGCAACCGTCAGCCGGTTTATCGATAAGCTGTAGCCCTAATCAGCTACCCCAATATTGCCGGGCTAAAATTTTCAGCCCTTCCCATCGTCTTTTATCCCCGTTTCATCGAAAATCATAGGATGCCGGAAGGGTGCAGGGTAGCTTTGCGCAAAAATTAACCTTTATGAAAAAATTAGTTCTTATAGCAGTGGCTTTAGTAAGTATGAGTGCTTTCGCACAGGATCAAACCATTAAAGCCTTGCAGGGCGATGCAGGTAAGGCCATCAAAAAAGATGCAGCAGATACCAGTAAGAAAACATGGAAGAAAGGGGGGCTGTACAGCCTGAACATTTCACAGGCCTCACTCAGCAACTGGGCAGCCGGTGGTGATGATTTCTCCCTGGCCATTAACTCACTGCTCAGCCTCTACGCCTTTTATCAGAAAGACAAGCATAGCTGGGACAACACCTTTGATTTCAACCTCGGTTATGTAAATACCACCAGCCTGGGCAGCCGTAAAAACGATGACCGCTTCGACCTTTTGTCCAAGTATGGCTATGCCCTGACCTCAAAACTGAACCTGGCTGCATTAGCCAATATCCGTTCACAGTTCTTTAAAGGATACACTTTTGGTAATAACACCAAAACACTTACCTCCAACATATTTGCGCCCGGTTACTTATTACTGAGTGCCGGTTTGGATTACAAACCCAATAAAAACCTTTCCATCTTTTTCTCACCGGCAACAGCCCGTTGGGTGATCGTTAATGACACCGAGCTTTCTAACAAAGGCGCATACGGTGTAACACCCGGTAAAAAATCAAATATGGAGTTTGGCGCTTTTGCCACTATTAATTACCTGAAAGATATCAGCAAGAATGTTACGTACAAGTCAAGGCTGGATCTTTTCTCCAATTACAGAAGAAACCCGGAGAACATAGACCTCTTCATGTCAAATATCCTGAACGTAAAACTTTCAAAGGTGTTATCTGCCACCTGGGGCGTAGACCTGATCTATGATGATGATGTACGCTTATTTGGCACTAACAAAAACCGTCCTGCCCTGCAGGTGAAATCAATGGTTGGTATCGGACTTTTGGTGAAGTTCTGATCAGTAGCACAACCCTTTTGTGGCCGCATAATCATTTTGGTTATGCGGCTTTTTTTTAACAGTTCCGTTACAATAATTGAATAACGGGTTTTTGGGTTAGGGATAATAACTTTGGCGCCTGAAAAAGAGACCTGAACACCCAAAAAAATATTCGGAGCTGATGAATAAAATTATTTGTTGCCTGGCACTGTTGCTTTCTTCCATCCTGCTTCATGCACAGGATGCCACGATTAAAAAGCTGCAAACTGAATCACTGCGGCCCATAAAAAAAGAAATCCCCGACACGGCCTCCAATCAATGGAAATGCGGTGGTGTGTACGGCATCAATATCGGGCAGGGCAGCCAGAGCAACTGGGCGGCAGGCGGAGACGACTTTTCTTTTACCCTTAATACTTCGCTGCGGCTTTTTGCTTTTTACAAAGAAAAGAACCACAGCTGGGATAACACCCTCGATGTCAACTTCGGCTACATAAATACCACCAGCCTGGGCGGAAGAAAAAATGATGACCGTTTTGACCTGCTCACCAAGTATGGCCTGGCACTGAACAGTAAACTGAACCTGGCCACACTGGTCAATTTCCGTTCGCAATTGCTTAACGGCTATACCTGGCCGAATAATGTAAAGACCTTTGCCTCGGCCTTTCTATCGCCGGCCTACCTGGTAGCCAGCCAGGGGCTCGATTATAAACCGGTGAAGGACCTGTCCATCTTTGTTTCACCGGTTACGTCCCGCTGGGTGTTTGTAAAAGACAGTTTACTATCAGCAAAAGGCGAGTACGGTGTAAAACCC
>DASUDW010000025.1:0-3768 GCA_036275415.1 Chitinophagaceae bacterium | reverse complement strand
TTCAGATATTATTCATGCGCAGGCCAATGGTTGGTGGATATTTAAAGGTCACCTGCCTGTATGGATCGCCTTTGTTACTTTTATTATCGCCGTAACAGCCGAAACAAACCGTGCCCCCTTTGACCTGGCAGAAGCAGAGAGTGAACTGACTGCGGGGTTCCATACAGAATATTCAGGGATGAAGTTTGCCTTGTTCTTCCTGGCAGAATATATCAATGTGTTTATTGTTTGTGCAATTGGTGCCACCCTGTTCCTGGGCGGGTGGATGCCTTTTCATATCGGTAACTGGGAAGGTTTCAATCGGGTGATGGATTATATTCCATCCAGTATCTGGTTCTTTGGAAAAACGTTCTTCCTCATATTTGTCATTATGTGGTTCCGGTGGACATTCCCCCGTTTGCGGATTGACCAGTTGCTGAACCTGGAGTGGAAATACCTGTTGCCGATCAGCATGATCAACCTGCTGCTGGCAACAGCAATGGCAATATTGGGATGGCATTTTTAGTGTAAGAGTTCATCCCCTCCTTGGAGGGGCGAATGGAAAGAGTTTAGTTCTTTAGTGAGTTGGGGTGGGTTATTAACCTGGCTTCAGTTCCTTGATTGGTCATAGTATGCGTCAAACTTGCCTACCGGCTTGCAGGCACTTCAGGGTTCTGTTCGCTAATCATCATAAAAAAGAATGATGAAAATGGAATGAAAAATAAAGAAGTTTAAACGATTCTAACTTCAGCATTTAATATTCCATTCGAAATGTTCGATTTTAAAATGTAATAATGTTTATTGCAAAATATATAAAAGAAGTTGTTGGTGCCGTTTCATCCCTTTTTACGGGGATGAAACGGACCATGTACTATTTCACGCATCACAAAGAAATAATTACCCAGGAATATCCTGACAACAGGGATGATCTGGTATTGCCTGAAAGATTTAAAGGTGAAGTGGTGATGCCGCATAACGAAAGTAACGAACACCGCTGCACCGGCTGCCAGGCATGCGAACTGGCCTGTCCGAACGGAACGATCAAAGTCATTTTCAAGAACGAACTGACACCGGAAGGCAAAAAGAAAAAAGCAATTGATAAACTCGTTTATCACCTGGAATTGTGCACTATGTGCAATCTCTGTATAGAAGCATGCCCTTCGGATGCCATCAAGATGGCACAGACGTTTGAGCACAGTGTATATGACAGGAACCAGCTGACAAAAATTTTGAATAAACCCGGATCAAAAATCATGGAAGGAGTAGAATGATGAGCGGTTCAACCATATTATTTTATTTGCTGGCAGCACTTACTTTAGGCTGTGGTGTACTTTCCGTAACTACCCGGCAAATTTTCCGTGCCGCCATTTACCTTTTATTCTCGCTGATCGGCATTGCGGGCATTTATTTCTGGCTGCAATATGAATTTATTGCTGCAGTACAGATCGTTGTATATGTTGGAGGGATTGTGGTACTGATCATTTTCTCCATTTTCCTTACCCAACAGGCCGGTGAAAAATTGCCCAAACAGAAATTAGGAAGAAAAATATTCTCCGCACTTGCCGTTTTCTGCGCATTTGCCCTTACCATGCTCCAGGTATACCGGCATGAATTTACCATTGCCCCTCAAACTACCTCCGTGACCGTAAGAGATATCGGGCAAAAGATGCTGAGCACCGAACAGGGTGGCTATGCATTGCCTTTTGAGATTATTTCCATGCTGTTATTGGCAGCCATGGTGGGATGTATTGTTATTGCATTAAGAAGTAAACCGGAAACAAAATGATGCTTGAACCCGGACTATATCATTTATTATTTATCAGCACTGCGTTGTTCTTCACCGGTGTGTATGGTTTCTTCACCCGAAGGAACCTGATCACCATGCTCATGAGCATCGAACTGATATTAAACAGTGTGAACCTGAATTTCATCGCATTCAACAAGTATGTATGGCCCGGGCAATTAGATGGCCTGTTCTTTACCGTATTTATCATTGCCATTGCTGCCGCCGAAGCCGCAGTAGCCATAGCCATCATCATTAACCTGTACCGCAGCCATCAGTCCATTGATGTAGAGAATGCTGAAGATTTAAAGTATTAATGAATTATGCCGAACGCAACCATTATAGCACTGATTCCTTTATTACCGCTTGCCGGTTTCCTGTTATTAGGTTTATTTGGCAGAAAATATTTGAAAAACAGTTCCGGAATCATCGGAACCGCCCTCTTGCTTACCTCCGCCATTTTAGCCCTGTACACCGCCTATGAATACTTCTTTGTTTACGGAAAAGTCAATGGTGTTTACCAGCAGCTAACGCCCCTTAAGATCACCTGGCTGGAGTTCGCCGAAGGGGTTTCCATTGATATGGGCCTGATCATTGATCCTATTTCCGTAATGATGCTGGTGGTAGTGACCTTCGTCTCACTGATGGTCCATATTTACAGCCTTGGATACATGAAGGGAGAAGAAAGGTTCTCTACCTACTATGCGTTTCTCGGACTGTTTACTTTTTCCATGCTGGGCCTGGTGCTTTCCACTAATATCTTCCAGATCTATATTTTCTGGGAACTGGTAGGTGTATCCTCCTTCCTGCTTATCGGTTATTATTATAACAAACCGAGTGCAGTGGCTGCCAGCAAAAAGGCATTTATCGTTACTCGATTTGCAGACCTCGGTTTCCTGATCGGTATTTTAATTCTCTCTTATTGTTCCGGCACTCTTGACTTCGCCACGTTGATTCAGCGATTGACTTCACCCGAATCCAACGAATTCAAATCAGCTGTCACTTATTCTTTCCTTGGCATTTCTGCTTTGTCCTGGGGAGCAGCATTGGTGTTCATTGGCGGTGCCGGTAAAAGCGCCATGTTCCCGCTGCATATCTGGCTGCCCGATGCCATGGAAGGCCCTACTCCCGTTTCAGCATTAATCCATGCTGCTACGATGGTAGTAGCAGGCGTTTACCTGGTAGCAAGATTATTCCCCGTATTTGCTATTACTACACCGGCTGTACTGGAAATAATTGGTTGGGTAGGTGCCATATCTGCTATCATCGCAGCCGTCATTGCCTGTACACAAACAGATATCAAACGGGTGCTGGCTTATTCCACTATGTCGCAGATAGGTTATATGATGTTTGCATTGGGTGTGGCGAAATACGGCGCTGAACCTGCTTTGGGTTATACGGCATCTATGTTTCACTTATTTACCCATGCCATGTTCAAAGCGTTGCTGTTCCTCGGCGCCGGAGCAGTGATCCATTATGTACACAGCAATGACATGAATGATATGGGCGGATTAAGAAAGTTCATGCCAATAACGCATATCACTTTCCTGGTTGCTTGTCTGGCCATTGCCGGTGTACCACCGTTTGCCGGCTTCTTCAGCAAGGAAGAAATTTTACTGTCAGCTTATCAGAGTAATGCTGTTATCTACTGGATCGCACTGATCACTTCCGGTATCACCGCCTTTTATATGTTCCGCTTATACTTTAGCATTTTCTGGAATAAACCTCATCAAGCACACAATGATCACCATGGTGAGGGTGGTTTTGCAATGATGCTGCCACTGGTGTTATTAGGTGTTGGCACTGCCGCAGCAGGCTTCATCCCCTTTGGAGAGTATGTGAGTTCTGATGGCCGGCCCCTGGAATCGCATTTCCATTTACAGTTCTCCATTTTACCGGTAGTATTAGGACTCGCCGGCATACTGCTGGCTATGTGGCTTTATTTTAAACAAAATGATAAACCGGCTAAACTGGCTTCTTCATTGGGCGGTATTTACAAAACAGCT
>DASUDW010000024.1:0-5118 GCA_036275415.1 Chitinophagaceae bacterium | reverse complement strand
GTCATCGTAGCAGGATGTTCTGCCAGGCTCTCCGTGCCGCCGAGGCTCACGGCCAGTTTTATCAGTTTCAAATTATTTAAAAAGGTAAATGCTTCCTTTTCACCTCCGGCAATATCAAAGCTGAGCATGGCGCCATTACCCAGGCACTGTCTTTTATAAATATCATACTGCACGGGATTGTTCCGCTTCAGGTTTCCTAAATAATAAACTCTTTCTACCAACGGATGTTGCTGCAACCATTCCACTACTTTTTGTGCATTTTCGGCCTGCTTGTCCATTCGTACTTTCAATGTTTCCAGGCTGCGGAGCAATAACCAGCCGGTATACGGACTGATCATATTGCCCAGGAAAGTTCTCAGCACTTTTACCCGGCCGATCAGCTCTTTATTGCCCAGTACCGCACCGGCAATCACATCGCTGTGCCCGCCGATATATTTGGTAGCTGAATACAGCACCAGGTCAGCGCCAAGCTTCAGCGGATGCTGCCACAAAGGGCCCATGTACGTATTATCCACCCCTACCACCACTTTCTTATCGGTGACGGAATATTTTTTAGCCAGGGCCACACACATTTCTATATCGATAAGGTCGTTGGTGGGGTTAGCCGGTGTTTCCAAATAGATCATTCCCAGTTTATCTGACAATCCGGATTCTTTCAACCGCATTTCAATTTCATCCATGGTTTCTCCGGCCCTGAAGCCCATGATGTGAATACCAAATTTGGTGAGCACATGATGAATGAAATGATGTGTACCGCCATAAATAGGATTGCTGTACAACAGCAGATCACCGGGTTTTAAAAACTCCAGCATCACGGTAGAAATGGCACTCATACCGCTTTCAAAAACAGCACAGGCCTCGGCTTCATCCCAAAGGGTCAGCCTGTCCTCCAGTATTTCCATATCGGGGTTATTGATACGGCTGTAGATAAGACCGATCTTTTCATGCCGTTTCTTTTTACGGTGACCATAGGCCACTTCGAAGAAGGCCTTTCCTTCCTCTGCATTATGAAATACAAACGTGGAGGTTTGAAAAATGGGGCACTTAATGGCGCCTTCGCTCAGATGCGGGTCATAACCATAACTCATCATCAGGCTCTCGGGGGCAAAACGGGAGTAATCCATACTGGTTGATTTTACGGGGCAAAAATCAATATACTGGATATATTTTCTTATGATTTAAATAATTATAGAATATAAATCTATATTTAGAACTATTAATAGCAATAAATACTTTTAAAGGCTTAATTTTAAAGCAGGAAAAGAAAAAATTTCTGCCATGACAAAGCTTGACCAAACCGATATCAACATCCTTCAGTTGCTGCAATATGATGCCCGCCTTACGAATAAAGAAATAGCCGATAAGCTGGGAAAAACGGTGACGCCGGTGTATGAACGAATAAAATGGCTGGAGCAGGAAGGCTATATTCAAAAATATGTGGCAGTGCTGGACAGAAACAAGATAGACAAAAACCTGGTGGCCTATACCAATGTGCAATTAAAAGAACACTCTCACCAGATGCTGAAAGCATTCGAAAAAGATATTGTAAAATTACCCGAAGTAATGGAATGCCATCACATGACCGGCATTTATGATTACCTGCTGAAGATTGTGGTAAAAGACATGAATGAGTACCAGGATTTCATTGTGAACAAATTGGCTAAGCTGCCCAATATCGGCACGGTACAAAGCGGTTTTGAAATGACGGAAGTGAAAAATGAAACTGCTTATTCCATTTCACCGGCAGAAAAAAAAGACAGGAAATAATCTAAAACTATTTTAAAAACTGTACCCTACACTTACCGCACCCGAAGGTTGTATATATCCTTTTGCTATTAATGGGGTAAAACCGGCCCGCCAGGTAAAACCGCCTTTTAATGGCTGACGACGGTACATAAAAGAGACTGTTCCAAAAAGGTTGGTGGTCTTGTCATCATAGAAATTAAATATCTCCAGTTTTCTGCCTACATAGGTTGCCCCTGCGCCTACCTCCAGTGTGTTTGGAGAATCTGATTTACCGAATACATAGTTGATTTGTACCGGTACCGTTACAACTGACCTGAGTTCGTAATTAAAATTACCGTCATATTCATCGGCCGTAACAAAACCCAACCCAATCCTTCCGCCCCAGCCCAGTGTGGATTTGGCAAAGCGGGTATCAATATTGGCAGAAAACAAAATACCCGGGCCACCGAGTTCTGCTATGAAATGTGTTCTCCCCGGAACTGCATTCGCTCCGGGCTTTTGTCCAAAAGAAAATAGGGCAACCAGGCTGAAGGATATAAGAAGCAATAGTTTATTCATGACTATTATTTAGTATTCAGACAACAGAAAGTAGGCTTTGCTGCATCGCAAGAAGAACTATTCTGTTAATAAAATGAAAAGTATTTTACAGACTTGCCAGTACCATTTCCTTTATTCTATCAATAGGGATCCTTTCCTGCTCCATCGAATCACGGTGGCGGATGGTTACTGTATCATCCTGCAATGTCTGATGATCTACCGTAACACAATAAGGAGTACCCAATGCATCCATGCGGCGGTAGCGTTTGCCAATAGAGTCTTTTTCTTCATAGAAACAACGGAAATGCGGACGGCAGTCGCTCATGATACGTTCGGCTACTTCGGGCAATCCATCTTTCTTCGTTAACGGAAGAACGGCCAGTTTGATCGGCGCCAGTTTAGCGGGCAGTTTCAGCACGGCACGGCTATCTTGTTTATCGGCAGTACTTAAATCCTGCTCTTCATACGCATAGCTGATGACGGCCAGGAACATCCTGTCCAAACCGATAGATGTTTCAATTACATAAGGAATATAATTGCCGTAAGGCTTACCGGTAGCGGGATCAATATCATTATCGAAATACTGCTGTTTCTTTTTGCTATACTCCTGGTGGTTCTTCAGATCAAAATCTGTCCGGGAGTGAATGCCTTCCAGTTCCTTGAAGCCCATTGGGAATTCAAATTCAATATCACAGGCTGCATCGGCATAGTGTGCCAGTTTGATATGATCATGAAAGCGGTATTTATTGGCCGGCATTCCCAGGCTCAAATGCCACTTCAATCGCTCTGCCTTCCAGTATTCGTACCATTCTTTTTGTGAACCGGGGCGGATGAAGAACTGCATTTCCATCTGTTCAAACTCCCGCATACGGAATATAAATTGCCTGGCTACAATTTCATTACGAAAGGCTTTACCGATCTGTGCAATACCAAACGGGATTTTCATCCGGCCGGTTTTCTGCACATTCAGAAAGTTCACAAAAATACCCTGCGCTGTTTCAGGCCTTAAATACACTTTGTTGTCCGCCTCTTCACTGGAAACTGTAGAACCAAATTCTGTCGAGAACATCAGGTTGAACTGGCGGATTTCGGTCCAGTTGCAGGTATCGCTGATGGCGCATTTTATTTTATTGTCCTCTATTAATTTTTTCAACCCGGCAAAATCATCTTTCGCCAGCAAAGCATCCATTGCGACTAAAAGAGCATCTGCTTCTTTCTCTCCCTCTGCTCCTTTAGCTCTTAGCCCTTCTGCATGGCCTTCAATCAAATGATCAACCCTGTATCGCTTCTTGCTGTCCTTGTTATCGATCATCGGGTCGTTGAAATTATCAACGTGGCCGCTGGCTTTCCAGGTGGTGGGATGCATAAAAATAGCGGCATCAATTCCTACAATATTATCCTGCAACTGGGTCATGCTCCTCCACCAGTAATCTTTGATATTCTTTTTCAGTTCGGCACCCATCTGGCCATAATCGTATACTGCCTGCAGACCATCGTATATCTCACTGCTGGGGAAAATAAAGCCGTACTCTTTACAATGCGAAATGATCGCCTGGAACCTGCCTGCCGGCAAGGCAGGCCTGTTTGTTTCGTTTGCCATAGGCGGCAAAGATAATAGAACGCCGATTTATGCCATTGACCAGAATCAGTTTCGAAAAATGCCATACCAATTTTGGATGAAAGACCTTTGCAATACCTTTACATAAATACCCGGGTATGAAAAATCCTGTTTTTTATATGGCGATGCCTGCCATGGTTATTACGGCACTGATGATCTTCAGTCAGCCTTCTTCTAATAAATGCTCTAAAAAATATTATTGCCGGCAGCTGCAGTCAACAGCGGCAATGAGTGTGGATACCTTACGGCCCGATCCTATCTGTAATATGAAAGTAGATGACAAGAAAGGTGACACCATTCACTACAAGGGACACATTTTTGGTTTTTGTTCCAAACACTGCCGCACAGAGTTTATGAAAAACCCCGACAGTTATTTGCCGAAGAAGGATTAGATAAGCCGGAAAAAAAGTTAAGAAAAATGAGGTTTATTACTCTCCGCCAGTGGCAGGGGGTTTTAATTTCTCATTGTTCCGGTGCCTGTCTGCATCCCTTTTTGTTTTTTTCTCAAAATTCTTTTGCAGGGCATCCGTCAGGTCAACACCTGTCTGGTTGGCCAGGCAGATCAGCACCCACAGCACATCGGCCATTTCATCTGCGAGGTTTTTATCTAAATCCGATTTTTTAAATGACTGGTCACCGTAGGTGCGGGCCATGATACGGGCCAACTCTCCCACTTCTTCCGTCAGTATTGTCATATTGGTCAGTTCACTGAAATAACGGACACCTGTTGTTTTTATCCAAACGTCCACCTGTTGCTGTGCTTGCTGTAAGGTCATTGCTTCTCTTTTATGTATGGTGCAAATTAGCATTATTCAATGCAAGTAAAATGTTACCAACAAAAAGACCATCCGCTGTTGGCGGATGGTCTTTGCTTGTATGGTTTAAAAGTTGTTACCTACGGATGATACACGATGATCCTTCTGGCTGCTACTTCCACACCGTTTCCGTTCAGCACTTTTACAATATAAGTGCCCGCCGGCTCCCGGTACAGGTTCACCGTGATCGTACTGTACGATACCCCCATTGCCAGCGCCTGGCTGTACACCTCCTGGCCCAGTGCATTGTACACCTTCACCGTCGCCTTCTCCCCGGTCTGGTTGTAATACCGCACATAGAAGGTACCCTGGTTCGGGTTCGGGTATACCCACAGACCCGGTGAGGCCAGTGCTGTTACTGTAATATCTGCTGAGGTACCCACACAGTTCGTCGGCGCTGGT
>DASUDW010000023.1:0-2687 GCA_036275415.1 Chitinophagaceae bacterium | reverse complement strand
GCGCACGTTGTTTCTGAATACCCTCAACCCGTCTTAAACCCGTTTCAATTTCACCATCTATTTCTTCCAATATTTCCTTTGGTAAGCCGTTTAGCTTCTTTTGCAAAGCATCTACACCCTTGAAATTTAAACTAAGGCTATTCATTAACTTATATCTTGTGAGGTTGCTACTATTCGCCAATACTTCCCTTCTGGATTGTTCTGTAACTGGCTTGCAAATTTGTTCTCTGCTCTTACTCTATCTACTCGGTCTATGCTTTGAATTACATACGTCCTGTTGTTATATTCAATCATTGCTCTAATACTAATATCCAACGCTGAATCATACCGAATCAAAAACTCATAAGAAGTCTTGAACGCCGCTTTATTACCATCAAAAGACTTTGTTTGCGAAATAGTATTAATCTGCGCCCATACTTGCCCTATTTGGGTTGCTAATGGCTCTACCCCATCAACACCCGTTTGATAAGAAGCAACTACTATATTCACTTTTCTGGCAACACCTACTCCCATGAGTAATCCTTTAACTGTTTTGCATTACTCATTAACTCCATAGGCATAGTATCTGTATCGTCTCCCCTGTTTTCGTACATCCACAATAAAACCCGTTTTAAATCCGTTAAAAGCCCTTCATCTGAATCAGCAAGGGTTGTGTAAGTTATTTCGTAAGTACCCTCGTATTGTGGCTTAAAATACTTATCGTAATACCCTACCAACTGGTATTCATCAGCGTCTAAGGTGTCCCAATCGTTTACGCCTGTATCCACTTCCTGTCCTTGTAAAACTCTTACTTGTGAAACTGAATTTATCGGAGCGTATGGGAGTTTGAAATAATGAGTTAAACGACCTGTAAGTACAATCGTTTTCGCAACCAAAGAACGGGTTGTGTATTTCTCTATTCTTTTACGGGCTACTGTAATTAGTGAAGTGATTATTGTATCATCATCGGATGAAGTTACCCGTAACCAGTCTTTTGCCGTCTGGAGGCTTACAGGTTCACTCCCATCGGTAACTTTTATTTCCCAAATCTCGTTCATGCCTAAAATTACAAACGATACAAGGTGTGTGGTTGAGTGCTGTCAACTGAACCATTAAGCGGCTGCGAAGTCCACCCCACAGCTAAAAGAAAGAATTAAGAAGGCACTGTCTTAAATTCAATTTCTAAGCTGTTGATTTCGCTTAAAACTTGCTCCAATTCGTTAGTTAGCCTTTCGGCTAACTGGATTTTACTTTTAATAGCTTCAAAGTCTTTAATGACTATTTTAGCTGATAATGTTTCTACCATAATTCAAAGTTTATCTATAAATAGATACACTTTTTAAACCACGTCAACGCTATGGATAAATTCGATTTTGAAGGCCTAAAAAAAAGTATGCATAATATTCAAGACTTAGCCAATGAATTAAATATGAATGCCCCTAAAATTAATTCCCCACAAATAACAATGGGGCAACTTTTAAATGAATTAAAAAATGAAGTTGTACAATTACAAAAAATACAGAAAGAAAAAGATTGGGTTCAAAGACACCCTTTTTGGTTTGGTACTATAATGGCGGCAATAGGTGCAGTCTTTGGAGCATTAGCAACATTATTAGTACAATGGATAACCCAGTAATATAACCTAATATAAATTTAAAATACCATGAACGCCTTGCGGCGTACTCCCCTTCCCTTTTCTTTTTTCTTTGTGCCATCTCCGCAGGATTTGTACAAAAAAACTTACAAATCCTGCTCCACAAACCTACCTGTTTAAACATAATATTGTCTTATCGGAGTTCAAAAAATGGAACTAAATCCAACCGCTGTGGGGAAGCTAAACATTGCCGACACACAAAGGCTTTGAGAAATGTTTGGCTGTACTTCGCAGCTGCTTAATAAAGGTATTAATTATTTTATCAACTTAACAAAAACTTTTCCAACTCCTCCCATTTAGGGGCTAATTCTTTTGCCCTCTTTAGTGCTTTCTTGCTCCATCCTTTATAATACTTTTCATCTTCCATCAGCTTAACAATCTCATCTTTCCATCTTTCGGTTTCTTTTCTCGGTATCAATAACCCACCATGACTTACATTTTCTTTTAGTCCTTCTGTTGGGTTGCAAATAACTGGAATCCCGTTATACATGGCTTCGCTTGCAACCCTTCCCCAACTTTCATAATGCGAAGGCATTAATACGAGCTTACTCACTTCATAAATCTTTCTTGCATCGGGTGTATTAGGCCAAATAGTTAAATTAGGATGTGATTCTATCTGCTGCCCGTCATAACTTCCCCTTACGCCTAAAAACTGATATTGCGGCAATTTCTTAACCAATGAATAAAAATACCTCGCACCTTTGTTATCGTTCAAATTAACTAAGGTTATATACTTTCTGCCTTTATCCTCCGCTTTGTAGCTTTCATCCACTACTGGCGGGAATATAATAGATGGTAAATTATAATTCAAACTATCTGCAACCCATTGGGCATTATGAACTACTTTTACATTCCCTACATAGTTTAATATAGAAGGGTAGGGTGTATCGTTATGTGTGAAGTGAAACAAAGGTTTATTCTTTTCTGCTGCCTTCCACATTGCTTTTTTTGAATAGTCTAAATGGGTGCAAATAATATCTGCCCAATTATAAAGCACTTCCTCGTTATCATCTAAAAAAACCTGCACACCTTCAAACTCATACATTTGGTTGAT
>DASUDW010000022.1:0-5791 GCA_036275415.1 Chitinophagaceae bacterium | reverse complement strand
GGAACTGTAATTGCCTTTCCAGAAATAAACATCATCCGGATTCAGTTTTCCTTTTATTATTTCAGAAAGTGGTTTACCGGCCTGGTAGGAGAGCAGCTGAGGATAAAAATTGCTGTTGAGTAGATAGAATGTAAACAGCATGGCTGATACGGAAACTCCCACCGCCTTTTGCAGGCGATTCAACAGGCTGCTTTTGACAAAATAAAAAACAAGCGACAACAGGAACACCACCGGTACGATGGCCATTATATTTTTTTCAGGAAAGGCCCATAGATTCACAATAGCCGAACCCATCAGCAATAGTGCGGCCATTACAAGTTGTAGGGTAAATATGGTCTTATGTAGATTTTCCTGCGCTGAAAGGCGGTAAAGAAATGATGCAGCCAGCACCGCCGTTACCGGGAAAATGATATTCAGGTAATGCGGCAGCTTGAAACCTGAAAGAGTTACAATCAGCAGCATGGTAACAAAAACACCTGTCGTGAGCCATTCATCTTTTTGGGCAGCAAGGTTTTTCAACCGCTTTACAATGGCGATTAAGGTCAGTATGCTCCATGGTGCAAAAGCCCACAAGAAAGAGTGCAGGAAGAACAGGTAATCATTTTTACCATCACTCCCCATGCCGCCGCTGAAACGTTCTACACTCTGGTTCAGCAAAATAAATTGTACCCCGTTGATATGATCTTTACCTCGCACTACTTTCTCAGGGTAAAGGTTGTATTGCAGATAATAGCAATACACTACAGGGCTGATGAATAACCCAAACAACAGAAGCAGCAACAACCATTTCCAGTTGAGTAATAATTTCCATTCTTTACAATATAGTATGTAAAAGAATGTGGCTGCTGCCGGTACAAAAACAGCAATATGTCCCTTAATTGAAAAACCAACCGCCAGTCCCAGTGCAGCACCAACTATATAGCTGATTTTTTTGTACTTCACAAAATCAACCAGCTGCCAGATGGAAAAAACTACAGCAGCAGTAAGCATGGCATCCATCCGCACATCGTTGTTGGCCAATATATAGGCAAAGGAAGAAGCTACCAGCAAGGCGGCCAGTTTTCCTGTTTCTTTATTATATAAAGATTGTCCAAGCCGGTAGGTAGAATAAGTGCCGAAAATGGTAAACAAAAAGGAGGGAAGCTTATAGGCAAAAGTTGTTACTCCGAAAATATGATAGGATAATGCCGACAGCCAGAAATGTAAATGTGGTTTATCCAGGTAATCACCGCTATGGTCTACAAGGTTCACATAATCACCCGTCAGGTACATATGCAGGGCAATATTGGCATGATGTGCCGAATCATTGTCCATCAATGGCACAAATAGGCCGATGATATATACAAGGCCCAGCAGTGAGAATAATAAAAAATAGAGCGGCCGGGAGAAAAAAGGATTGTTCAAGTATAATCTTTTCGCAAAGAAAACACCTTTTCCTTACAAGGTATCAATCAGCTCCTTTACTTTTCCTTTGATATAATCCCGTACCTTATTGAATTCTTCCGGCTCCATATGTTTAGGATCAGGAATTTGCCAGTCAATGAATTTTTGGGCGGGCATCCAGGGACAGGCATCGCCACAGCCCATGGTAACAACCGCATCGAAGGGTGCATATTGCTCTACTTCTTTCAATGATTTGCTGTCATGGGTACTCAGGTCATATCCCAGTTCTTTCATGGCAGCAATCGCCTTTGGATTTACTACCCCCGATGGTTTTGAACCGGCGCTGAATGCTTCTACATTTTCTCCACCTAACATGTTGGCAAATGCCTGGCTCATTTGAGAACGGTTACTGTTCTCTACGCACACAAAAAGTAACTTTTTTTTCATTTCGTAATTGTCTTGAATTTTTTTTGTTGAGACAAAGCAAAACGTACCAGCAATAATAAAACCGGTACTTCAATTAGCGGACCAATCACTGCAGCAAAGGCAGCGGGTGAATTAATGGTAAATACGGAAACTGCAACAGCTATCCCCAGTTCAAAATTATTGCCGGCAGCTGTAAAGGCAAGGGATGTAGCTTTTTCATAATCTGCTCCTGCCTTCTTCGATAAATAGAAAGCGGAGAAAAACATGATGGCAAAATAAATGGTCAGCGGAACAGCAATCAATAATACATCGCCGGGAATTTCTACAATCATATTTCCTTTCAGGCTAAACATGATAACAATCGTAAATAAGAGGGCAATCAGCGTAATGGGGCTGACAGCGGGTAAGTATTTTTTTGTAAACCACTCTTCTCCTTTCCACCGGATCAGTGCATAACGGGAGATCATACCGGTCAGAAAAGGAATTCCTAAATAAATGAATACACTTTGCGCTACCTCGCCAATGGTGATATTGACTTCATATCCCTTCAGGCCAAACAATGGCGGTAATTTGGTAATGAAGATCCATGCATAAATGCTGTAGAACAATACCTGGAAAATGCTGTTGAAGGCAACCAGTCCCGCCGCATACAGACGATCGCCATTGGCCAGTTCGTTCCATACAATTACCATGGCAATGCACCGGGCAATACCGATCAATATCAGGCCTGTCATATAACCCGGATGGTCTCGAAGAAAAACAATGGCCAACAGGAACATCAGCAGCGGACCAATGATCCAGTTTTGTACAAGAGAAAGCACAAGAATTTTTTTATTGGCAAAAACCTTAGGCAGCTCCTCGTATCTCACTTTGGCCAGTGGCGGGTACATCATCAATATTAAACCTATGGCAATAGGAATATTGGTAGTGCCGGAATTGAATGAATTGATAAAAGATTCTGAGGAAGGAAAAAAATAACCAATACCTACTCCAATCGCCATGGCAATAAAAATCCACAGGGTAAGATATCGGTCGAGAAATGATAATTTTTTAGGCATAAGACAGTTGTTAAAAAAAGGGGAGAGAAACCTCTCCCCGATGATTGTTAGCAACAACCCCAATCGCTGCCGCAGCAAATGCTGCCGGCTTCACAACAACCAGGGTCTTTTTGAAGGTTTGCATTCATGGCTCTACGTTTTATGGTGAATAAATAATCGACTTTTAACAACAGCCTCCACCGGGCACACAACCCGGCTTTTCTGCATAAACTGTAATGGAGAAAATACCTGTTGTTCCGTTTTTAAATTTGTTTAGTTCTTCTTCATTGAGATAGTTTTTCAGGATATCGTCCGGAATGACAATCGGTTTTTCTTTTTGCAGTGTAATATTTTTAAACCCATTTAACTCAATGAGCTCAAGATAAGCCTGCTTCTGTATCGCACCCGCCACACAACCTGCATACATTTCTGCATCGTTTTGTAACCCAACGGGCAAATCACCCACCAATACCACATCTGAAATACTAAAGTGGCCGCCCGGTTTTAATACCCGGTAAATCTCTTTAAAAACTCCATCCTTATTAGGAACAAGATTAAGCACACAGTTACTTACAATAACATCGGCCACATTGGATGTAACGGGCATTTTTTCAATATCGCCCTGGCGAAATTCAACATTGTTGAACCCTCTTTTCTCCGCATTTGCCCTTGCCTTATCGATCATGGCCGGTGTAAAATCAATACCAATTACTTTACCCGTTTCGCCGGTTTCTGCCCTGGCAATGAAACAATCATTCCCCGCACCGCTTCCCAGATCAATTACCGTATCGCCTTTTTTGATTTTTGCAAATTGGGTGGGCAGCCCACAGCCTAACCCAAGGTCTGCATCAGGATTATATCCTTCCAATGTGGTGTAATCATCGCTCATGATATTATACACCTCGGTAGAACAGCCACCTGCCCCACAGCAGGAGGACTGGTTGGTTTCTTTATCCTGCAGGGCAATTTCGCTGTATTTCTGGCGGACTATTTCTTTTAATTGAGCATCGTTATTCATAACAATATATTTTATGTTTAATAATCAGCAACAAGCTTTTTCATTTTTAATTTTCAGGTGGCTGAACAACTGGTTGAACTCCTGGTTGAATGTTGAAAATGCTTTCCAGTTGATACAATAGCAGCTTCTCGGGCCGTCTGTTTCACCATTGATCAATCCGGCATTCTTTAATTCCTTCAGGTGTTGTGATACGGTGCTTTGCGCCAATGGTAATACCTCGACAATTTCGCCACAAATACACTCATTTTTTTGCGCCAATACTTTCAGGATGGCGATCCTTGCAGGATGACTCATCGCCTTGGCAAAAGCTGCCAGGTCTTGTTCTTTTTGGGTAAATTCTTCTTTTTTATGAAAGGCCATAACTAATTAGTTTCTTTTTTAAAACTGCAGAACAAAAAATTTTGTACGGTATTAAAGGGGGTCGTATGGTCTATGTGAATACACCTGACTTTTTGAAACCACTTGCTGATAAGCGATACAAGTGTTTCCTCGTTGTATTGCTTTACCGGAAGACCGCTGCACTGTTCAGGTCCATTTTCAGAGAAAGTCCCTATCAGCATTTTTCCGTTTTTGTTGACCGCCTTTGCTGCGATGTCAATATACCTTTCTGCTTCAGCTTTAGTTGTCAAAAAATGGAAAGTAGCTCTGTCGTGCCAGAAATCATATAAACCGGTCGGGTTAAATTCAGCAATATCAGTAACTATCCATTTCACCATACTGGCTTTTTCGCCCAGCCGTTGTTTAGCCCGATTGATAGCAGCATCTGAAATATCTAAAACAGTAATATTCGTAAACCCGGCCTCCAGTAAGCGGTCGGTTAAAAAACTATCGCCGCCTCCGATATCAATAATGGCAGCATCCTTCGGCAGGTTGAAACCGGCAATGAAATCAAGGGAAGCCTGCGGTGTAGGCTGATACCAGCTTACCTCTTGCAGCTTTTTAGTTGAATAAAGCTTTTCCCAGTGATCTTTCCGGTTCATTTATTAATCTTATATCGCAAATATACGATTAATGTGATGAAAGTCACAAAAAATTTTTGAGAATATTTTTTACTGGCCGATTGCTGCTTTGGAACGGGGAATGATGTATATCTCCTTTTGACGGCCACCTATATAACGAAATCCGGACTGATCAAAATAACCATCTTCTTCGAGCATGATGCGGATGGATTTTTTCCATTGTGGAATATCAGATGTGGCGTTCAACTCTATTGAATAGACCGTATTATAATTAAGCGGAAAGTCGCCGCTGCCCTTTACCCCTCCTTGCTGGTCCCATAACCCGATGGTGGGGCCCGCCGCATGGCCATGAAAACCGAGCGGATGTGTGTAGATGGTAGCTGCAATTCCTTCTGCTTTTGCCTTAGCCAAAGCACCTGCCAGCACCTGGTTGCCGGTCCTTCCTTTTTCAAATTCGCCTGTTAAAATATCCTGCAACCTGTTGGCTTTGGAAAATGCATCGCGGATACTTTGCGGAACCCGGGTTTCTCCGGGCTTCAACACATAAGCATGCTGCTGACAATCAGTATTCAGCCGCAGATAAGTGATCCCGATATCTACATGCAGCAGGTCGCCGGGCTGAATGATATCATCCTTAGGCCTGTTGGAGAAACTGCGAAGGTGTTCAAAACTGGTGCTGTCACTTCTTTGTACGGCTACAGAGGGATGAAACCATGTTTCCAATCCCATACCCGCAATCTTTTGCCGAAACCACCAAACCACATCGTCTGTGGTGGTGATGCCGGGAGTAATCACTTTTTCTGAAAACCCTTCTTCGATGATGCGGTGTGTAATTGTTACCAGCTGGGGGTATACTGCCATTTCTCTTTCTGTTCTTGTTTCAAGCCAGTTGACTGCCAGCGTTTCCGCAGAAACAATCCTTCCTTTGAACTCCGTTGGAATTTTCTCCATAAGTTCAGTGTATTCTG
>DASUDW010000021.1:0-2364 GCA_036275415.1 Chitinophagaceae bacterium | reverse complement strand
CCATGCCAATGGAATTGATGAGCAACGCAAAACAGTTAAAAGATTATTCATGGGAGTAGGTGTGGCAAGGAAAGTGAATATTGTAGTTGCATCTTATCAAACGGGGGTGGATGGTGTAGAGCCATTAGCGACCCAGATAGGGCAAGTTTGGGCGCAGATAAACACTATCAGCCAAACGAAGTCTTTTGATGCGAATAAAGCAGCTTTTAAGACCTCTTACGAGTTTTTAATACGGTATGATTCAGCTTTGGATATTTCAATAAGGGCAATGATTGAGTACAACAACAGGACTTACATTATTCAAAGCGTAGACAGGGTGGATAGAGTACGGGCGCAGGATAAGTTTGCGAGTCAGTTACAGAACAACCCAGAAGGGAAATATTGGCGAATAGTAGCAACCTCACAAGATATAAGTTAATGGCAGCAAGTCTTACTTTGAACTTTAAGGGTGTAGATGCTTTGCAAAAGAAGCTAAACGGCTTACCAAAGGAAATATTGGAAGAAATAGATGGTGAAATTGAAACGGGTTTAAGACGGGTTGAGGGTATTCAGAAACAACGTGCGCCATTTAATAACAGAAAGTTAGCGCAAAGTATTCAGTATGTAAAAGAGAAAGACGGTCAGCATAAGTTATTTAGCGATGCAGCTTATTCTGTTTATATGGAGTTTGGAACAGGAACAAAAGTAAACACAAGCATAAGCGGAAACAATTTAGCTAATGTTGCTGCATCTGCTTACCAAGCGGCAAAGTCAAGAGAGGCAAGCGGTGTTAAGTTTTATGATTCTATTTTGGCGTGGGTAAAAAGAAAGGGCATAGCAGCAAGGTATTCGGTTAAGACAAGGAAAAGAATTAAATCTACAAAGTCAGATGATAAGAGAGAAAGACAGGCAGCGTTTTTGATTATGAGGCATATTAAAAAATACGGGGTTAAACCACAGCCATTCTTTTTTAATTCATGGTTTGAAGAAAGGCCAAAGATTAATAAAAAAATTGGTGATGCTCTAAGGAGGGCTTTAAAATGAAAGACGGCATAAAGTTTATACGGGATTCTTATTTTGACCTTTTGCAGGGTGCTATAACCTACAACGGTACGACTATACCTGTTTATGATGAAGAAGCAGATGAAACAGGAAATGATTTTTATATTATTATTTCCACTTTAACCGATGCTTACATTCCTGTAAAAACTAAGTTCTTTAACGAAGTAACAATTCTAATTGATGTAGTTACAACGTTCAATACAAAGATGTATTCAGCAAGCGACCCACAACCTAAAATGAAAGAAGTGTGTGATGTGATTACGGGTAAGATTTTGAATTTAGTAAAACCAACAAGAGATACAACGGGGATAGCTGATGACTCTGACTTTCAGGTGATAGACGTAAAAAAAGAGAGTTCACAGCATTTCCCCGTGTTTGATACCGATACGAAGAAAATAATAAGAAGGCTTACAAGGTTCAGTCAAATAGTGATGGAAAAGTAAGTTGCTATCTTATTATAAATCTTGGAACTTTTGCAACATTATATTCTCTGTAAAATGTAGTAATATTTTTAATGAAATCATCTTCAACAATAGCTGAATTTATCTGCCCAAAATTATATGATTTATAACCTTTTTTAACCTTTGGCTTCAAACCGTATGGTAAATAACTTTTTAAAAAAGGCACATGATTAATCATTTCATTTGAAACTTTACAGGTAACTATATGTCTTGTGTTTGTACGCTTTAGTTTCATATTGTAAAATTTTGTATAAAGTTAAGGGGTTGACAGGATAAAAGCAAATAACAGGTAATAAAAATATTTTTGACTATAAAATTTAAAAAATGGCATCTATTTTAGGTTCAGCAGTTACCCTGCAATTACGTGAGAGCGGTACTACTGGCTCTTACCTTACTTTGGTTTGCGAAACAAGTTCAGGAATGGACGGCACGGCATCAGTTACCACTACGGTTACAAAGTGTTCAACTGTTCAAAGCGTAGCAACCCCCGCTTATTCGTTCACATTTGACGGTATCGTGGAAACTGCCCCAAGTGGTTCACAGGTATCTTACGAACAACTTTTAGCGTGGTTTGGCGCAAATACACTTTTGGATTTTAAACGTGAAAACCCTGTTGCAAGCGGTACTAACTTTTACCTTCAGGGTACGGGTTATTTGTCAGCTTTGAGCGAAGCAGCCCCAGCAGAAGGTAATGTTACTTTTACAGGTACATTAGTAGCTACTGGCACAGTTGATTTAACTCCATAAAATTAAAACATACAATATGAAAATTAACGGTAAGGAAGTAAATCTACTCCCCAAGCGGTTAGCTGTTGAATTATACTGGACTAAGAAGGCCGAAGATGTAATGAGCTTCGGTTCT
>DASUDW010000020.1:0-6246 GCA_036275415.1 Chitinophagaceae bacterium | reverse complement strand
ATGTCACCATTTTTATCTTTCACCGATTCATTCATTACCCCTCCATCATCATCAAAAATGCGGAGGTTAACGATTTTGTTGCTCAGCCACTCAACATCTTCTTTAGTATCAGCATCCTCAATGCCTAACAAAACCAACAACCCCCACCCGATCTGTGAATGGATTTTTCCGTTGACTGTTACACTGGCTTTTGATACTCGCTGAATGATGGCACGCATATTGGTTGCTGGTTACTTGTTTCTTGTCTCTTGTTCTGCCATAAAGATATACCATTACTGTAACGATGTTACCTTTGGCGGAATATACCAGTAACCAGTAACCAGTAACAAGTAACCAGCAACAAGTATCAAGTAACCAGTACATGATCAATGTAAGTAAAGAAATATTATTCCAAACTACCCGAAGCGGCGGTAAAGGCGGGCAAAATGTAAATAAGGTGGAGACGGCTGTTATCGCTTCGCTGCACATAGAAAATTCACAGTTGCTGTCCGGCGAACAAAAAAATATTTTAAAAGAGAAACTCAGCAACAGGATGAATGCCGAAGGATTTTTACAGGTAAAATGCCAGACGCACCGAACCCAATTGGCCAATAAGGAAGAGGCTGTCGAAAAAATAAACGAGTTAATCACCAAAGCCCTGACCCCCAAAAAACCGCGGATTGCGACTAAAGCCAGCAAGGCATCCAAAGAAAAGCGGCTGGAATGGAAAAAAAAGAATGCTGAAATAAAATCTGCCCGGCGAAAATTCAGACCGGGGGAATATTAGTTTTGACCTGAAACTCTAAAAAATCAGCCGTAAATTAGCAGTATAAACTTGCCCTGTGCGGAAGACATTGCTGACTATATGCGCCTTAATCCTGCTGGTTGCAGCTATTTCTCAACTACTGGGCGCCTGCCGCAAAGAACAAAAAACAAACGGGCTTCAACTGGTGCAGCAGGTAATCCCCGAAGGTTTCCCGCAGCCCATTTACCGGTTTGAAGATAACCCGCTAAGCCAGGAAGGCATTGAACTGGGCCGAAAACTTTTTTATGACGGCCGCCTTTCCATAGACAACATGCATCCCTGCTCCTCCTGCCACCAGCAAATCGCCGGGTTTGGCACTTTTGAACATGACCGCAGCCATGGCGTTTTTGATTCGCATACATTGCGCAATGCACCCGTATTGTTTAATCTTGCCTGGAGCCCTTACCTGCATTGGGATGGAGAATTCACCCGGCTGACCGATGCTGCCGCACAACCGATAAACGGGCATATAGAAATGGGTGAGACCTATAACGGTATTATAGAAAAAATAAAAGACGATCCTTATTATAAAGATCAATTCAAAAAAGTGTTTGGCTACCCGTTTATCAGGCCTGAATTTATTTTAAAGGCACTGGCACAGTTTACCGGTTATATGGTTTCCGCCAACTCGAAATACGATCAATACAAAAAAGGAACTGCCAGTTTTACTGCGCAGGAGGAAGCAGGGTACCAGTTGTTTAAAGCCAAATGCGCTACCTGTCACCCCGAGCCATTATTTACAGATTTCAGTTTCCGGAATAACGGATTGGCTGTAGATGGTTTTTTGAATGACTACGGAAGGATGCGTATAACCGGGAAAAATGAAGATTCACTGAAATTTAAGGTGCCTACTTTGCGTAACAGTTTGATTTCTTCCAACTACATGCACGACGGACGATTAGGCACTTTACAGCAATGTATTAATCATTACCGAACCGGTATTCAGCAAAGCCCCACGCTGGACCCCCTGCTGGCAAACGGTATTTTCATGACCAACAATGATGCAAATAACCTCTATGCCTTTTTGAAAACCCTGACCGATTCAAGTTTCATCACCAATCCGAAGTTTGCCAACCCTGATTAATTGGTCTTTCTTTTACCCTGCAGCACACCTAATTTTTGCTTTTGTTCCTCAATATCTTTTTGGGTATTTGCCTGGTCATTCTTATTGGTTTCCAGTTTCTTTTCAAGAGAGGACTGTTCATCTTTCAGGTCCCTTAATTTTTTTTCAGCCCTGGCAACTACCGCCTCCTGTTCCGTTATCTGTATCTCGAGATGAGCGGCTTCCACATCGGGTACCATATTGTTCAGGTAACTTTTTGCCTTGCCAATTCCGGCGGCATCCATTTTGGCCATGGCATTTTCTTCATTGGTCATCATCACCAGGTAAAGGATGGATTCATCACTTTCTTTCCGGCTTTTTCTTTCCACTTTAATGATATAATCCATTTTACCGGCTGAAATATCACTTATATATGCATTTTTAAAAACCAGGAAACCTTTATCCTTGTTAAAAATGCCTTTTTCTTCTTTGGGCTTATACCCCAGTTTCTCCATTCTTTTTATAAGGGCATTTTCAACTGCCTGTGCAGGATACGCATAATCGCAAAGAATGGCAGCCTGCTTTTTCTTATCGAACTGTATCGTTCCTTCGTAAGACTGAGCCTCAGCAACAGCCATCACGGTTAGTGAAACAACTAATAACAGCACAACTTTTTTCATAAATCAGTATTTGTGCTTAAAGATACTTAAGGGAGCCGAAGCGTTGCAATTGTGCTAAATAAAATGCAAACAAACCGGGCAAATTCGTTTTTTGCCGTGCCAAAAGTTACTTTTGTCCATAAACATTTCCAATCCTTTGAGTAGTATAAAAAAACTGGCAGGTCAAACGCTTTGGTACGGTGTGCCCACTATTGCCAGCCGTTTTTTAGGCTACCTCATGAACCTGTCGCTGCCGCTCATCTTTGCCCAACCGGCTAAAACAGCGGACCTCACCCAGGTATATGCTATCATCCCTTTTTTAAATGTTCTGTTCACTTACGGGCTGGAAACCGCTTACTTCCGTTTTTCACAGGATCATGACAGGCAAAAGCTTTACAACACCTTATCGGTTTCATTACTGGGTTCTACCCTTCTTTTTACAGGCCTTCTTTTTTTGTTTAAAGACAAAATAGCTTCATGGGCCAGCCTGGAAAAGCACCCGGAATATATTACCTGGATGGCCGTCATCATTTTTTTTGATGCTATCAGTACATTGGCCTTTGCCCGGCTGCGGCAGGAAAACAGGCCAAAACGATATGCGTTTGCCCGTATTGCAGGGGTAATGCTCAATGTACTGGTGGTAATATTTTTCCTTGGCGTTGTTCCTAAAGTGCTGCAAGCTGATCCTGATAGTTTTTTAAAATCCATTTATAATAGTAATACCGGCATTGGATATTACCTGATCGGCAATATTTGCGGCAGCGTTTTGACATTTTTGATCCTTAGAAAAGAATTTTCGCAAATCAGTTTCAGTTTTGATGCGGCGTTATGGAAAAAAGTAATGCAGTATGCTTACCCGCTGGTAATAGTTGGGCTTGGCGGTATGGTAAACGATATGCTGAGCCGGCTTATTTACCAGCATGTGGTGGATTTGCCGGAAGAACAGGCTAAACATGAACTGGGCATTTTTGGCAATATTTACCGGCTGGCGGTGCTTATTACCATCATGATACAGGCATTCCGCATGGCGGCTGAACCCTTCTTCTTTAACCGGAGCAAGGAAGAAGATGCACCCAAAACCTATGCCCGTATCATGAAGTTTTTTGTCATTGCCTGCTGCTTCATGTTCCTGCTGATCAGCTTATACATTGATGTTTTTGCCTGGTTCTTTTTGGCCATTCATAAACCGGCCTGGGTGGAAGGATTAAATGTGGTGCCGTTACTTGCCCTGGGTAATATTTTTCTGGGGATATATTATAACCTCAGCATCTGGTACAAGCTGAAACATAAAAATATGACCGGTGCCCTCATCACACTGGCCGGCGCAGCCATTACTATTGTGCTTAACATTTTGCTGATACCCAAACTGCATTATCTCGGTGCGGCCATTGCCACATTTGTATGTTATCTGTTTATGATGATAACCAGCTATCTGCTTGGTCAAAAACATTACCCGGTACCCTATGCCCGAAAAAAGCTGATTGCTTATATCGTCTTAGTTGTCATTTTATACGGATTGCATGAAGGCCTGGTTTATCTCTGGGATAACCGCTGGTTTAACCTGGGCCTTGCCACAGCTTTGCTGCTTTTCTTTACCTGGTTTGTTACCTTAATAGAAAGAAAAGAACTCGCAGCGATTCCATTTACAGGAAAATATTTTACAGGGCGACATTAATACATCTTCACAAAAGGATTATTCATTTTCTCAAACCCAACAGTCGTTACCGGCCCATGGCCCGAATAAACTTTGGTTTCATCCGGCAGGGTAAAGAATTGCGTTTGGATACTTTCCGTTAATATTTCAAAACTGCCGCCCGGCAAATCGGTGCGGCCCACACTCATATTAAACAACACATCACCGCCAATAATAAAACCTCCTGCTGCATGATAAAAGGAAACGCTGCCGGGAGAATGACCGGGTGTAAAACGAATTGCCAGTTCCTCCTCACCTATTTTAATAATATTTCCTTCATTCAAATAAACCAAGGGGCCTTCATAATTGTCGAAAGGAAGTTGCCACATTTCACCCGATTGCGGCGCAAAGTCCAGCAGGGGTTTTTCGTTGGGGTGAATGTGCAATTGAAGCCCCCAGGTATCATAAACGAATTTGTTGCCAAAAACATGGTCGAGGTGGCAGTGGGTATTAAGCAGCAATACAGGGGTGAGACCTGTCTTTTCAATGCCCGTTTTTAATTCGTCCCTTTCTTCCGGAAAATAACAGCCCGGGTCTATAATGCAGCACTGCTTCTGATCGTTATACAATACATATGTATTCTCCTGGACGGGGCTAAAAGTGAAGGACTTAACATGTAACATGGACGGGTTTTCGTACTTTTAGTTATTAATTCGGATGTATTTGTAAAGATAATGCCACTAGCGGGTAATGCCCTTTCTGTGGCTGAAAAAAGAGACTATGAAGAAAGTATTTAGCCTGCTTGCTATATTATCCATTTTTGCTGTTGAAGAAACAACAGCTCAAGTTAACACCGTGGAGTACGGGAAGAACCGTGTTCAATACCAGAAATTCAAATGGAAATATTACCAAACCGAAAACTTTAACACCTACTTCAGCCAGGATGGGCTGGGGCTGGGTAAATACGTAGCCCAGGTGGCCGAACTGGAATTACCCTCCATTGAAGAATTTGTAGAATATGGCATGCAGCGACGCATCAATATAGTCGTATACAATAACTACGACGAAATGCAGCAATCCAATATAGGCCTGGGAATTGACTGGCAAAATACCGGCGGGGTAACCAAACTGGTAAACAACAAAATGATAGTTTACTTTGATGGCAACCATGATAACCTGCGCCGACAGATCAGGCAAGGGATTGCCAAAAACCTGGTGGATAATTTATTGTTTGGGGATGACCTCGGGGAGTTTGCCGCCAACCAGGCTTTGCTCGATTTACCCAAATGGCTCACCGATGGTTATATCTCTTATGCTGCAGAAAACTGGAATACCACCCTGGATGATGACCTCCGAGGGGTGATGCTGGCGGGTGATTACAAAAACTTTTACCAGTTAGCCTTTGCCAAACCTATGCTGGCCGGCCATGCATTCTGGAAATATATTGCTGATAAATATGGGAAAAGCAAAACAACTTACTTCCTATACCTGGCCCGCATTTACCGAAACCTGAACAATGCCTCGAATAAAATTGCGAAGAAGAAGTTCAAAAAGATTTTGCAGGATTTTATGACCGATGTGCAGCAGCAGTATTTTAAAGATATCCGCGGCCGCCGCAACACACCAAGGGGCCAGTTATCAGTAAGTGAATCCATTGACAAAAAAGATTTTATCCGGTTTAATGCCAACCCCATTCCCCGCAGCTTTACCTATGCCGTAGTTGAATTCAAACAAGGCCGCTACCAGGTGGTACTGATGGAAAACTTTGTCAACCGAAGGGTTTTATTAAAACTTGGGGTAAGGACAAGGGAAAACGAAAAGCATCCCAACTATCCGTTACTGGCATGGGATGGTAAAGGAACCCGGCTGGCTGTGTTGTACAACGATGAAGGCAAAACAAAATTCTTTGTATATGATGTGGTGAACAGAACAAAACTTTGGAAACAGGAAATACAAAAATTTGACCAGATACAGGACATGAAATATATGCTGGACAATAATACCCTTTTGTTCAGCGGAGTAAGGAGCGGCCAGTCTGACATTTATGTCTACAAAATTGACAAGCAAAGTTTCGAACAGATCACTAATGATGTGTATGATGACCTTGATCCCTCTTTTGTGGCATTTC
>DASUDW010000019.1:0-2535 GCA_036275415.1 Chitinophagaceae bacterium | reverse complement strand
ATAAGGACCTGGCGCCGCTGCAAAAGGGTGCTGATGTTTCACTGCTTTTCACCGCAGGAGCTTCCCGTTAATCCTTATCTCACCAAATCGCTGGAACTGTTCTATGATGATGAACTGGACTATACCGGTTCCGGCCGAAAGGAGTCTGGTTTTTCATTCCTGGTGATGGTCCGCCAAAGCGGGCATATCTGGGATGCTGCGCAAAATTTTTATACTACAAAATCATTGCCCGAAACGGAATTCAGTTACCAGCAGCATGAATGGGATACCGCTGTTCACTATGTAACCGAAGACCAGGCCGTACAGGCACCTGCCGGCCTGCAGGATAAGCGGTATTTGTGGATCGACCTATTTAATGAGGGCATTGCCGGTATACTGACTGAGCAGGGGGGCAGCTGGTATTATAAATCCAACCTGGGCGGGGCGGCGTTTTCTGCGGCTTTGCCTTTAAAAGACCTCCCTTCTTTCCGGGGGTTGGCTGCCGGTATGGTGACGGTAGAAGATATGGGTGGCAATGCCAGCAACAGCCTTGTCCACCGGCAAACAGAACCCAAGGGCTTTTTTGCTATGGATACGGAAGGCAACTGGCAGCCCATGACGGTGTTCCCTTCTTATCCTGTCCTGAACTGGAGTGACCCGAACATGAAATCCATTGACCTGACAGGCGACGGAAAGCCGGACCTGGTGATAACAGAGGATACCGCCATCCGCTGGTATGAATCACTGGGGGAAGAAGGTTTCTCCGTATCCCGGCAGGTGAGCAAGGCCATCGATGAAGAGAAAGGGCCGGCCATTGTATTTGCCGACAGCCTGCAAACCATTTTCCTTGCCGATATGAATGGTGACGGGCTTACGGATATTGTCCGCATCCGCAATGGCGAAATATGCTACTGGCCCAACTGCGGCTTTGGGGTCTTTGGCCGGAAAACAGGCATGGATCATGCCCCCGTTTTTGACAGCCCGGAAATGTTCAACCCCTCGCATATCCGGCTGGCGGATATTGATGGTTCGGGTACGATGGATGTGGTGTACCTCGGTCACAATGATTTCCGTGTGTGGATGAACAATAGCGGCAATGCCTGGAGCACCGAACCGCATATTATCAGTGCGTTTCCGCCAGTACATAATTTATCAGATGTGGCCGTACTTGATTTCCTCGGTAACGGCACGGCCTGTATCGTGTACAGCACTTCCCTGGGCAGCCGGCCGCTCTGGTATATTGATCTGATGAAGGGAAAGAAACCGCACCTGCTGATCAGTTACAAAAACAATTGCGGCAAGGAATTTTTTATTGACTACAAATCGTCCACTCATTTCTACTTAGAAGATAAAAAGGAAGGGCGCCCCTGGATTACCCGGCTGCCCTTTCCGGTGCATTGTATTTACCGCACCCGGTCCGAAGACTATATCCGCAAAACGGTATTTACTTCTTCGTACCGGTACAGCCACGGGTATTACGACCAGGAAGAAAGGGAGTTCAGGGGTTTTGGCCGGGTGGAGCAACTGGATACGGATGACTTTGCCCACTTCAAACTGAATAATGCGAAGAATGTGGTGGAGGAAACACTGCACCAGGCGCCGGTAAAAACGATTTCGTGGTTTCATACCGGGGCGTACCTGCGCCACAAAAAGATACTGCATCAGTACGAGGAGGAATATTTTAAGAATAACAGTTTTGCCGAATATAGTTTGCCGGATATTATAATGCCCGCCGGTTTGACCAGTGAGGAATTGCGGGAGGCTTACCGGGCCTGCAAGGGCAGTTTATTGCGGACGGAGGTATATGCAAATGATAATTTACCAGAAAGCATTTATCCTTTTTCTGCAACGGAAAGCAATCTCGAAATAAGGTTAGTACAACCAAAAGAAGAAAACAATCATGCCGTTTTTCAATTGCTTCCTGCAGAGTCGGTAGGCTATAGTTATGACAGGGCTCCGGATGATCCAAGAATAGCACATTCGTTTATACTTGAAAAAGACAGTTTAGGTTTTCCAATACAAACAGCTTCAGTGGTGTATAAGCGAATACAGCGGCCTTTGGGTGCAAACGCTATTCCTGATAAGGTTTGGCAAGAACAAAACAAATTGCATATAGTAATAAGCGAAGCGAAATACACCAACGATATAATTGAAGATGATGTATACCGCCTGCGGTCAGGATATGAAAGCAAAACCTATGAGCTTGGGGGGCTGGATATAGCCGGCGGGTCGTTCTTTTCACTTTCGCAACTGAGATCCTCTGTTACTATCGCAGCTGAAATACTTTTTGAAGATGATTTTACAGCCGGCATACAAAAAAGGTTGACAGCTCACAGCAGGGGTTATTTTTTAAAAGACGATTTGTCAGGCCCCTTACCTCTTGCTCAACTTTCAAAACTGGCTATTGGCTATAAATCTTATAGCCTGGTATTTACTAAAAACTTAGTAACAAAATATTATGGTACTAAAGTAACCGATCAAATGCTTTCTGATGCAAGGTATATACATTCAGAAGGTGATGAACACTGGTGGGCCCAAGGAGGCGAAGCAATATTT
>DASUDW010000018.1:0-3621 GCA_036275415.1 Chitinophagaceae bacterium | reverse complement strand
TGTGATTGACGGCGAAGCGGAATTGCTGAAAGGCTTTGAGTTCAATGTAAATGCCAAACTGGGTGTAACCCTCTATGCCCCGTACAGCACCGCTATTGACCGGGTGGCCGGCAGCCTGACGGTGAGCATCCCCTCCTTTGTTCCGGCAGAAAAGATCATTGCCCCTTCCGGCACCACTCACTTCCGCCTGGTGACCATGGGCGCTGAAGTGGACTTTGAACAGGAAACCTTTACAACGGACAGTAAAGACAGCGGAGTACTGCCCTGGGACAGCACCGCCACGCCTGTCCTCGACCTGGCCAATGCCGTAACGGCCAACAGCACCCACCCGCTGTTCCTCGTCATGGGCATCCAGTTTTACCAGCAGGTGGCCGGTATCAACAACCCGCTGAAGAACGGCGCCTTCAATGCCCTTTCAGTGGTGAAGGTGAGCGGAGTATAATGGTGAATAGTGAATAGTGAATGGGGAATAGGGGCTAGATAAAAAATACCCTCCCCTATTACATTCTCCCGCCGCCCAACGCCTCTTCGAGTATACTCCGGCGTTGCCTTGCATGTAAGCCCGGAGTTTTTTTCACCCTTTCAACTATTTATTATGCTGAATAACATCCTACAGACCATCAACGCCAAAGGTTATGTGCTTTTTACCCGGCCCTTTGAACTGAATATCGTGGGGGTGCGCAGCCGCAATGCCCGGCCCAATGCATTTGATGACACGATCCATGTTTTTTATCAACGGGCCGACAAGCAGTGGGTACACAATGCCTTTGCCGCCACTACCGACCCCGGCACTTACTGGCTGAAGAAACTGATGAACCCTGCCGGTACGGCTATCCTGCAACCGGGACAGTACCTGAATGCTTACCGCATCGGGGTGCACCGCAACAAGTACCAGGCACTGGTACAACAAGGACCTGTAACCGTAATACGGGATGCCAATCAAGACGGGTGGCTCAACTTTGACAGTGCCACCACGCAAACCGGCCTCTTCGGCATCAATATACACCGGGCCGCCGTAAAGGGCAAAACACAGTATGTCAATGATCATTCTGCCGGCTGCCAGGTACTGGCCGATGCCAATGATTTTCATTTGCTGATGGAACTGGCCCAACGGCATAAAAAATGGTACGGGAACAATTTCACCTATACACTGCTGGCCGAACAGGATATTGTAATGAAATAACTATGGTCCTCAATACAAGGCAGAAAACAAGAGAAACCTGTCATTCAGCCCGTAGCAAATAATAAGACTATTGCTGCAAGCCCGGGCTGAGCGATGTTCCTCTCCTTCAGGAGAGGCCAGGTGAGGAAATCGTTCATCGCAAAACAATTAACTATGACTTCAACTACCGAAACCGAAAAAAAGACGGACTGTCTGAAGCAGCTCTTCAAAGACAAAAACAACTGTTACAGCCTGCGGGAAATAGCCACTGCCCTGCTGGTGCTGGCACTATTGACGAGCTGGATAGCAAAGCAATTCTTTCACAAAGATGTGCCGGAATTCATGTTTTACTCCTTTGCTACCCTGGTCGGCGCCGGTTGTTTTGGTTATTCTATTGAACGAAAAGAAAACATTCACTTAACCGATTAAAGTATGCAACGAATCATAATCGCCTTGTTAACAGGCCTGCTGGCCGGGATGGTCACCTGCAGGTTAGTACAACCCTCCGCCCTGCCGGTAGTACCGGCAGCACCAGCGTATACGCCGGTGGCCGTACTGGAAAAGCAACGACAAAAAGAAATACACGCCTATCAGCAGGAAAAAGAAAAGCTGGACAAAAAGACCGATAGCCTGCAAAGGGCGTATCAGGGTATTGCCCGGCAATTGAATGGGCTAAGAGAGGAAAACAAAAAGCTGACCGCACAGGTAACCCATACAGTTAGTACCCTTCGTCAACAGCCTGATACACTTAAGTACCGGCTATACTGCGACTCCCTCCAGGAGGAAGCCCTGCAACTGGCTGCAGGTCACCTTGTGCAGGATAGCCTGGCTCAGCAAGAAGTGAATAACCTGCAAAAGCAACTGCTGACAAGGGACCGGTATATCGATACTGTTGCATATCGGATTGAAAACCTGGATGGGTTGCTCCGTCAGTCCTTTACGCAAAACGGGATGCTGGAAGCCACCCTGAAAATGGCCAAAAAACAACACCGGCGGCAACGGTTTGTCAGCACCCTGAAAACAATGGGCATCAGCGCTGTGGTATATTGGCTGTCACGCAGACCCTGAGGCGCATTTGTAAAAAACAAAGAGGCTGTCCTATCCGGCAGCCTCTTTCATGTTTATTTAAATTATTTATTATACCGCAAAGCTGGTGCCGCAGCCGCAGGTAGCACTGGCGTTGGGATTTTTGAAAGTAAATCCGCGGTTGTTCAACCCGTCCTGCCAGTCTACTTCCATGCCATATAGGTACAGTTCGTGTGATTTATCCATTACACAGGGGATGCCTTCTATTTCGAAGTGCTTGTCATTGTCACCGGCTTTGTCGAATCCGAGTACATAGGTCATTCCGGAGCAGCCGCCCCCCTTTACGCCAATGCGTAATTCCTGCGTGGTATCAAAGCCAGGTTCCTGCATCAACCTTTTCACTTCAGCGATGGCGCCGGCGGTCAATGTAACGGGTATAGTCAATGTCGCTTGCATGGAGCAAAATTAAAATTAATCGGTCAACACTGCGAGGACGGCTATTGCGAATAAAGGAAATTTAACAACGGTTCTTCACTGATAATTATCAACCAGCCAATTAGCGAATCAGCCTATTTTTGCAGGATATTCAATTAAAACCAATCCCTGCATGGAATTGACCATTGTCAGCCTTATTGTAGCCGCACTGGCCCTTGCTATCAGCCTCTTTTCCCTTTTCAGAAAAAACACGGCTGCCCTCCCGGCGACCGGAGAAAAATTCGACGGTACGGCCCTGAAATTACAGGCCTATGAACGACTGATCCTGCTAACCGAAAGGATCTCCCTGCCCAACCTCGTCAGCCGGCTGAACCAGCCGGGTATCCCGGCCACCGACATGAAGATCATCCTGACCGAAAACATCAAACAGGAATTTGAATACAACAGTACCCAGCAACTCTATGTATCGCAGGTAAGCTGGGATGCGGTTCGCAACCTGAAAGAGCAAAACATAATGGTCATTAACCAGGTGGCCGCGGCCATGCCGCCCGGTGCCACAGCATCCGAGCTCAATAAAAAGATACTGGAAGTAACCATGGCCCAGCCCAACGGCAACCTGCACGACATGGTACTGCAGGCCCTGAATTTTGAAGCAAAAAAATTAATGAAATAGATCAACTGTGTTTTTATGACAGACGATGCTAAAAAATATACTGACTCCGGCATTGAAATAAAACCGATTTACACTGCGGCAGATAGTAAAGACCAGGATACAGAAACACCGGGTAATTTCCCTTTTACCCGTGGCGTGCAGCCTGATATGTACCGCGGTAAGTTGTGGACGATGCGGCAGTACGCCGGCTTTTCTACGGCAGAAGAAAGTAATAAACGGTATCATTACCTGTTGTCACAGGGTGTAAGCGGCCTGAGTGTGGCCTTTGACCTGCCGACGCAGATCGGTTACGACAGTGATCACCCGCTGGCTGAAGGGGAAGTAG
>DASUDW010000017.1:0-5958 GCA_036275415.1 Chitinophagaceae bacterium | reverse complement strand
TTGATGATTTGCTGAACGCACAAGTGGGCACAGACAGAAGAGATGGTTCAGACTTTGACGGAACTGTACAAAGTCAAACTCCGGTTGTTGCCGGCAGCGGTGGCATCATTGATCAGCCGGTGAGCCCGGAAACTGATGAACCCCTATCAATCGTAGAAGTGGATGCAAAATTCAATGGAAACTGGGTCAGGTTTTTAGAAAGAAACCTCGATGCGAATGTACCAGTTACTAATGATGCACCACCGGGCCGTTATTCAGTTGTGATAAGATTTGTTGTGGATAAAGAAGGAGCCGTGAGTGAAATTACTCCGTTAACCAATCATGGATATGGCATGGAAGAAGAAGCCGTAAGAGTATTAAAGAAAGCCGCTAAATGGGAACCCGCCATTCAGAACGGGCATAAAGTAAAAGCGTACCGCAAACAGGTGATTGTGTTTGAGGTGTTGGGGGAGTAATAGATGATATGTTTATAAGTTGATAAGTTGACATGAAATTTATTCCAGTTAACAAGTCAGCTTATCAACTTGTAAACCGTTTTACTTCCTGCTATAATTCGGGGCCTCTCTTGTTATCTCTACATCATGTGCATGGCTTTCTCTCATGCCGGCATTGGTAATTTTTACAAAAGTGGCTTTTTGCAATTCTTCAATAGTAGCGGCGCCACAGTAGCCCATACCGGCTCGTAAGCCTCCGGTAAACTGGTACACAACTTCTTTCAGTAATCCTTTATAGGCTACACGGCCTTCAATGCCTTCCGGTACAAATTTCTTTACATCGTCTTCTACGTCCTGGAAATAACGGTCGCTGCTGCCGGTGGCCATGGCACCCAATGAACCCATACCGCGGTATTCCTTGAATTTTCTTCCTTCGTAGATAATTGTTTCACCGGGGCTTTCTTCCGTGCCGGCAAATATGCTTCCCATCATTACACAGTTGGCGCCTGCTGCCAATGCTTTTACCATGTCGCCGGTATAACGGATACCACCATCTGCTATCAACGGTATGCCTTTTTGTTTTAATTCAGCAGCAGCTTCCATAACAGCCGTCAACTGCGGAACACCTGCACCGGCTACAATTCTTGTTGTACAGATAGAACCGGGGCCAATACCTACCTTAATGGCGTCTGCTCCTGCTTCTGCCAGTGCTTTGGCGCCTGCTGCCGTACCAATATTGCCGGCAATCACTTCTATATTTTTGAAATTCTTTTTTACAGATTTTAAAGCAGTGATTACTCCTTTGCTGTGCCCATGTGCACTATCCAGGGCAATGATATCCACTCCCACATTTTGTAAGGCAGCTACACGGTCCAGCAGGTCTTTGGTAATGCCCACACCAGCACCCACCAGCAAACGGCCGAAAGAATCCTTTACCGCATTGGGGTGGCTTTTCAGTTTTAGTATATCACTGTAGGTGAAGAGGCCGGTAAGTTTACCCTGTTTATTTACGATCGGCAGCTTTTCTACTTTGGTCTTTTTGAATAATTGTTCTGCTTTTTTCAGGTCCGTACCTTCCGGTGCAGTGTAGAGATTTTCTTTGGTCATCACTTCGCTTACTTTTCTTTTCGGGTCATCTTCGAAGCGAAGGTCCCGGTTGGTGAGAATACCCACCAGTTTACCTGTTTTATCAATAATGGGAATACCACCGATCTTGTTTTCCCGCATTAAACGCAACGCATCACCAATAGTGGCATCTGCCTGTAATGTTACCGGGTCGATGATCAGGCCGCTTTCACTTCTTTTTACTTTACGAACCTGCTCGGCCTGCTTCTCAATGCTCATGTTTTTGTGCAGGATGCCGAGCCCGCCTTCTCTTGCCAGTGCAGTGGCCAGTGAAGCTTCTGTAACAGTGTCCATTGCGGCAGACAGCAGCGGAACATTCAGCGTAATGTTTTTAGTCAGTTTGGTTTTGATGTTTACATCACGGGGCAATACCTGGCTGTAGCCGGGCATCAGCAATACATCATCGAAGGTCAGGCCTTCACCAAAAAAACGTTGGGATTTACTTGCAGCGGGGGAGAAATTTCTTGTTGCCATGTGCAAAGATAGACCGCCGGGTCAAATGATAAAAATGAATTTTTTAAAAGTTCAGTCTCCTTTTGAATTAATTGAACAACATAGGCACACAGGCCACATAGTGTTAACACATAGCTATGTGAAATCCTATGTTTCTGCTGTTTCTATGTGGTTCCATAGTTTTTACGGGATTATTTTAAATTTAACCCAAGCTTCGAAAGACTTCTTACCGGATTAGCATGACAGTACCCTTTTCAAATACTTCCTTTTTGGTTTCACTGTGTATGTACCGCAGCATCCATACATACACCCCGGCGGGTTGTGCCAGGCCTTTGATGGTCCCGTCCCATTTATCCCGCCAGTTGCGGCTTTGGAAAACTAATTGGCCCCAGCGGTTATACACCCTGAATTCAAGGTTATCTGCTTTCAGTGCATTATGCGGCCAGAAAAAATCATTGCGGCCATCACCATTGGGTGTAAAGGCGGTTGGCACGGCAATGCGGCAATGATCCAGTACTGTTAATGTTTTTCGTATACTGTCCGAACAACCCAGGGCATTATTATAGGCTACCAGTTTCACCGTGTAATAAGCTTCCCTGTTCAGTGTCGGGAATTGAACGGGCAACGGGTCTTTGAGTGTACTGATGGCAATAACATCGAAATTCCATTTCCAGTTGTCGACCTGGCCAAGGCTGGTATTTACTACTGTGAGTTTGTCTTCCGGACAAATGAAAGGATCCATGGTGAAATCTGCTTTCACCTCATTATTATAAATGATGACAGCGCTGGCAGTATCATTACAGGTGCCGTTGCTTACCAGCAGACTGATAGTATTAGTGCTTGTTGCCGGCACGATGATGGTTTGTGTCTGGCCCATTTGCGGCGTGCCGTTATTGAAGGTCCAGCTCCAGAAATTTACCCCGTTGGCACCGTTATGTGTAAAGGTGAGGGTATCCCGCTGGCAACCCAGTTTTTCCGTATAGGTAAAATGGGCGGAAACAGTATCTGCTGTTGTAAATGGCAGGGTGTGAACGGGAGTTTCCTGCCCGCATTCGTCAATAAGTACGGTGCCGTCATTTCCTGCTTTTAGTGTGAGCTGGTAGGTTCCCCTGGTATAAATGGGCGCAGCGAATTTCACTACCACATAATCTGTTTTGCCATTGATACAATTGCCGCCGGCGCTTACAACTGTAACAGGAGTGGGGCCTGTAACCAAAAAGTCACTTCCGTTGGCAGCAATACTGGCACAACTTATTTTTTTAGGGAAATAGACCCTTACTGAATCCGGTGCGCAGGCAGGTCTGCCAATACTGTCGGCAAAGATCGGTTGCGGCGCAGCATAGCTGAAGGATACTTTACTTCCGGCTGCAATGCCGGTACCGCAAATATCAAGTAACGTATTAGCGTCGGTTCCGTTGTTGATCACCAGGTCATAAGTGCCATTGGGTAATGCAGCAGCAAGGGTAATAGTGACTTCATCAAAATCAAACCCGGTAGTGCAGGTTGAAGTTGCAGCAGATACTACTGTGGTAGCTGCCGGTGATAAACTGAATTCACTTCCATTGGCCGTGATGCTGTTGCAACGCACCTTCTTATTTGTTTTCAGCGTAATCACTTTGCCATCACAATCCGGTTTGGCGCTGAGCATGCCCGGTACTTTCGGGTCGGTAATGACAGCGGTACCTCCGCCAAATGATAAATTGTAACCGCTCTGTGTATTGGTAAAATGGCTTACCATTAACAGGTATTCCCGGCCGGCAGTCAATACCGGCATTTGGGCAAAAGTGGGTCTGTTGTCGGCGGGATCAGAGGCACATTGTATAAAGTTTACACCCGAGGCAGAAGCGCCGGTGGGGCCGTAGGTGCCGGACCAGTTGCCTGTTACTATGATCGTTCTGTCAGTAAAAATGGCATCCGGGTTTTTACCGGTAATATCCCACAACTGCCAGTCATAATCTTCCTGGTTGGCCAGTGGGGTAATGACAAAACCCAATTTGCCGGAAACATAACAGGTAAACTTATAAAAGAATGGGTTTTTGTTTTCATAATCGGCGCCGTCACCGGAACAGCCGGGTACAAATAAATTGTTGGTACTGCAAATGGGTACTGTTGTTTGCTGAAAAGTAGTGGTGCCGCATACCGGGAAAGCAGTGGAAGGGGTTTGCCCTAATGTGGTGCAGGCCTGGCTTAAAGCCTTGCTGCCTGCAAAGGAAAGCATCAATAAAAAAAAGGCCAGTTTCTTTCGCACAAGAATGATCATAGGTTCACAAAGTTTTTTGCCGTTTGCTGTCAGGCAATCCTGTAAATTTTTCCGGGCAAAGATACTATCACCCCCTGTAATTCTAAATTGAGTATGGCTGCAGCTACGGCGCTGCTGCTGATACCGCTGCGCAGGTTTATTTCATCGATATGCACATTGTCTTTTTCTTTCAAGATGTCAATGATCGTTTTTTCATCTTTTGTGAGTTCAATGAATATCTGCCGCTGCGCTTTCTTTTCCTTGTTTTGCTTTGCAAGATCCTGCCAGCCCATTAATTGTAATAGATCAGCCGTATCGGTTAAAAGCGTTGCCTTATTGTTTTTGATCAGGTAATTGCAGCCGGCGCTTTTGCTGTCAGTAATTTTACCCGGAATGGCAAATACATCTTTGTTATAACTGTTGGCCAGTTCTGCCGTTATCATACTGCCGCCTTTGATACCGGTTTCAATCACCACCGTGGCATCACTCATGCCGGCAACGATGCGGTTTCGGGTGGGAAAATTATGTTTATCCGGTTTTGATCCGCTGATAAATTCTGTCAGCAAGCCTCCGCCATTTTTTACCATGTCCTTTGCCAGGCCGGCATGGTCGGCAGGGTAAATATGATCAAGCCCATGTGCCAGCACACCCACGGTGGGTAATTGATTTTTGATAGCAGCTTTGTGGGCAATAGCATCTACTCCATAGGCAAGGCCGCTGATGATGGTTATTGGTTGGCCTGACATTTCTTTCACCAGTTTTTCCGTTACCTGTTTGGCATATTCTGTATGGCTGCGGGTACCGATGACCGCAACGATTTTGGATTCATTAAGGTTGGCTTCACCCCGGTAATAGAGCAGGGTAGGGGAGTCGTAGCAGTTCAGCAGTCGTTGCGGATAGGCCGGGTCAGAAATAAAAAGGGGTTTGATCTTGTATTTTTCTATAAACCTGATCTCTTCTTCCGCCCTGCTGAAATCCTTAAAATCTGCAATGGCAGCTGCCCTTACAGGGCCAATGCCTTCTAATTTTTCTAAATAGGATTTTTTGGCATGAAAAATTTCTTCTGCTTCACAATGCTGCAGCAGCAGTTTGGCCTGCACAGGTCCGATCTGCGGCACCATCGTTAGTGCAATCTGGTATAATAATTCTTCGCTCATAGCTTTGATCAGGGAATACGGTCAAATATAATGGGAACTATTGACTCACCACTTTCATTTCTGTTCTGCGGTTTTGTGCCCTGCCTTCCTCCGTATTGTTAGAAGCAACAGGCCTGGTAGCGCCATAGCCTTTGGCTGTCATTCGGGCAGGCAGTATATTTTTAGATACCAGGTAGCTGACTACCGCCTTTGCCCGGTTGTTACTAAGTGTTAGGTTATCCGGAGCCTTTCCGATATTATCGGTATGGCCGCTGATTTCTATTTTGAGACTGGGATTATCATTCAGTAATTGTACCAGTTTGTCCAGTTCCACCTGCGATTCCGGTTTCAGGTCAAATTTATTTACATCGAAGAAGACATTCCTAAGTACCATGGCCGCATTGATGGCAATGGGTTCCAGGGCAATATTTTTTTCATAGGTTGAATCCGGTGAACGGCCTGCCATCAGGAAATTATCGGAATAGAACAAATACCCTTTGAGGTTTACGTTGAAAGCATAATTTTTACCAACCGGCAATGTCAGCAGGTAATAACCGCTCTTATCTGTCTG
>DASUDW010000016.1:0-2757 GCA_036275415.1 Chitinophagaceae bacterium | reverse complement strand
AAGAAATTCAATAAAGGAAACGTAATTGGCGGATTGATCTTTGGGTTTGGATGGGCAATTACCGGTGCCTGCCCAGGGCCCTTATTTGCACAAATTGGTACCGGCGCCCTGGTAATCATTGTAACATTGTTTAGTGCTATTGCAGGTACCTGGGTATATGGTAAATTCAGGGAAAAGCTCCCGCATTAAATTGTTTTACTAATAAAAGTTAATATAAAATGAAGTATCCCCTGGTAACGCTGAACTAAATGAACAATGGGAGTTACATACAACAAGGTCTGAAAGAAAACCGGCGACAGTTTTCGTTGCTGGTATTAATCAATGCATTTGTTGGTGCAATGATTGGCCTTGAAAGAGCTGTAATACCAGGATTAGGCAAGAATATTTTCGGCATAGATGCCAATACTGCCATCTTAAGTTTTATTATGGCATTTGGCATCACTAAAGCCATCAGCAATTACAGTGTGGCGAGGCTTAGCAAGCTATTCAACCGAAAAAAAATTCTGGTCACCGGTTGGTTATTTGCTATACCTGTACCATTCCTTCTGATGTACGCAGAATCCTGGAACTGGGTAATACTAGCGAATATTTTTTTAGGCATTAACCAGGGGCTATCCTGGTCTGCAACAGTTATCATGAAAGTGGATATTGTGGGGCAAAAGAACCGTGGGCTGGCAATGGGTATTAATGAATTCGCCGGATATTTATCAGTTGGCCTTGCCTCCTACCTGGCCAGTTCGCTTGCCAACAGTTATGGATACGCCTGGTACCCTTTCATACCCGGTTTATTTTTTGCCGGTGCCGGGTTGCTTACCTCAGTTTTTCTAGTTAATGACACCACTCATTTTGTTCAAACAGAAACTTCTACCAGTAAGCTTGCACTGATTAAAAATATATGGAATGAAACAACCTGGAAACATAAAAATATAGGCACCGTAACTTTAAACGGCCTGGTGAATAATATGAATGATGCGGTTGTATGGGGTTTATTACCTGTTCTTCTGTTGCAAAAAGATTTTTCCATTCACGAAATTGGCATCATTGCCGGTATTTACCCGGCTGTATGGGGGATAACTCAGTTATTTACCGGTAAAATGGGTGATATATATTGTAAGAAACAAATCATTACTGCAGGAATGCTACTTCAGGCTGCAGCAATTGTTATTCTTGCAACTGCGGCAGTTTTTTGGCTGCTTGTAAGCGGATCAATACTCTTAGGATTAGGCACCGCCTTGGTATATCCCAATTTTTTAACTGTTGTAGCAGAGAGCACCCACCCCTCTCAGAGGGCAGAAAGCCTTAGTATTTTTCGTTTTTGGAGGGACAGCGGCTATGTAATTGGTGCATTGTTTGCCGGCCTGCTGGCAGATAGTATTGGAATTAGTACTGCTATTATCATTATGGCAGTTGTAACAGCATTGGCCGGCTTGATTGCACATTACAGGATGTGCTGCACTTTAAAGAAACTATACCCTTCTGAAGAATGTTTACAACCGGCAGTTTATTAATTAAAACAACTTTCTTGTTTAATAATAAAAGGGCCGCATTGTTTAACACAGCCCTTATTAGCAAATAACAAATTGTCTATTCGTCCGTTTTCACAGGGGTCAATAATTTTTCCTCAATTACTTTCTTAAAAATATGTTTAGGAAATGCACCAGGCTGCATCATAGGTTCACCATCTGCATCAATAAAAAGCAATGTAGGTATACTTTGAATACCAAATACTGCAGCTAGTTCCTGTTCTACATCTGTATCCACTTTATAAATAAGCAGTCTTCCCTCATACTCTTTTGAAAGTTCTTCTAATATGGGAGCTACCATTTTGCAAGGGCCGCACCAGTCAGCATAAAAATCAATAATGGCCGGCAGCGTTCCCTGGTATTTCCACTCCTTCTCTGTTTCATAATTGAATACCTTATCCTTAAAATCCTTTGTTGTCATTTTTATTGTTGGCATAGCTGATAATTTATACAAATGTAGCCAACCCGGCACTGTTGCTGCGTGATGATTATCACAAAAAAACCAGCCCCATCAGGCTGGTTTTGCAAAAAAATAAGCAATCATCAGAGCATTGTGGTAGGCTCTACATAGTGGGTTTTCTTCAAACCTGTCTGGCTGAGAGACTTATAGCCCCCCTTAATATTCACCAGGTTTACAAAACCCCTGGATTTCAATATAGAACACATAATAACAGACCTGTACCCGCCGGCGCAATGAACAAAATATTTTTTGTTCCTGTCAAGTTGTGCCATTTGCTGATTGATGAAATCCAGCGGAAGGTTTTCTGCACCGACCAAATGTTCTGACTCAAATTCACTTTTACGCCTTACATCAAGCAGGTTGATATGTTCAGCATCCATCTGGTATAAGGTAGCAAAATCATGTGAAGCGATTTCTTTGAGTGAATCAGTTTCAAAACCCTCATCCTTCCAGGCCTGCAGCCCCCCATGAAGATAGCCGAGTGTATTATCATACCCAACCCTTGAAAGGCGGATCACTACTTCTTCTTCCCTTCCTTCGTCCGCAAAAAAAAGAACAGGTTGCTTGAGGTCTGTAACCAAAGTGCCCACCCACGGAGCAAAATTGTCATCTATGCCGATAAAAATTGAACCGGGAATATGCCCGGCGGCATAGGCTTCCTTTTGCCTTGTATCAATAACTATTGCCTCTGTACTTTCCCAAACAGCCTGAAATTCTTTTGCTGAAAGGGGTCGCTTTCCCCTGGCGATAACGTCATCTATACTATCAATACCA
>DASUDW010000015.1:0-24352 GCA_036275415.1 Chitinophagaceae bacterium | reverse complement strand
TTACCTATAATTTGGTGGGTGTTTCAGAGAGTAGTGCTAATGCCTGTTCTCAGCCTCAAACCGGTTCTGCTGCAGTAACTGTTAATCCATTACCAACCGCCAGTATTTCCGGAACCACCACAGTTTGTTTGAATGCACCATCTCCCAATATTACTTTTACTGGTGCTGTTGGCACTCCGCCATTTACTTTTACCTATACTATTAATGGAGGCCCGAACCAGACTGTAACTACTACCAGCGGTAATTCTGTAACAGTGGCTGCCCCCACCAATGTTGCCGGTACCTTTACTTATAACCTGGTGAGTGTACAGGAAGGAAGTACTATAACTTGTTCACAAGCACAAACCGGCTCAGCAACAATTACTGTAAACCAGCTGCCTACTGCTACTATAGCAGGCACTGTGAATGTATGCGTAAATGCTACTTCGCCTAACATCACTTTTACCGGTGCCGTTGGTACACCGCCATATACTTTTACCTACAATATTAATGGTGGCGCAAACCTGACTATCACTACTACCAGTGGTAATTCAGTTACTGTGGCAGTACCCACAACTACTGCAGGTACTTATAATTATAATTTAGTAAGTGTGCAGGAGGGAAGCGGTTTACAATGCAGCCAAACGCAATCCGGTACTGCAACAGTAGTGGTAAATCCTTTACCGACCGCTGCTATCTCCGGTGCTACGGAAGTGTGCCGCAATGCACCATCACCCAATATTACCTTTACCGGTGCCGGCGGAACTGCCCCATATACTTTTACCTATACGATTAATGGAGGCCCTAACCAGACAGTAACTACAACTACAGGTAATACTGTAACAGTCGCTGTACCAACGGCTACTGCAGGCACCTTTACTTATAACCTAGTAAGTGTGCAGGATGCAAGCAGTACCTTATGTAGCCAGGCACAAACAGGTTCAGTAGCTGTAATAGTAAATCCTTTGCCTGTCAGCAATTTTACTACCAATGCGCCAACCTGTGCCACCAGAACGATCAGCTTTACTGATGTATCTGTGCCCAATGCAGGTGCTATCGTTTCATGGCAATGGAATTTTGATGATCCTGCCAGCGGCCCGCTGAATACATCAACTCAACAAAACCCAACGCATATTTTTGGAGCAGCAGGTACGTATAATGTAAGCCTTGTAGTTACAACAGACAAAGGCTGCGTAAGTACTACACCTCCGCAGCAGGTAGTGATAAGACCCAGGCCCCTTGCCGGTTATATCATTCCTGAAGTTTGCCTGAGTGATACTTATGCTCAGTTTACAGATACGAGCAGTGTATCACCACCTGATTTTATACAAGGCTGGAACTGGAATTTTGGCGATCCTGTAAGCGGACCGCTTAATACTTCTACTGTACAGAACCCGCAACACAGTTATACATCCACAGGTTCGTATAATGTTCAGTTAATTGCAACAAGTAATGCCGGTTGCAAGGACACAGTAAGTCATACTTTGTTTGTAAACGGCAGTTTCCCGACTGCAAACTTTATTGTCCAAAATGCTTCAACGCTTTGTGCCAACGATTCAGTAGCAATAACTGAGGCATCAACGGTATTCCCGGGCTCCATCACCAAAGTGGAGATTTATTGGGATAATGTAAACCAACCAACAGTGTTTGACACGGATAATTTTCCTTTTAGCGGTAAAGTATATAAACACCTATATCCCAACTTCCAGGCACCACCAACCAGAAATTATACAATACGATACAGGGCTTATTCCGGCGGCGTTTGTGTTAATGATAAAATTCAAACCATTACTATTAATGCAGCACCACTGGTGCAATTTAGCCTGATGCCGGATATATGTTACGATGCCGCACCCGTATCACTGCTTCCATTCATCAGTTTTGGTGGCGTACCGGGAACAGGCACTTTCAGCGGGCCGGGAGTAACACCTGCAGGCATCTTTACACCTTCCTCAGTGAACCCGGGAAATACTTATACAATTCAATACCTCCATACATCTACTGCGGCAGGTTGCCGTGATTCAGCGACACAAACGATTCGTGTCATTGATACGGCTGCTGCAAGATTTACAGTAACCAACCTGGCATGTGAAAGAAGTCCGGTTGATTTTAGCAGTCTATCTTCAACGATACCTGCTAATTCCGGTACTATTACAGGATGGAACTGGAATTTTGGAGATCCTACAAGCGGTGCAGCCAATACATCAACTCTTCAGAATCCTTCTCATTTATTTACATCATGGGGTACATATACTGTTACATTACAGGTTACCACCAGCAATGGTTGCAGAAGCACAGTATATAGTGCACCCGTTGTTGTAAACCCGATTCCAAGGCCCAATTTTACTTTCCCGGTCAGCAGTTGCCTGCCTTCGGCAAATGTTCAGTTTACCAATACCTCTGGAATCCCGGGTGGGTCCGCAAGCAGTATGACATATTTATGGAATTTCGGTGACCCCGGCAGTGGTCCGTTGAATACTTCATCTGGTTCAAGTCCATCACATATTTATAATGCTGTTGGACCTTATACTGTTAACCTGCTTGCAACTAGTTCGGCAGGCTGTACCAGAGATACGAATATTATACTGAACTCTGTTCATCCTCAGCCTACCGGATCGTTTACGGTAAATAAACCGGATGTATGTGTGGGGCAGAGTTTCCAATTCACCGATAACAGTAATCCTGCAGATGGTACCACTACCCAATGGAACTGGAATTTAGGGGATGGAAATGTCAGGACAACACCGGCTTTCTCTTATACTTATGGTAGTGCAGGAAGCTATACTGTCAGTCTGTATATTATTAATAATTTTGGTTGCCGCAGTACGACTGCCACCCAGGATCTGACTGTCAATCCATATCCGGTTGTGGATGCTGGTCCGAACCTGTTTATATTGGAAGGAGGAAGCGACACCCTTCAACCCATTGTTTCAGCAATCAATCCAACATTCCTTTGGACACCTAATCAATATTTCCTCTCATCCAATGCAATTGAAAGACCGATTGTGAAAGGAGTGGATGATATCTGGTACACCCTTACTGTTACCGGAAGGGGTGGTTGTCAGCAATCCGACAGGGTATTTATAAAGGTGCTGAAAGGGCCGGAAATACCAAACATCTTTAGCCCCAACGGCGATGGTGTTCATGATACCTGGGTAATAAAATACCTGGATACTTATCCGGGATGTACAGTGGAAATATTCAACCGCTATGGACAAAAGATATTTGCCTCCACAGGTTACGGCAAGCCATGGGATGGAACAGTAAACGGTAAGCCGGTGCCTGTAGGAACTTATTATTATATTGTAAATCCGAAAAACGGAAGAAATATTATGACTGGTTATGTAGATGTAATCCGTTAAGCCATGAGAAAAAAAATAGTTATTATTCCTGCGCTATTGTGTGTTTTGCTGGTAAGTGCACAGCAAAGGCCCCACTATACACAATACATTTTGAATAATTATATCCTGAACCCTGCATTGACAGGAATTGAGAATTATGTTGATATTAAACTCAGTTCCAGGGATCAGTGGGTGGGCCTGAATGGTGCTCCCAAAACTATGTATCTATCAGCACATGGGCCGTTGGGTAAGAAAGATTACCGTACTTCTGCAACATCATTCCAGGTGCCCGGAGAAAACCCAAGGGGCCGTTATTATTGGGAAAATTATACTGCAGCGGAGCCGCACCACGGCATCGGTTTTACCATGATTAATGACAGAACCGGAAGTTTTAATCGCTTTACGGCTAACCTTTCTTATGCATATCATATTGGTTTAAGTCCAACAACCAATTTATCGGGCGGATTTTCTGCCGGTATTACCAATGTGAGCCTTGACCGTAGCAAACATGATTTTTCCGGTACCGGAGACCCTTTTGACCCGGCAACGGGTGCCTCTCTCAGCAACCAGTTAAACAGGATAAGACCTGATCTTAATGTTGGATTGTGGTTGTATTCGAAAAATTATTTTGTTGGTTTCTCTGCTCAACAGATCATACCTCAAAAACTGGCATTTGTTGATGATGCAGCTTTTCTTACAAAGGGAAGACTGGTGCCTCATCTGTTTCTTACCGCAGGATACCGGTTTATGATTGGTGAAGATGTAAATGCTGTACCATCATTGATGGTAAAATATGTTCAGAATTCTTCCAATAACGATTTTCAGCCTGAATTGAACCTGAAAATGCAATACCGTGACTTGTTTTGGGTAGGAGGCAGTTACCGGTACGAGGATGGATACGCTGCAATGGCCGGTCTGAATGTTAGCAACGCTTTTAATGTGGGCTATGCCTATGACTTTACAACAACATCCCTCAATACTGTAAGTAAAGGCACCCATGAAATCATGGTTGGTTTTATAATTGGAAATAAATACAGTGAAAAATGTCCCAGGTGCTGGTAAATCTCCGGCAGATCATCAGAGGCTGACTGTCTTTTTCTGCCTGGAGCCCTTAAGTTCTTCCAGTGCCCGTTGCACCATTTGTTTTTTTTCATTCAGCAGATCCAGGGATATATCCGAATCAGGTATACCTTTTAAGTTACTTTCCAGCAGTTGTTGCTGAACCTGGTTCAGTTTAATAGCAGCTTCATTGTACACTCTCCGTAAACTATCTGTTTTAATTTGGGTTACAGCTGCGTTTAGCTGGTTATTGATCCCTTCCCAGTCAATCTTATTATAAGCTATTTTAAGGTTATTCTCCAGTTGCTTCCAGTTAAACTTGTTCAGTTCTTTCAGGTAGGTATCTTTTAATTTTTCTTTTTCTTTTTCCGATAAGACTTCAGCAATATTCTTTTCCACTTTTTCCCATTCTGCTTTTTCTAAAATTTTCCGGGATGCTTCAATGGCGTTCTTTACCTGTGCTTCCTGGTATTTTTTCAGTTCGGGTACATTGTCCTCTTCAAATGAAACGGTCAAAAATGATGATGCAGATTTCTTGTTGTAATTAAGATCGTTGTGCCCTGATAGGTTACTTGAAGTAAAAGATGTCGATTGACTTGAGGGTTTTATAAATGCAGTATTATTTTTTTCTGTTTCTGTCTGTGACCCTGATACCACGAAAGTTGAATTAGACAAGGGAGATGATGTGTTTAATCCCAGGCCGGTTGTAACACCTGAAATGCTTTCTTGAATAAAAGAAAGAGCCATGAGGATAACTAGCCCGCCTGTTATTCCCACTATTTTTTTTGTAGTAAAATATTTTTTCTGCTGAAGGCCGAGGATGGTTTCTACCCGGTAAATAAGATCTGCAGTTTTGCCGGATGCGGCTAATGCAAATGTTTGTTGCTGTTGTTGTTCCAGCATCAGCAATGCTGCTGCATACTCTTTTGAGTTGTAGTCAAATTGTAATACCAGCTCATCACAGCTAATTTCTCTTTCTTTTTCTATAATGCTACTGAATGCTTTTGCAAAAGGGTTAAAGTACAGTATTGTTTTAATGATATTCACAAACAGGTTCTGCAGGTAATCATTTCTTTTTATATGGGCCAGTTCATGCAATAATAGCGACTCTATTTGAGAAGGTGAAAGGTGATTAATAGCAGCAAGCGGAACTAAAATGATCGGTTTCAAAAAGCCGATTGTTGCGGGGGAAGAAACAAATTCAGAGATCCATATCCTGACAGTTCGGGTAATACCCATTTGCAAAGCCTTTTTTTCAACGAATAAACGGATGTCAATATTGATCTTTGAAAGGCCGTATTGCCTCAGTGCCTGTGCATACCTGTAATTCTTGATGAATTGTTGCAAAGGGATAGACAACAGAAAAAAATATAAGAATCCTGCAATGGGATAAAGCCGGGTAATATTACCACTTGTTAGCGTTGCTAGTGGTTCACCGGTAATGATGGTAGATGTTGAATATTCAGTTATTGGCTTATTAGAAAGTAATGCCTCAAAAAATGTGAACAGGAACCATCCGAATCCGATGATTAACAGACTTGTTGCAAGGCTTGATCTTGTACGGGCCTTTATTTGTCCAAACAACATTGTTACCAACTGATAAAAAACCCAAAGCAATGCAAACTGCCAAAGGCTGTTGAGCAGGGCTATTCCTAATGACTGAAAAAAGTTGGTTTGGATGAAAGACATGGATTGCTACTTTTTAAGACTGTCCAGTAATGCCTGAATTTTTTCAATTTCCTCAGGGCTGGCTTTATGGGTTTGATCACCCAGGGCCTGGATAACCAATTGGGTGGGGGAGCCGCCAAATAAGGAGTCGATCATTTTACTTAATAAATGTTTTTGCGTCTTTTCTTTATTCACTGCCGCCTGGTAAACATGGGTCCTCATTGAATCATCCCTTTTAACGATCCCTTTTTCATTCATTATCTGCATCAATTTCAGCGTAGTGGTATACCCTACATCCTTGGTTTTGGCCAGTTCTTCATGTACTTCCCGTACAGTAGCCAATCCCTTTGTCCAAAGGATCTGTAATATTTCTAATTCACTTTCAGTGGGTTTTATCAGTTTAGGTGCTGACATATAAATCGATTTATTGACCCGAATATACGATTAATTTCGTACGAAGGTACTGGGAGAATGAGTTTTAAAGTTTTTTAACATTCATAGAGTTGAGACGAAATATCAGCTTAAATGTTACAGGGAATTGGAGGGGTAATAGTTGTTTATTTGTCCGCTTTTGCAGGTTCATAAATAAACCTGACCATGGCATTCTTTTGTTCATCGGAAGTTAAGTAGAGCTGGTATCTTTTATCCCCGGCATTAACGATCATCAGGGCTGTATTGGGTGGTATAGAGCCCAGATTTTCACCTACCATGATTAGCTCCTGAACAGGCTTTTTAAGGTCAATTTTTACGGAAATGGAAACCGGTCTGGTCGTTAATCGTTTATTTGAAACCACCGGGGAATTATTTACATAAACAGAAATAGTGTCACCGTCTATTTGCCCGTTATCGTAAAAATCAATTTGTAGGGTGCCTGTGTCCACTTTAATTTCCTTTACCAGTTCCGCTTTGCGGTTGGTGAGGGTAGAAGGCAGTTTAAAATCAGGTTTGAAACTGGACTTTTCAAATCTTGTTAATACAATAGTGCCGGGATCACAGGCGGTTTTGCCATCAGTAGCTTTACCGGTCCAGCTGCCTCTAAGTTGCTCTTCTGTAACCACATTACCGCCACCCCTGTGATAACTTAACTGGTATTTTTTTACACAGGGTACACAGTCTTCCCTGATTTTGAAAGTAATAATGCCATTTTCCTGTATAGTGATCTGGTTGTTGTCCCTGTCATAGGTGCCTTCAAAGTTTTCCCTAACATAGTTCATTGAATCTGAAAAATGATAGGCGGTGCCTGTTATCCTGGTACCAGCCACCTGCAACTGTAATTCAATATTATACACAGGGAAACAACCGCCGGGCGCCATCACCAGTTTTCCTTTCCAGATACCATTGATATCCTGTCCCATTATTAGTGAGGAAGCAAAGAGAAAAAATATGAGAATCCTGAGCCGGAGCATTATGACTGAAAATTAGCCGAAAAAAGCTGAAGCAAAATTAAAATTTACAGAAACGGTATCGGGTGTCAGTTCGTTTTTCTGTACCTGAATTTAACTACGGCATTTTTCTGTTCGGTAGACGTAATCCGGACATCAAACCGTTGCTCTCCGGCTTCTACAATCATCAAAGAAGTATTAGGAGGGATGGTTCCCAGGTTTTCTGCCACCATGGTCAGCTCATGTTCTTCATTGTCTTCCTCCATGGTAAATTTTACCACCAAGGGTGAGGCAGTAAGCCTTTTGGCAGAAAGCACCAGTTTTTTATCTAGGTATACAGAGATCGTATCTCCATCTATTTCACCATTGTCATAAAGTTTGACAATGACATTGGGGTCTGATACAGTTAATACTTTGACCAGTTCATTTTCCCTGTTCTTAATTACAGACGGGGTAGGTGTTACCACCGGCGGATTGGTTTTTGTTACGGGGGGAAGTATTTTTTTAACTGTATCGGTTTTAGGCGTTGGGGTCGTAACCTTAGTTATGGGTTTTTCAACTGGTTTTGTGACCGGTGGCTTTGTTGTAACAGGCGGTTTTGTTACCACTGGTGGTTTAGTTACCGGTGGTTTAGGTTCAATTTTTACAGTATCTTTTTTAATGGGAGGTTGATTAACGATAACCGGCTTGTCTTTGTTCTTTAATTTATTACGTAAAAAAGGCTCAATGTAAAAATCCGATGTCGTTACTTTTCTCAGATGTACTTTGCCGCCACCGCAATCGCCCCAGGTACCAGGATTGGTTGTGGTGTATTTTGTTTCATATTTCCCCAGGTAAGTGCCGTCCAGAAATTCTTCTTTGCCTGATTTGGAATAGGTGAAATTATAATTCATAATGCAGGTGGCGCCACCCAATAAACTTTTTACCTCCACAGTTTTAATTTCCTGAATTCTAAATTTAGAAGAGGAGGTAAGGAAATTGCCTGTCATGGTGGCCTTGCCATAAAACCTTACATCCAGATAGGAATAAGAAACACCTTTAACACTATTTGTAGAGCTTTGAACAACCTGGAACTCCAGTTTATAATAGTCGCCTGTTTCAGTGATGAAATAACCTCTCCATATGCCGGTAATATCCTGGGCAAAAGAATTGACCCGGGTCAGGAAAAAAGCCCCCAAGAGTAATGTTATGGATAGAAGTCTTTTCATTCAGGGGTCAAAACTAATAAATGCTTAAATATTTGATACGGAGGCAGGAAGAAAGAGTTTGTTAATTTTAAAAGGTTGATTGGCAGACATCCTTACTATGTAATTTGTCAAGTCTTTTCCTTGAACCAGTTCTACGGTGGAAACGAAAGTGGAAAAAGAAAATTGCAGTCGTTAATTGATACAACATTTTGGCGTATTGCAATTAAATTATTAGTCCGCAACTTCAATGCTGTGAAAGAGTTTTTCCCAATAAACAGGCTTGGTTCCGGGGCAGAAAATGCTTCGATATTCAGCTTCTGGCCGGCCATCTTTAGGCGGTTTTTTGCTACCTTTGCAATCTCTTAAAAACGAGTATTTTACTTACATGATTAACATTACTTTACCGGATGGCGCTGTGCGGCAATATGAAAACGGGACTTCTGCGCTGGATATTGCCAAGTCAATATCTGAAGGCCTGGCGAGAAAGGTTCTTGCTGCGAATATAAACGGACAAGTATGGGATGCCACAAGGCCCATATACGAAGATGCTTCTCTGAAGTTACTGACATGGAATGATGCAGATGGCAAAAGCACATTTTGGCATTCCTCTGCCCACCTGATGGCTGAAGCGGTAGAGTCCATGTTTCCGGGGGTAAAATTCTGGGTGGGACCTCCGGTAGAAAATGGTTTTTACTACGATATGGACCTTGGAGACAGGAAAATGAGCGAAGATGATTTGGCGGCTTTGGAGAAAAGAATGAATGAACTGGCTAAGCAAAATAATGTATACCTGAGAAAAGAAATGCCTAAAGAGGAGGCTGTAAAATACTTTTCGGAGAAAGGAGATGAATACAAGCTGGATTTGCTTGGTAATTTAAATGATGGTGAGATCACCTTTTATACCCAGGGTAATTTCACTGATCTCTGCCGCGGGCCTCATATTCCGAATACCGGGTTTATAAAGGCCATCAAACTGATGAGCATTGCCGGGGCATACTGGAAAGGCGATGAAAAAAATAAAATGCTGACAAGGGTATATGGCATTACCTATCCTTCCCAAAAAGAGCTGGATGAATACCTTCAAATGCTGGAGGAGGCAAAAAAAAGAGATCACCGGAAGTTGGGAAAAGAGTTAAGCATTTTTACGATGGATGATGATGTAGGGCCCGGTTTACCTTTATGGCTGCCAAACGGAACAATAATCATTGAAGAATTAGAAAAGCTGGCAAAGGAAACCGAACTGGCTGCGGATTATAAAAGGGTAGTTACTCCCCATATTGCTAAAGAAAGCATGTACCTGACCAGCGGCCACCTGCCATACTACCAGGATAGTATGTACCCGCCCATGGAACTGGAAGGACAGAAGTATTACCTGAAGGCAATGAACTGTCCGCATCACCATAAAATATTTGCAGCGGAACCCAAAAGTTATAAAGACCTGCCGCTTCGGCTGGCAGAATACGGGACCTGTTACCGCTATGAGCAAAGTGGCGAGTTATTTGGACTGATGCGGGTCCGTTGCCTGCACATGAATGATGCACATATCTATTGCACCAAAGAACAGTTTTACCAGGAATTCAAGGCAGTGAATGATATGTACCTGAAATATTTCAGGATTTTTGGAATCGATAAATATGTAATGCGTCTTTCCCTGCACTCTCCGGATAAATTGGGACAGAAATATGTAGATGAACCGGAATTGTGGAAAGAAACTGAAGCGTTGGTAAGAGATGTACTGATTAAAACTAATACACCTTTTGTAGAGGTTCAGGATGAGGCAGCCTTCTATGGCCCCAAAATAGATGTTCAGATATGGAGTGCAATAGGAAGGGAGTTTACATTGGCTACCAACCAGGTAGATTTTGCACAGGGACGCAGGTTCAAACTGGAGTTCACCAACCAGGATAATAAGGCAGAAACCCCTTTGATCATTCACCGGGCACCCTTGGGCACCCATGAACGGTTTATCGGCTTTTTGCTGGAGCATTATGCCGGTAAATTCCCGCTGTGGCTGGCACCGGTTCAGGTGAAAGTGCTCCCGATAAGCGATAAATTCCTTGATTATGCCAAATCAGTAGCAGCGAAACTGAAAAAAGCAGATATTCGCTGTGAGGTTGATGACCGGAACGAGAAAATCGGTAAGAAGATCAGGGATACTGAATTGATGAAAGTGCCTTATATGCTGGTAGTAGGTGAAAAGGAAATGAATGAAAACAAGGTGTCGATACGATTGCAGGGCAAAGGCGATGCGGGGGTAAAAGCAGTAGATGATTTTATTGCAGAAGCCACAAACCTTATTAAAGAAAGAAAAGCGGAATAGATAGTTCAACATTCAATATTCTGTTTTGAATGGATAATTTGATTGTAAAGACGGATTTGAAGCAGAATATTGAACAATGATTATTTTTACTTCCTCAATCCCTGTTGAGGAATTTAAACAAAACCAAATGCTCCTTCAGGGAGGGGCTCACTAAAAATTCTAAATGGCAGTACCACAAAAACCCGGAGGCGGGTTCAACAGGCCACAGGGCCAGGGCGGTTATAAACCCGGCGGTGGCGGATTTAACAAAGGCGGTTTTAACAGGGGCAGGTTTATGCCCCGTAAAGAAGCAGAGCATCGTATCAACCATTTTATTCGTGTGCCACAGGTACGGTTGGTAGGTGAAAATGTGGAAGTAGGTATCTATGATACCCAGGCTGCGCTGAAAATGGCAGAAGAGCAGGGCCTGGACCTGGTGGAAATTTCTCCTACCGTTGATCCCCCGGTATGTAAGATCATTGATTACAATAAGTTCCTCTACGATAAGAAGAAGAAGGAAAAGGAGATGAAGGCCAAGAGCAAGGTCTCTGAAGTGAAAGAGATAAGGTTTACACCTAATACAGATGATCATGATTTTGATTTCAAGTCAAAACATGCCATCGAATTTTTGAAGGAAGGAAATAAGGTAAAGGCCTATGTTCAGTTTAAAGGCCGTGCCATTCAGTTCCAGGACAGAGGCCAACTATTGCTGTTGAAATTTGCCGAAAGGCTGGCAGAAGTAGGTGTATTGGAAAATATGCCTAAAATGGAAGGCAGAAGGATGCTGGCCATGTTTGCACCAAAAGGCAAGAAAAAGAGCTGATTCTTCAATAATACTTTACCGGGCCTGCTTTTAAGCAGGCCTTTTTTATTGCGTAAAAGCATCGTTAATAAACTGAACCGTTTGTGTAAAAAAATTGTTTATTGAAATTTCAGCCTGTTCATTCATTATCTTGAGCGGATTAATAATTTTTGAATTATGATTATACGATTGAGTTTGCTGTCTGTAATTTGCTTGTTATCTGTCAATATGCTGGGGCAGCGTCCGGATACTACGAAACCAGCTGCTCCGGTTAGTTCAAGAACTTCCAACGGACTTAAACCATATAAGGAAGTAATTACAGAAAAAGCGAAAACAGATGATGGCCTTTTCAAAGTCCATAAAGTGGATGAGAAGTGGTATTTTGAAATTCCTGATTCTGTTTTAAGCAGGGATATCATGGTGGTAAACAGGATTGTGAAGTCATCTGTCAATTCTCCAAAAAGTTTCGGTGGTTACGCCGGCGATCAGATCAATGAGTCTGTCATCCGGTTTGAGAAAGGACCCAACAACAAACTCTTTCTGCGAAGTGTTTCCTATCAGAATGTTTCAAAGGATTCCTCTCAGCCCATGTTTCAGTCGGTAGTAAATTCAAATATGCTGCCAATTTCGGCCACTTTCGATATTAAAACATTAGCTAAAGACTCAAATGGGGTGGTAATTGATGTATCAGATTATCTAAACAGTGATAACGATGTAGTAGCCTTTTCTGCATCAGGTTCTTCAGTACCTACTTCAGTATTACTTGGAAAATCTTCTTTCCAGGCAGGGTCGCTGCAGGGAGATAAATCTTATATTTCTTCAATAAGGTCTTACCCGATCAATATAGAAGTAAGGTCTGTAAAAACCTACAGCAAAACCGCAGGCCCTTCTTTTGGTGGTTCACCAACACAGCCCGGAAGCCAAAGTAATATAACAGTTGAAATAAATAATTCCTTCGTTTTGCTGCCGGCTGTTCCTATGAAGCACAGAATATATGATAGCCGTGTTGGTTATTACGCCAGAACATATTCAGACTACGACCTAAACCCGCAAAGGGTAGAGAATACAAGCATGGTTATTCGCTGGCGAATGGAGCCCCGCCCGGAAGACATGGAAAAATATAAAAGGGGGGAACTGGTAGAACCCAAAAAACCAATAATATTTTATATCGATCCCGCCACCCCTAAAAAATGGGTGCCATACCTTATTCAGGGGGTTAATGACTGGCAGAAGGCCTTTGAAAAAGCAGGATTCAAGAATGCAATTGTTGGTAAAGAAGCACCGCAAAATGATCCTGAATGGAGCCTGGAAGATTCCCGGTTTTCTGCTATTGTTTACAAGCCTTCACCGGTTGAAAATGCCTATGGTCCTAGTGTAACAGACCCCCGCAGCGGTGAGATTATTGAAAGCCATATCGGCTGGTTCCATAATGTGATGAAGTTGCTGCAAAACTGGTATTTCATCCAGGCAGCACCGGTAGATCCTGCTGCGAGAAAAATGAATTTCGACGATGAATTGATGGGTAAACTTATCCGCTTTGTATGTGCACATGAAGTGGGCCACACCCTTGGCCTTGCCCATAATTTCGGGTCTTCTTCTACAGTTCCCGTAGAAAAACTTAGGGATAAAGAATGGGTAGAAGCCAACGGCCATACGCCTTCAATAATGGATTATGCCCGTTTCAATTATGTGGCACAGCCGGAAGATAAAATAAGTGAGAAGGGAATATTTCCCCGTATCGGGGATTATGATTTGTGGGCCATTGAATGGGGGTATCGCCTGTTCCCGGAATATAAATCGCCGGATGAAGAAAAGTTGGGTATCAATAATTGGGTAATAGAAAAGATGAAAAACAAACGGTTGTGGTATGGCTTGCAAGGAAATAATGATGACCCCCGTTCGCAAAATGAGGACCTTGGTGATGATGCAATGAAAGCCGGTTATTACGGCATAAAAAACCTTCAAAGGATTATTCCCAACCTTATGGAGTGGACCAAAGAACCGGGTGATGATTACTCAAACCTTGATGAAATGTATGACCAGGTAGTAGGTCAGTTTAGCCGGTACCTGGGGCATGTGGCCAAATATGTAGGAGGCTTAATGCAAACTCCCAAGACAATTGAAGAACAGGGACCGGTATATGAAATTACCCCGCGGCAAAAACAAAAAGAAGCTATTGATTTTTTAAATAAACAAGTATTTACCACCCCAGAATGGCTTATCAATAACGAAATCTTAGGGAAAACAGGTTTATCTCCGGTATCTACCATTGGCAGCTTACAGGATAATGTTCTTGGCCGGTTACTTTCGGCCAGAACTATGACCAAGTTGCTTGAAGCGGAAGCCGGTTTTGGCAATAATGCGTATAAAATCACTGAACTTCTAACCGACTTGAAAAAAGGAATCTGGTCTGAATTGGCTGCAAAAAAACCGATTGATATCTACCGGAGAAATTTGCAAAAATCGTATATCAATACACTTCTTACAATGTTGAAACCTGCATCCGGATCTGTAGTAGTAGGGGGCTTTACCATTACAACTTCCTCTTCGATGGATAAAAACGACTCCAAAAGTGTAATAATCGGTCACCTGTCATCTCTTCGGTCGGAAATTAATGCTGCCGTTGGCGGTACCAGTGACCTGATGACCAGGTATCATTTGCAGGATTTAGGAAAAAGAATAGATAATGCATTGAATCCTAAAGATTAAGATATTTTTTCCTTTAGTAATTAGGGCATCAGAGAGATGCCCTTTTTCTTTGCCTGTAAAGTTATTCTGCCTTATCTTTGCACTCCGTTTGAAAAACGGTAGTTCTTAATTACTCCTGGCAAAGGAGCAAAGGATTGCCTGAAGAGGTTCGAAAAAGGTCCCCCTGTGGGGAATGCCTCAAGGGTGTAATATTAAATACTGGGTAAAATGCCTAAAGTAAAAACGAATTCTAGCGCCAAAAAACGCTTTAAAGTAACGGCGACCGGAAAAATCATGCATCAAAAGAGTTTTAAACGTCACATCCTGACCAAAAAAACCAAAAAGCGTAAGCGTAATATGCGCAAAGCAGGTGAAGTAGCAAAGTCACATGTTGATTTTGTAAAACGTTTACTAAGACTGAAGTAAACTTTGCTTACTTTTTAATTTTTTAAAACTCTAAATTCATTAAAATATGCCTCGTTCAAAAAATGCAGTGGCCTCTAAAGCCCGCCGCAAAAAAATATTAAAACAAGCCAAAGGTTTCTATGGCAAACGCAAGAATGTATTAACGGTAGCCAAAAACGTTGTCGAGAAGGGTATGACCTACATGTTTGTAGGCCGTAAACGCAAGAAAAGAGAATACCGTTCTTTATGGATTGCCCGTATCAATGCTGCTGTAAGGGCAGAAGGGATGACTTACTCTGAATTTATCAATAAACTTCAGAAAAAAGGTATCGAACTCGACCGTAAAGTACTGGCTGATCTGGCAATGAATAATCCTGAAACTTTCAAGGGCCTGGTAGAATCAGTTAAATAAGATTAATTTCTGAATATTTGAAAGTCCTGCTTTAGCAGGACTTTCTTTTTTATGGCCTTATTTAAGCGTTTCTTTCAAAATTTCTTTTCCGCAGTTACCAATTATCCTGTTGAACTCTTCTGATTTTTTTGGGTCATCCTTTACTTTATTCCAGGCCATTCCCTGGGTAGCCAGGCAGTCAGCCTGTATTTTAGCCCTTTGCGGGTCATTGGCGTCCATTTTATTGGCCTTCACATAACAGTCGCAGACTTCTTGGGCAAGGTCAGCAGCGCCTTTGCTCTCTCCTTTACAACTGACAATAATAATTAAACCGATAAGGGGTATTAAGATTTTCTTTATCATAATGGTAGTTTAAATAATTTAGTCTCCGATCTGTAACCGGTTAAACCCATTTCCGTTCCAATATACCAGGAAGGAAGCTGTTTCAAAATATTCCACATTAATTGCATCACCTTTAAGTTTTACTTTCTTCGTTTTCTCGCTTTCCATGCCTTCTGTCTCGCCTTTAGGAGTGGTAGAAATTGCAGCACCTTCCAGAATATCTTCCAACCAGAAATACAATTTCTTTTCACCATTCCGGTCGAGTATTATCAATAATTGATTTTTGGAGTTCCCGGAATCAGTTATAAGTGCAGCAAAATCATTTTTCCCATCTGCATTAAAATCACCGGAAGTTATATATGGGTATTCAGAATTATCTTTTCTTTTCGGGGCAATAAAATAATCAAACTTGTCTTTGGGCCATTTGGCATCGGCATCTGAAATCACATGCCAGTCAGGCATGTTCTTTTCCTTCAAAATGGTTTGAATACTTGTTGCAGGGTTACTTGTTACATTCAGGGTGTCATTTACCGGCTTAGTATGGACCGGCAGCGTATCTGTATTAACTACCTTATCAGTTGTTGAACTTTTGTTTTCAGAACAAGAAATAAGCAGGACTAAAAGCGGCAGAATGTGACGTTTCATAATACGCAGGTTAAAGGTAAATTTATCTAATTTACATAACCCTGGCATTAATTAAAACCATTCTAACATAAAGCTTATAGACTTCATTTCAAACCGCTATATCTTTTAGCCGTTTCCAAGTATGACAATCAGGGCATAAATAACACCCGGTACCCAAAAAAGGATAGTAAGCAAAAGGCTGATCCAGAATTTATTGTTGATTTCACCCTGGTGAAGATATACCGCTAATGGTGGCAGCAATATAGCAAGGATGACGAGCAATAGTGTATTTGTATCGGCTTCTTTGCCCGCTTTTTTTGCTGCTTTGAAGGCCCGTACCTCTTTTTTTACCTGTTGTACCCTTTCTTTCTTTTCTTTTTTTGAAAGTGTATTAAAAGAGTTGACAGCATTTTTAACAGTGGCAGGATCAGGTTCTCCTTTTTCAATTGAAGAGTGGGGCACAAGGGCACTGTAAACTGATTGATTAAAGGCGGGTAATAAAAGGGATGCTAAAAGGATAAAAATTAGTTTTCTCATAGAAGTTTGCTTTGAGTAAAGTTAGGAATGAATTTCAAAAAGCAATTTATATGCCATATAAAAAAGCCCGGCTTTAACCGGGCTAAATTTTATTTGTAAAGCGAACAAATTACATGATATCCATCGCTTTCACGAAGGAAGTGGTCTGGAAGGGGAGTATCAATGTCAGCCATTCCCAGTGGGTGTAAATAGCTAAAATCAAAGCGGCAGTAGATGCCAGGAATACTAACCACCAGATGCCTTTGTATTTCTTTGTTTGCTCCATTGTTGTAAAATTTCGCACAAAAGTAAGGCTGCGGTTCTAAACCAAAAAATGTGTTTACTGTTTTTTTTGTTTGATAAGATTAAGCGGAATGGCTATCAAGGCACCTGATAATGCCAGTATCCATTTTGTATAAACGACCAGGTGATACAAACTAAATTTATCCACTACACCCCCGGTATTGATCCATTGCAGAAGGAAACAGTTTTCCATAATGTCGCATAAAAGAGCTGCCGGTTGCAGAAATGCCATGGTTAAAAGTAATTTACGAAAGAATCTATTTTCGGTTTTCCGCCTGGCCATCATGCACAGGGCAAAAATGCCCGGGTAAACACCTGCCATAAAAGCAAAATCAAAATAGAGGTGATACTGCAAAATGGTCTTAACCTTATCATCCAAACCGGACAAGATCTGGCTTACCTGTTGCTGGCTGTAAGAAATCTCCAGGCCGATTATAGTGAATTTCTTTCCTCCCTGGATAAAGTCTCCCTCCATCCATTTCATGCAAAAGGCAGCTGCCAGAAATATGCCCAGGCAGAGCAGAAAGCATTTTTGCCATATTTTATACCCTTCAGACATTGTTTGTGGAAGCTTTTGACAAAAAAAGGGAAATAAAAGTACATTCCTTGACAGTTTTTTTTACTTTCGTATTAATGTGTCCTTAAAACACAATTCCAGCCATTCCTGACTTAACGAACGATTGCGATGAAACTCCAGTTTTATTTACGATTTCACACCACTTATGGCCAAAGTATTTGGCTGACAGGTAATACCGATGAACTAGGAAACAATGACCTGGCAAAGGCAGTACCCTTGGATTACCTGAACGAAGATTACTGGACACTTACAACGGAAATAAAACGAAAAAATGTTGAAAAGCCGCTGATTTACAAGTATTTACTAAAAAATCAGGATGGATTAATTTTAAAGGAATGGGGAAATGACCGTTCAGCAGAAGTTTTTGGAAAAGACACAGAAGAAGTACAATTAGTTGACACATGGAATCATGCCGGGGAGTTTGAAAACGCATTTTTTACAGCTCCTTTTGAAAAAGTATTACTGAAAAACAGGGAAACCAAAGTAAAACCGGTTGAGGATAAGTTTTACACCCATGTTTTTAAAGTAAAGGCCCCCTTGTTAGAGAAAAATGAAGTTATATGCATTAATGGAAGCGGGAGCCGCTTGGGTGAATGGTCTTTAAATAACCCTATTTTATTATCAAAGGAAGGAAACTGGTGGACTGTAAGGCTGGATCTTTCGGCTACCAGTTTTCCGGTGGCCTATAAGTACGGGATCTTTAATATTAAAGAGAAATCTTTTGTACGATATGAAGATGGAAATAACAGACTTTTATACGGAGATGCTTCAGGCAAAAAGTTAACAGTTGTGCATGATGGATTTGCCCATTTACCTAATAATAATTGGAAAGGATCAGGTGTCGCCATTCCAGTTTTTAGTCTCAGAACTAAAAATAGTTTTGGAGTAGGCGAATTTGCCGATATAAAATTATTGGTTGACTGGGCAAAGCTTACTGGTCTAAAACTGATACAATTATTACCTGTAAATAATACTGTTTCCACTTTTACCTGGCTTGATTCTTATCCCTATGGGGCTATTTCTGCTTTTGCCCTTCATCCTTTGTACATTAACCTTCAAAAAGTAGCAGGTAAAGAATATGCCGGCCAGTTGAAACCACTAAAAAAGAAACAACTGGAACTGAACGATAAGGCTGCAGTAGATTATGAGGAAGTGATGAAGTATAAGTTTTCTGTGTTAAGGGAACTCTATCAGTTTATGGGTGAGGATTGCCTTTCCTCTGATGAGTTCAAAACATTCTTCCGGCAAAATGAATACTGGCTGGAGTCTTTTGCGGCCTTTTGCTTTTTCCGGGATAAATACGGCTCTTCCAACTTCGAAGCATGGAAAACAAATACTGTTTATAACAAGGCAGAAATAAGCAAACTCTGTTCGCCAAAGTCTGCTTCTTATAAAGAAATTGGCTTTTACTATTTTGTTCAATATCACCTGCACCTGCAGTTAAAAGAAGCAGCTGATTATGCACATAAAAAAGGGGTAGTGCTTAAAGGTGATATTCCTATCGGTATATCCCGCCACAGTTGTGATGCATGGGTTGCACCTGATTTATATAACATGAACTGGCAGGCAGGGGCACCACCGGATGATTTTACAGCTATTGGCCAAAACTGGGGTTTCCCTACCTACAACTGGAAAAAGATGCAGGAGGATGGGTTTACCTGGTGGCGCCAGCGATTTGAGCAAATGAGTAATTACTTCGACGCTTTCCGAATTGACCATATTCTCGGTTTCTTCCGTATATGGAGCATACCTGCGGATGCTGTTCAGGGCATTTTGGGTAGGTTTGTTCCCTGTCTCCCGGTTCATATCAATGAATTTGGCGAAAACGGCATCTGGTTCGATTACCAGCGTTATTGCCGCCCATTTATAAACGATGACGTTATAAGGGAAGTTTTTGGTGATCTGGCTGAGAGAGTAAAAGATGAATTTGTAGTGCCCAACAATTCAGGTGGCTACGACCTGGAATATAAATTTGAGTCACAGCAAAAGGTGGAAGCACATTTTTCAGTATTAGAAGAGTCAGATGAAAATAGTAGGTTGAAAAATGGCTTATTTGAGTTAATTACCAATGTCATTCTGTTTGATGATGAAGAAAATCCCGGCGAGAAATTTCATTTCCGGATTTCAATGGAAAAGACAACATCTTTCCGGCACCTTGATCATTCTACCCAGGACAAATTGAAGAATTTGGCCATTAACTATTTCTTCCGCCGCCAGGATGATTTCTGGTATAAAGAAGCCATGCAAAAATTGCCGGCGTTGAAGGAGGCAACCAATATGCTGGTATGCGGTGAAGACCTTGGTATGGTGCCGCATTGCGTACCGGATGTGATGAGCCAGTTGGGAATACTGAGCCTTGAAATACAGCGTATGCCTAAGGATCCCAAAAAAGAATTTTTCCATCCTAATGATGCTCCTTATTTGTCGGTCATTACGCCGTCAACCCATGATATGAGCACTATCCGCGGCTGGTGGGAGGAAAACAGGCAACGGACCCAGCAATTTTACAATCATGTAATGGGGCAGTGGGGTGATGCACCCTATTTCTGCGAAGCATGGATTAACAGGGCTATTGTACTTCAGCATTTATACTCTCCGGCAATGTGGAGTATTTTCCAATTGCAGGATATTTTGGGTATGAGCGAAACACTCAGAAGGGAAAACCCGCATGATGAAAGGATTAATAATCCCGCCAATCCTAAAAACTACTGGCAATACCGGATGCATATTTCGCTGGAAGAGTTAATCAGGCAAAAAGAATTCAATGAGGAATTGAAAGGATATATTGCCAACAGCGGCAGGGGATAAATTATCTTTGCCTCTATGAAAGTGCAATATTGGCCGTTCAGCCTGAAATTTCGCCATCCTTTTACTATCTCAAAAGGGACCAAAACGCATCAGCCAACACTTATTGTGGAATTGGAGCACTTTGGCATTAAAGGCTATGGAGAAGCCTGTGCCATTGCTTATTATAATATTCCGGTAGAGAAAATGATGTCAGACCTGGAGGCTAAAAAACAATTTGTTGAGAAGTTTGCCTTTTCCGATCCTGAACGATACTGGCATTACCTGCATCATTTGTTCCCTCAAAATAATTTCCTGGTTTGTGCATTGGATATAGCAGCCTGGGATATTTATGGGAAAATGAAGAACAGAAAACTCTATGAACTGTGGGGCGGGGATATTTCAAAAAATCCCCTTTGTGACTATACGATTGGTATTGACAGTATTGAAAAAATGCTGTCGAAAATGAAAGAGAAGCCATGGCCCATTTATAAAATTAAAGTAGGGACAGCTGATGATATCGCCATTGTCAGAGCACTTAGGGAAAATACAGATGCCGTACTTCGGGTAGATGCCAATGCGGCATGGAGCCTGGAAACTGCTCTTCAACTTATTCCTCAGTTAAAGGATCTGGGTGTAGAGTTTATAGAACAACCCCTTGCTAAGGACGACTGGGAAGGAATGAAAGTCTTGTATAAAGAATCAAGCCTGCCACTTTATGCTGACGAAGCTTGTGTGGTAGAAGGAGATGTGGATCGTTGTAAAGATCACTTTCATGGAATAAATATCAAACTCACCAAATGCAGCGGAATTACCCCCGCAAGGAGAATGATCCAAAAAGCAAGGGAACTTAATATGAAAGTCATGATTGGCTGCATGAATGAATCCACTATTGGTACAGCTGCTATTGCCCATTTACTTCCCTTTATTGATCATGTAGATATGGATGGCCCATTATTACTGGAAGAAGACCTGGCTACCGGCATTACCTATAATTTTGGAAAGATTGGTTATGGCGATGCGCCCGGGCTTGGGATTAACTATACCGGCCTGTATAAAAAATAAAAAACCCCGGATTCACCGGGGCTTTTTATGTGATTTTTTTTACCAAATTCTTACTCTAAGGCTATCGGCCCTGTACATTTTCGAACCTTGTTGAATGTTGAAGGCTGTATAGAATTCATCAATATCCACCATGGGTCCATTTACCCTGTATTTGGCAGGTGAGTGTACATCTGTCAGCAATTGATTGCGCAGGCTTTCTTCCCTGGTATGCCCGAGCCAGCCCAGTGCATACCCGCAGAAGTAACGCTGCATGGGTGTAAGCCCGCCTATTTCTTTATTCTCCTGGAATTGTTTTGTTTTCTTGAATGCTTCAATGCCCAGCAGAATACCTCCAAGGTCAGCAATATTTTCTCCAAGGGTAGCCTTGCCATTGATATGATAGTCTTTTAAAGGCTCATATTCGTCAAACTGTTTTATCATTACTTGGGCTCTCTTTTTGAATTCCTCCTCATCTTTTGTTGTCCACCAGCTAACAAGGTTACCTTTAGCATCATACTGACGGCCTTCATCATCAAAGCCATGTGTTATTTCATGACCTATAGTGGAGGCACCTGCATAGCCATAAACGGTTGCATCATCCAGTTCTTCATCCCTGTAGCCCGGTACGGTGAATATACCTGCCGGTAATACAATTTCATTATTGGACGGGTTGTAATATGCATTATAGGTTTGAGGGTACATTCCCCACTCATCCCGGTCAACGGGTTTACCGAGTTTATTGATTTCATAATTATGCCACCACTGGTTGGCATTGATCAGGTTTTGAACATAGCTTTCCCTGCCAATTTCCATGGAACTGAAATCTTTCCATTTATCCGGATAGCCTACTTTTTTCTTAATAGCAGCCAATTTTACATAGGCTTTTTGTTTGGTACTGTCACTCATCCATGTAAGCCGGGAAATCCTTTCTTTGAGTGCATCTCTGATTGCTTCCACCAGGTCTTCATACCTTTTTTTGGCTTTTTCGTTAAAGAATTCCTTTACATAAAGTTGTCCCAGCATTTCACCCATTACACCTTCTTCACTGCTTATGACCCGCTTCCATCTTGGCCTTCTTTCTTTTGCCCCGCTGAAAAGTTTATTAAAGTTGAAAGCTGCCATACCAAACTTGTCGGGCAGTGCTCCGGAAAAATCGCTGATCAGGTTGAATTTTACATAGTTTTTCCAATCACTCAGCGGTACTGTATTCAGGGCGTTATCAAGTGCTTTAAAAAATTCAGGCTGGCCAATTATTATCGAGTCAAGATTTTTTACCCCTGAAATTGATAAGAAATCTGTCCAGTTAATATTTGTATTGAGTTTGTCAAGATCCGCAACCGCCATTTTATTGTAATTTTTGTAAGGATCCCGCAAGTCTTCCAGTTTACGGCTCGACTGAGCCAATTTTGTTTCCAGCGCCAGGATCTTTCCGGCAATATCCTGTGCATTTTTTTCGTCTTCACCAGCCATTGTAAGGACAGTGGCAATATATTTCAGATATTCATTTCGGATAGTAATCGTGGCGCTATCTGACTTGAAATAATATTCTCTTTCCGGAAGGCTGATTCCTCCTTGCCACAGCTTATAAGTCATTACATCGCTGTTCATGTCGTCTTGGGTCACATAATTGCTGAAAAGGGTGGAGGATCCCAATTTCTTTAATTCAGCAACAGTGGCAACCAGGCTTTTTACATCACTGATGGCATTTACTTTATCCAGCAGAGGCTGTAAAGGCTTTAACCCCTCATTTTCAATTTTAGCCGAATCCATAGCTACAGACCAGAAATCCCCGATTTTCTGTTCCGGTGTTCCTTTGGCTGCTTTGGCTTTGGCAGCATTTTCAGAAATTTCTCTCAGGCGTTTGAGGTTTTCTTCTACAACCAGGTTACCGATACCCCAGGAGGATTGCTCACCGGGGATAGGGTTCTTTTTAATCCAACCACCATTGGCATATTGAAAAAAATCATCCGAAGGATTAATGGTTGTGTCGAGATTGGTAACAAGTACATCCGGTTTTTCTGCCTCCTTTTTCGATTTGGTCTTGCAGGAAACTGCTAAAAGAGATAAAAGAACGACAACCGGTACTAAAAATTTTAATCGCATAGTTTGTTTATTATTTACAGGCATCTAAAATAAGGAAATCAAACAGGGTTTATATACAAATTTGATGAACGGGTTGTTTAAGCATATGATCACATTAATTCTGAACAATTACTAAAAGCTGGTGTTGTAACTTCGCACTTTCAAAAATACATATGGCCTGGAAAAATCAACAACAGTTTATTGAGGCACTGGAGGAAGCGGGGGAATTAATACGAATTAAAGCCTTTGCAGATCCCAAACTGGAAATTGCCGAAATTACAGACAGGGTAAGCAAATCCGGAGGCGGTGGCAAAGCATTATTATTTGAAAGTACGGGTTATGATTTTCCTGTGCTCATGAATGCATACGGCAGTGAAAAGCGAATGTGTATGGCATTGGGTGTTTCTCACCTGGATGATGTGGCAAAGGAAATTGAAGGGTTGTTCAAGCTCCTCTCTTCTCCAAAAGAAAATATACTGGATAAACTCAAACTTCTTCCTAAATTAGGCCAGTTTGCCAGTTGGATGCCGAAAGTGAAAAATGGCAGGGGCGAATGTCAGGAAGTGGTAATGCAGCAACCTGATATTTCTAAATTACCGGTAATTACTTGCTGGCCAAAAGATGGGGGACCTTTTGTTACTCTTCCGGTTATTCATACAAAAGACCCCTTAACCAACAGCCGTAATGTGGGTATGTACCGGATGCAGGTTTTCGGACCCCGACTCACCGGTATGCACTGGCATAAGCATAAAGTAAGCGCCAAACATTTTTCAGAATACAAAAAGCTCGGTATTAAAATGCCGGTGGCAGTGGCATTGGGCGGTGATCCGGTCTATGCCTATTCAGCCACAGCCCCGCTTCCGGAGAATGTGGATGAAT
>DASUDW010000014.1:0-12157 GCA_036275415.1 Chitinophagaceae bacterium | reverse complement strand
TTGCTGTAAATGAAGTCCAGTGCTGCTTTTACATCATTTTCCTGGGTGGGGAAGAAGTTCGCTGAGCCGGTTGCCAGCCGGTAATTGATATTGAAAATGGCATAGCCGGGTAATCTTCTTTTCAGTGTATCAATATAGGCTGTAAATTCCGCTTTATCACCCTGTGTCCAGCCGCCACCATGTATCATGATGAGTACTTTGGTGGTGCCGGTTGTACGGCCACCGGGAAGATATATGTCCATTTTCTGTGCTGCATCCGTGCCGTATGCCACATTCAGTTCGGTTTTATCGGGGAGAGGGGCGGGGTTTCCGTTGTCTGCATCCTTTTGGCAGGAAGTAAACACAATTGCTCCCCATGCAACCAGCAGCCATTTTTTCATATCATGAATTTTCAGAAAGTTATTAAAATTACTTGTTTCAGGCTTTTTAATTTAAAAGCGCAGGATAGCGGAAAGAGGAAGTTGCCGGCAGATTGGTTGCTTTGTACTTTTAATAAACCCTGTAAGCAAATTAATTATCTGAAAATAAGCGGTTAAATTCGGGGTTATGAAAAGGGTGATTCTTTTATCTCTGATTTTCTTTATAACTGTTGGTCTGTTTGCACAGGATAAATATGCGTATATTTTCTCTCGCCCCCTTAAAGGAGATTATCCGGCTCTTGTTGAACTCAATAAGGAGGTTTCTCGCAATAACATTAATGTAATATCCCATGCGTTAGAAATACAACGGTTCAAGCCTGCACATATCACCATAGATTCATCAGGTGGTATTCGCAAGAACATTTTATCAGGGGTTTCTGCCATTGTTCAAAATATAAGAAAAGGTGATTTTGTTTTCTTATATTTTGACATACCCCTTGTAATGGATAAGGAAAGTAATGAAGCTTTATTTGCTTTTGATAACGAGGAACCTGAAGATAAATTAGCATTAGTTGAGCTAAATCAGTTGTTGAAAAAAATAGTTCTGAAAGTAGATGATGCTTCACTTTTTTTTACATTAATTGATGCGGAGATTCCGGCTGCTATGAAAATGCCGGAGGAATTATCGGGCCAGTATATTTTAGCAGGAAGCCCTGGTGAGCCCAATCTTCTCGTGGGTAAAAACAGCGCCTTTTCTCTTGCAGTTGAAAAGGCGTTACAATCGATTTCATCACTTAACGACTCCTATGTTGGTTTTTATAACAACATAAAAAGGAACTTGCTTCTTTATACTACACAACAAAACCCGGTTTTTATCTCACCTGATCGGGGAAGGCCATTTTTCAATAATCTGGCAGTAAAATTTTCCCGTCATTATCAAATAGTTGAAAAGCTAAACGATAGTACTGTTATCATCAATGCCGGGCAAAGGATGAATATTGGCCCTGGTTCATTGGTCCATTTTTATCTTCCTTTTTCAGATACATCCAAACAAACTCCTGTATTCAATGGTGTCGTTACAAATTCCGGTTCTGTAAGTGCACAGGTGAAGGTTAACGGTAAAGTATCCTTAGAAAATATCGGTAATTGGGCTATTGTAAGCGGTAATGATGTAAATACGGTTAAACCGTTTATAAATTTTAATGAAACGTATGGAGGAGATAAAATTAATACCGACATTTTTAATAACATCATTGCAGAGCTTAAAAAGCCCGGTAACAATGCATTTGCCAGTTTTGTGAAAACCGGAGGCGATGCCAGGATTGGAAATATTGTAAAAAGACCTGATGGAAATCTTGAGATTACCATCCTCAATCCTCAGACTGGGCAATTGCTGACTACTTTAAAGATATCCTCGCCTGCTGATGTAAAACCCATAACCGGGTTTAATAAAAAGTTAACGCAATATGAGTACGTTTCTGCACTCTTTAACTACATTCCTGAACTTGCCGTAGAGTTTAAAATGACCGGACTGGATGCCGGTGCTGTAATTGAAAAGGAAAATGGCTACGATATACTCTATGAAGGCGATAAAGTAGCCATTAAAATAACTAATCCGAATCTTCATGCTCTTTATTATTCTCTTGTAGACATTACCCAGGACAAGAATTTTACGGTCATTTCCGGATTTGATATGGCTGACCATGTGATTAAAGCCAACAGCAGTCTCACTTTACCGGTTACGATAAGTGCCCCATTTGGCAAGGAAAGAATTAAATTATTTACCAGCACTTATCCTTTTAGTCTTGGAAATCTTGACATGACGGGTACCCGGTCAGCAAATGCTGTAACCAATTTTACCGAAATTAATATTCAGGATTATGATTTTGAATCACGGAGCCTGTTGTATGCTAAGTCAGGTAAACAAAAGGAGCACAGGTTGTCAATTGAAGTAAAAGAAGAATCGGGGGGTAATAAAATACTTAAGTTGAGAAACCCAGGCTCAGAGAGGGTGTATTTTAATTTATTCTGCCAAAAAGCAGACGGAAGTTATGAAACTATATTTCCTTCCGGGACAATAAATGATTTCAATTGTTATGCAGATTATGGCAATACTGCAAATTTCAATATTATGTCAGATCTGCAGCCCTTCGATCAATTAATTGCTGTATATGCGGACAGGCCTTTTAGTCTGGCAAAACTTACCGGCGAAGAGAAAACATTAAATAGCCTTTTTGCAGAGATTGCACGACTTGGCCGAATACCGGGTACAGCACTGAACAAGATAGGCATGGTGCAGGCTTTATACCAGCCCAAAAATGTAACCACAATGCGGGATGGCGAAAATATTTTCATAAAGCTTATTACACCTAAGGCTACAAATGAACGGGGGATCATCATTCCTGCTGCCACTCAGCAGTACGAGATCAACGGGTTTGCCCTTTCTGCAGATAATAAGCCGGTGAAAGCTTTAAAGATCAATAACGAGCTTGTAAATTATGACGCCGGGCTGAAGTTCTTTGAGCATACGGTCAGCCTTTCTTACGGAATAAATAAAGTTGTTATTGAAGCGGCGGATGATAAAGGGTTTACGGCAGTTAGGATACTGGAGTTTGAATTGAAAAACAATAATACGGTAGCTGTTTCCGGCAATGGGAAGAATTATTTCCTCGGTATTGGGATAGATCAATACAAAACATGGCCGAAATTGAATAATGCAAAAAATGATGTGGTAAAGTTTTCTGATTTGCTAAAATCAAGATTCGGATTCGATAGTACCCGGCTATTACTGGATGATACAGCCACCAGAAAAAATATAATTAATAGTATCAGGGAGTTCTTGAAAAAAGCCGGTCCCAATGATAATGTGGTAATTTATCTCTCCGGGCATGGAAATGAAGACCAGCTCGCCGATGGCGATTATTATTTTATGCCCCAGGAAGCAGATGCAGATGATGTATCTTCCGCAGTAAAATCAACAGATATTATTGATAATTTTAAAAAGATAAGGGCAAAGCGTTGCCTGCTGATTGTAGATGCCTGTTATTCAGGTATGATCACCAATAGCATAAATGCTTCAGGGCAGCTAATTACTTCCGGAAAGGACCAGCAATCACCAGAAACTGCACCCTGTAAATGGATTATCACTTCAGGAAGGGCTACGAAGGTTTCGGACGGGACTAAGGAAGATGGTAACAGCCCGTTTGCACGGGTACTGATTAATTATCTAAGGGAGCATGATGATGATGCCAGCCTGAAAATGCCAAAATTGATTGAATTTTTAAAAGATAATGTCAAACTATTGAGCAAGCAGCAGGAGCCCTTAGGTTTATCCATTGAGGGGCGGGGGGAATGGATATTTAAGAAAAACGATAATAAATAGCGTTTAATCCCTTTAAAGAAAAAAATACCCAATCTACGGTACTAATTACACTAAAATCAGGGTTAACTTAGCGTTATCAAACCATGTAAATTTTGTCAGAATAATCAAATCTTTTTGTAACATTGAATCCTAAAAACAAAAACTCTTAAACTTAAGCAAATGAAAAAACAAATCCTTCTTTTAGCCGCCTTCTTTATGGTAGGTTTGGGCATCACTGCCAATGCACAGGTAAGGGGTAAGTACAAAAAAGAAACAATCGTTTCTAATGCCATTAAAAATCCCGATTCTAAAGTTGACGGATTACAAAAAGCCGTTAACCAGAAGAACAACCCTGTTCCCGAAGACAAATCAAGGGGAAATGTCTACGGACCTGATTACAGTGATGTTGTTGTTGATAACTGGACCGGTTACTACATCGACATCTATGTAAACGGTAATTATCGTGGTACTGTATCTCCCTGGGACAAAAGAGTAACCTGGGCTATTCCCGGCACCAACACCCTGTATGCAAAAGCTGTATTTGATGATGGCAGCTATCTTTACTGGGGTCCTAAAGTTACCTATACCGGTTACCAGTACACCTGGAAACTGAATCCTTAATCTGGGTAATATTAAATTATTTAAGGGCTGCATTATGCAGCCCTTTTTTTTAATAGTCTATTCCAAAAAGGGAAAAACTTGACCATAACAGCGGATCAGGATATTTTTTTCTCGTATCAAGCATAGCCAATCGGAGTGGTTCGGAGGGTGAAAAAAGATTAGGATTTTTCAAATGATACATAAACCTGTTCATCAGGTATGCCGTTGCATTGTCATCTACATTCCAAAGACTCATAATTACATGGTGGCTGCCACTTATCAGAAATCCCCTTGCCAGGCCCAAAATGCCTGCTTCCATCGCCTTACCCAGGCCTGTCTGGCAGGCAGATAAAATAACCAGCGGGGGAAAACCAAACCGCAATGAATCTGCCTTTCTGAAATCGACAATTTCCCTTGCTGTCAGGAAAGGATTATTTCCACTTAATACCAGGAAACTCTTGTCCAAAGGCTCTTTTTCATCAGCAATGCCATGTGTGGCAAAGTATAATATATCATTTTCCTTCCAGGTCATATACTTGATAATGCTGTCTTTTATAGCCTTGGGTCCTTCAAATACTTTGGGGTATTTAACATAGTTCTTTGCAACCGTTACTTCTTTTTTTGTACCAGGTAAATCCGGAAATACAAAATCTGTATTTACTGGGTATGTTGGATTACTGAGAAATATCCCTTTTTCGAGTTCAAATTTTTGGGAAAGAAATCTTTTATTAGAAAGGGTGTCAAACGGCTTGTTCATATCGATTTGAAAATTTTTATTTTTTAATACCCTTGTTCGTAAGATAATAAGATCAGCAAGGCTGGGCACTATGGTATAACTGCACTGGTCAATCAAAAGTTTTTCCTTCTTAAAAGGCTTCAATAGTGCAAAAGGCAAAGTGCCGATATTTAAGGCCGGGATGATAAGCAGGTGTTTAAATTTTTCATTAAATGATTTTGGAATAAGTAAGGTACTGGCTTTGTCTATGGCCTCTTTGTAGGTTACAGGCTTTGTTGTTTTCTCATTTTCCAGGATTAGCCCCCTTTTTTTGGGTGCCCTGTTGCCTGATCTTTCTTTTAGCTTAAGGGCTATATTGATATCATTGATAGTTTGTAAAATTTCTTCTTTTTTAATAGCGAACCATTCATGTTCTATTGCTTTACCAGGCTCCAGAAAAACCCTTTGTAATGTATCATTGTTGAAAAAGTAAAGAATTACCCCAATACCATAATTGGAGGGATAAATCTTATTCAGTAGAGCCGCCAGATCATTGTCTGAGAGTATATTCTTATCCCTGTATTGTTCCAAAAATGGCAGTATTTCACCATCTGAGAGTCCCCTGGCCCTAAATAATTGCTGAATCTGATCTTCTGCTATTTGATAAAGCTCATTATTGGGTGAGGTTGATACATTTTTTTGTGATGTTGCTTTCAGTGAAAAAATGATAATAACCACAATTGATAAAAGTAATCTCATTGTTGTTGGTTTTTGGGTTACTTAGTTAAGGTAATAAAAAAAGCCGCAACAGAAAGTTGCGGCTTTTTGATATGAAGTATTACTTCTTTAGTCTTTCAATTCATATGTTTCTTTCAGATAAGATTTGAACTGCTCCGGCAACTGCGGATGCTGATAAGCTTTTGTGGCATATTCTTTTGCTTTGGCAGTATCATTTTCCTGTGCAGCGCAAAGCATTTGCATCAGGTAAAGCCAGTATTCCTTGTTTGTGTCAATAGCCCTCAGTTTAAATACCTGCAGGGCATTTTTCATTGCAGTAAAACCTGCTTCCTCAAACCGGTTGGAATAATTGATGAACCAGTTGCCTACCACTTCAATGCTAACGGGGTTTTGTCCGTCTTTCAGGTAGCTGATTAAAAGATTAACAGCTTTGTCGGCATCCTTGTCGGCAAAAAGTGCAATCTTGAAGTCAAGATCTTTGCCGGCATAGTTAATACGGGTAGCATCAAATTTCCTGATCACTGCCATAAAGGAATCTTTATTGTTTCCTGCTTCGTCATAGGCGCCGACTGCTTTTTTGAACAGCAGGCTGTAAAGTGTATTGTCTGTTTTTGTTTCATCCCACTCCAGCAATTGCATGATCTTAGCTTTACCGGCATACAGATATTTCAATTGGTCATCTGTAAGGTTACTGGTGTACAATATGGCTGTTGCCGCAATATCCTTATTAGCGAGGATGTCTTTATTTTTTTGGTAGTAGGTTTTCAATATATCGTTGCGGTCATCATCCTCCAGGTCTGAAGCCAGGGAAGCCCATGCAGAGAAGTCAGCATCAGATAATAGTCCTTTTTGGGCTTTATCCTTCAGGGTAAAATATTGTTTGGAAGGGTTTTTGGCATCTTTGCCCAACTGCACAAATTCATCTACTTCCATACCGCCTACATATTTGTGTACCAGTTTGCCTTCCGGCGTAAAAAATAGAAAAGTAGGATAGGCGCTGATATTGAACTCTTCTGATAACTGAAGGCCTTCTCCTTTTTCCATATCCATCTTTACATTAATGAAATTGGCATTGAAAAAATCGCCGGCTGCTTTTTGGGTATACACAGAGTTTTCCATGTATTTGCAGGGTCCGCACCAGGTGGCATAGGCATCAAAAAAGATCATTTTCTTTTCTTTTAAAGCTTTGGCTTTTATCTGGGCCCAGGTAAGACCATTTACAAAATGTATTTCATCTGTTGCAAAGGCTGCGAATGAGAAGAATAGGGCCAGCAGTGTGGTGGTGAATAGTTTCATGATTGTTGAAGTTTGTTATTCCATTAAAGACGCTGTAATACGATCTTTTTCATTAGTTCGCCTGTTAAAAAAAGGATAATGAACAAATAAACGTAAAAAAATGAGGCTTGTTGCCAAGCCTCGTAAATTTATAATGGAGATTTTTGGTCTAACAATAGCAACGCAGCTATACTGGCAACCATAAGATATAGTACATTAATAGCTGCATATTACCCCTAACTCACCGAAAACCTTCCCTTTCTTTTTTTTTACCGGGCTTACGTTTGCTCATTTGTCCTTGTTGGTGAGAGGGGTTGATCCTGGGTTTAAAATAATGTTTAACTATTAATGTGTTGTTTTAACGGCCAGCCGCAATAAATTCCAATTCGTCGGTGTTGCCGTATTTAATCCTCTTGCCTTTGATTCATTACCCATATCCAGCAGGGCGGATAAAGCCTTATTGTTGCCCCTGGTTGCACCTCTTACTCCATCCTGGTTAAAGAGTCTTCCGGGTTCCTGTATAGGTTCTCTGGATGCAATCAGGAAATAATTGTCTGTGCCAACCGGTTCAGAAGCCGTTGCCGGCCTGTCGAAGAAGTTCATTTTCTTTCTTGGTGTGCCTTCTTCTGTATTCAGCGGGAATTTATTCTGTACACTTCCTTCAGCTACGTTTGGATAGATTAGCTGCATTTTCCCGTTAATATCAATTGTGAATACATACAGGTATTTCTTTTCAATGGGCCTGTCAAGATAGTCTTCATTGGCTTCGATACTCAGGTCCAGTTTTTCACCCACTTTTACCCCGTTGCTGTCAACTTCTTTTTTTGTAACAGAATTCCTCATCACTAATCTGTAAGGGAAGAAACCTGCATCCTGTGGTGGTGTAAGTGTGAGCCATCCCCTGATCTTGGATAATTTTAAAGAAACCTCAAAAAGGCTGTCAATAATTGCTTTATAAGCTGCATCAGTGTTACCTGCCAGCGGGAATGCCCTGGTATTAAGCGGCATAGATTCAAGGCTGTCTTTCAGCGCAATATTGGCCTTTACCAGTCCGTAAGCAATAGTATTATTGTTGTTGATGGTGCCATACAGGATATATTGTGCTTCAGCCGGGCTTGATACCAGTTGTATAGTTTTATATTCTGTAAATTTTGCCCTAATGGCATCTACCAGCTTTTTGGGTGCCGCAAGGTTTACAAATAAGTTTTTATTACCGGCAAATTTTTGAACCTCGTTGGTGGTAAAATCTTTTAGTGTGGTATTCAGATTAGGAGTCACAAAATCATTTCCTATAACTTTTCCTCCCATAAAGTTGATAGTAACATCGGGTTCATGTGCTTTGAAATCATTGAACCACTTCAGGTCTGAATTTTTACGGAGATCACTGTTTACAGTGGCTTGCTTAACCACATCTTCGTAGGTATAATTCCCCTCAGGCACATAAATTTTCAATAAAGGCACTTGTGAGCTTACCCAATTGCTTACTTCATAAGGACCTGCTTTCTTTACATTGGCAATATCACCCTTAATAACAACTGCTTCAGATTGAGCAAGGCCACTGACTTTAGTCACCTTTAAAACTACAGTGCTGTCGTTTTTACCGGTCAGCTCATTTTCCGGATTAATACCCGCTGCATAGCCAGCCTGCATAATAACTTTAGTACCTTGTACATCGAGTACCGGAAAATATATTTTATCGGAAAGTAAACCTTTTTCAATGCCAAGGAGTGTTTCGTTAAACCGGTTGGGGTCACCGGCAAGCACAGGTTCCTGTGTTTTGCCAAACGCCTTGATCATAGCCCTGACACTATTGAATAAAGTCTGAACAGATGTTTTGGGCGATTGTTGTTTCAATACTTCCATTAAGGCTAACGTAAAGGCGCCATGTGCCGGTTGCTTATTGTCCAGCCTGTGCTCTTTGGCGGGTTCGTTATCCTGTGCTGCTGAAATGATCAGGTAATTGGAATTGGGCCTTGTTTCCGGTGGTGTTACAACAATCGGATCTGCCACATCATAATTGCTTCCGGCAATGTACCTGGATTTACCCGGATCTGGTACAATGCCCCGGGCAATTGAACCGCTATGGCAGCAATCGAAAATGGCTGTCAATTTTATTTTCTTGTCAACAAAACGGTTGAACATCCTTGCTATTTCTTTATCCCTGATATCGGGAACACCTTTTTTCCACGTATCTGCAGGTACCATTGATTCATCATAACCATCGCCTTCAGCAGTTTTTGAATTGGTGATAAAACTGCCATGACCGGCATAATAGATGAGGGCAATTCCATTCTCAGGGGTATTATTCAACAGGTCTTCCATTCCTTTAAGAATAGCATCACGGGTAGCTTTGGCATCATGTAGTTCAGTTATATCGTTTACATTAAAATCGAATTTTGACGTAATAATATCTTTCATAGCAAGCGCATCATTCTTGCAACCGCTCAGGTCAGGCCATTCAACCCTGCCGGATTCGGTAGAAATCTTTGCTCCTTTCGGCGGGTTATAGGTATCAATGCCGATCAGCAAGGCCTTTTTAACTGGTGCTGAAGGCTGTTGGGCAAAAATGCCGGCTGTAAGAATAAATAGTCCGGAAAAAAGGGCTGCTATTTTTTTCATAACAGGGTTTATTTTATGGTTTTGTGGTTAATAAACTGTCTCAGGTCAAACGGACTTCTATATTACTTAATTTTTATGAACTTGTAAGGCTTTTTCAGGGCGATTTCTGAATAGTTACGTAAAAATAGTAGTATTAAAATCCATTATAGTACCCTGTTTTGGGTATTTTTTAGAATGGCCGGTTTATTTCCTTACCTGCCAGCGTTTAATAGTTAAGTTGGGAAAGGATCAAAATCTGTTATTTTATCGACTGGCAGACAAAACGTTGCTTTATATCAGGAAAATAGTTAGTGAATCTGGAGTTTTAAATGCTGTAGCTTTATATACCCGCAAAAGAGTATGTATAGCAAGGTGTCAAATTAATATCTTAAAGCAAAAATTATGTCTGTTACTAAACGATTAAGTGCTGTAATTATTTTTATTTCAATTTCAATTTTTGCTGCAGGAAAAGAAACGGGAATATCTGAGCAACAAACGCTGGTGCTGGCAGCTAATCAGTTTCCCCAGCAAATAAAAAAGCATCAGCCCGACCTGGTATATATTCTTTTTGAAGGGACTCCCTTTTTGGAAAAATACCAGGGTCTATTTCTGAAGAAGGATACCATTACTAATCTTAAACGTTTTACAGATTCGCTTGGTTATGGTATTAATGGTTATCGCATTCTTTTTGCAAAGAGAGAGTATATTGATAGTGTCTGGCAGTTTGATGCTGATTTCATACTAACAGATAAAGTAGTTAACCTGGGATTGAATAGACTGCAGTTTTACACCTTTAATGAAAAAAAGCAAGTCTTGGATCAGTTTATACTGGATTATAGTTACAGAAAAAATAAAAATTACAGCGGATTAAAAGATTTATTTCGGAAGTACATAGTTTATACCTACGAAGAGAAGCTGAAATACGGCTCAAAAAGTGTTTGGTTATTATCTGTTGGAATTGATGATTATGGCGATTTACGCTATCGCAGTTCAAAAGCGGATGCTATAGCATATGACAGTTTCTTCAGGCAACAATTTAGGACAAATTACGGGTCTGATATTTCAAATTTTCATAGTTATGTCTTGCTCGATCAATCGGCAACTAAGGACTCTATTTTAAAATCTTTAAGAAGTATAGCATCGTTGGCAAATGCGAATGATTATTTTATATTCAGCTTTAGTGGTATAAGTACTATGGAGACAGAGGATTCTGTGAATTATACCACTGTGTTTTGCCCTTACGATGTGGCTATGGATAGAAATATTGCAAACAAAAACGGCCTCCTGGTTAATCGCCAAACAAAAAGAAGCGATTCGTTGTCAAATTATCTCATTTCCCTGAAGTTGTTGCAAGAATATATACAACTAATTCCCTGTACTAACCAGCTGTTTATTTCAGAGGCTGGCCCATCAGAAAAGTTCAAGACTGAATTTGTGAGAACCCTTATGCAAAATTCCCCAACACTTGCTTCAATGTTAAACATTAACAGAATAATCATAGTGCCTAATAATATGGGTTATGAGGGGGGTGTCTGTAAAGATGGAAAAAGATTTGCGAATGGTCCTTTGGCATATTTTATCACTGGTCTTGAAAAGACACGCAATATTTATGACCTGTTTGGAAACGAAGCCGAAGCCGGAAGAATAGTTGCCAAAATAAAGTCTGATGCTTACAGTTGTGAATTCATGAAAGATGAATATTTTGATATTTTCTTTGAAAGAAAATTTCTGCAACAATACCGTGAAATATTTAGGGAGGAAAAAGCAAAAAAACGTGGCCTTGATCTTGGCGGCACAGAGGTGAAGGATTTAAAAGCATTTTCCGGAAAGCGTCATGCATTGATTATTGGAACAGATCATTACAAGGCAAAGGAGTGGGACAAACTGGAAAACCCGGTGTATGATGCCTCGGAAATTGCCGATGTGCTGAAAGCTTATTATGATTTTGAGATTACCCTGCTCAAAGATCCGCCTATGGATACCATTTACCGGTACCTGAGTTATTATTATAAGAATTTGCGGGAAGATGACCAGTTTATTATCTATATAGCGGGCCATGGTGATTTTGACCAGGGCTTCCTCGATGATGGGTTTATTGTTTGTACCGATTCGAAATCACCCGAAGCGGATCCTTTGCGCAATACATACATCCAGCATACCAAACTAAAGAAAATGATCAACAAAATGCCGGCAAAGCAGTTGCTTGTCTTGCTCGATATATGCCATGGTGGTGTTTTTGATGAAAATGTTCTCGGTAAAACAAGGGACAACCCTGCTGCTTCCATAACTAACAGAAATGTTCTGCAGTTGCTTAAAGACAAATCTCCCTTGGTTACCCGCAAAGTCCTTAGCTCAGTCGGCAAAGAATCTGCTTTTGACGGCAAAGCCGGCAAGCACTCCCCATTTGCTACTTACCTGTTGAAAATACTAAATGCCAGGGGAGGTACCGAAGGCATTATTACTCTCTCTGACATTTATGCCTTATTGCAAAAGGCCAGTTTGAATGAAACG
>DASUDW010000013.1:0-10378 GCA_036275415.1 Chitinophagaceae bacterium | reverse complement strand
GTTTTCGGTTTATAATCGAGAAAATTTCTTCCACATGGCCTCCTGAATATCTTTGTTTAGAATTTTATTACTAGAGGGGTCACCACCACTAGTCACAATATTAATTGAGTCAGCTAAATAGTCAGTCAAACTATTTTTGTAGGCAGTGAGATCGAATTTTTTTGGTTTGATCTGTCCAAGTTTATCTGTTTCTATAAGTAATTCACTTGAAACATAGTCAAGAAGTGGTTTCTCACTCAAGTCCTTAACTTTTTCATATGAAATTGTGAATAGGCTACTCAGTCCTCTGTTGCGGCGTCCATATGACATTCCAATACCATGACTAAAAAGAAATGATTCAGGTCCACAGGCCATATAATGTACAATTTCTTTTACGCTATCACCAAACTCAAGATTTTGGAAATGATAAATCATACCGCCCAAAAATTTTGCGATGTAAAAATTCTTTTCCTTAATGTCTTCTGAAAACCCAGAATTACAATAAACTGTCATTTTAAGGGGTTAAATAGCAGCTAACTCATAAATATACGCCACTCCTGGCATGAATTTCTATTGATAATCAACGTAAAATTATGCCAGCTGTATACAACAATGAAGTTTTCAATTTCATAAAATAGTATTGCCCCGCCTTCCATTGAAACTGCTGCCCTTCTGATCAGTTTATTTTCTTCAGCAAAACCTTCTTCTGCGAAAAGTTAAAGGCAGCATCCAGCATCTCTAACAGTTTCGGCCAGTTTTCTTTTGTTACTGTTACCTGCTTGTATAGTTTCTTTACCAGTATGCTCAGTGTATTGCCTTCTACTGATGCCTGCACGGCAAAAGTGCCGGTTTCGTTATCAATGTTCGTATTCAGGCTTTGTATGCCTACTACCTTATAGCCTTCCGGTATCGTAAAATTGATCACATTCCGCAGGCTCCGCTGAAAGCCCATATAAGCATCCACTTCCCGCTTCCGCTCATCGGGTGATACATACAATTGCTCGCCTATAAGCCCGGGTATGTTCACCAGCAAATTATTGCCGGCTACTTTTACCATATCCGTAAGCTGGTATTTGTTGGTATAGTTCAGCTCCTGCTTGCGCCAGGTGCGGCCATCGGAGTTAAGGGTAAATTCACTGTATACATCAATATTATCAAAGTCTTCCCGTAAAGCATCTTTCATGTACTCCAGCTTACGGGTCTTGTCTTCTTTTTTTCTTTCCCGCAGCTTCTCCTCGTATTGCTCCAGTGCATCCCCTTTCAGGGTAGAACGCAGGTCATCTTCGCCACCATAGCTGCGGTGGTCATCATCCAGCGCTGTGGTGTAAATAAGTGCCTGCACATTATAAAATTGTTTGCTCATACCCGTTGCTGATTTCTGGTGGGTAACGATCATATTGCGGCTGGCGGTATCTATCGAAGCAGTAAGGGTGTTGGTGGTAATATTGTCTTCCGGTTTGCTGGCCGGTAAGGTAATGGGGGTGGCCGTCGGGTTTTTGCCCAGTGAAATAATATAGGCCGGTGTATTCAGGAATTCTTCCCGGAAATCAAAGGGATTCGAAAAAACCGTGGCATTGAATACATATTTGTCCTTCACTTTCACGATCCATTCCGGCTCGGTACGGAAAATAATATTCTCCGGTTTTGTAAGATTGTTGGGTGCCGTCACAATCAGTTCGTAAGGGATCTTCCGCAGGTCGAGGCATTGGGTAAGACAGGAGGCAAACAGCTCACTGGAAAATCCGTTGGTCTTATAGTGCGACATGTGGCGCAGGATATAATAGGTTTTCTGAATAAAATCATCTTCCCGCATATCGGCATAGCCGATCTGTTTCAGGTAGGCCTTTGCCATGGAATAATAGAACGAGCCATCCAGCCGGTTGTACTGGTAGTTCATCTTTTTGGCCAGTTCCTGCGGAGTGATGTTTTGTTTGAGTTCACCTTTATCACCAATAAAGAGATCTGACCGGTTTTCGCTGCGGGAAAAAACGATCTGGAATTTTACCATCGGCAGTTCCACATAGCGGTTTATCCAGCGGGTATCACTCAGTTTTTCCCGGTTACGGTCTTCCCACAGGTAATCTGCATTGCTGTTGCCTGTTTCTTTGAACAACGGGGCACCCATGGTGGATTTGAAATTCACAAATGATTTATCATCTGTATCAATTTCAAATTTCTGGCTGATGACCGGGTACTCCCTTGTGCAGACAAAATAAATGGGATCGAATTCAATGAAGCTCATCTTCTTCACCGTATTGTCATCGTAGAAGATGGTGCCATAGTCAATGATGTCGCCGGGATCCAGGTCGGGCACGGCAATTTTGTAAAAGATTACCCTGCTCTTGCTTTTATCATAGTAAGTGCTGGCCTTGCCGATATAAGGCGCAAAGGTGGCGGGCACATCATCATTGTCTTCCACATACACCGCATTGCGCAGCGATACATCCTGCACGGTGCCATTGGCCTTTATCACTTTGATGCCGGCCCCGTCGTTAGAAGAGCCGATGCGGAAATAAACGGAGGAATAGGTATTGACAGCATCCCGGTCGTTGAGTTTGATGCGGCGGCGGGTGATCTCGTACACCGCCAGTTTGTTGGCGTCCTTGTCAAAAGAGAACCTTGTTTTCTGGGCAATGATAACACCGCTTTCTTCTTTCCATTTTTCCGGAACGGCAGATACGGCGAAATCAGCATCGGGGTCATCCCAGACGGCTTTCATGTTTTTGGCAATGCTTTCCAGTTTCGATGGTGAAAAGGTGTCATCGTCCTGGGCAGCTAAGTACAAAGAGGAGGATGTGAATACAATAATGAATAGTAATTTTTTCATAATATCCCGGTTCATTTTTTCTTACCACATAGAATCATAGATAACATTAGTGTCTCACATAGAATTATCTATGTGCTTTGCCTATGTGTCTATGTTACTATGTGGTTCATTTTTTCGTTTTTTATAAGGGAAGAATTTGTCTTTACGGCTTTTTAATCAAAATAAGGTTGCTGTTAAAATCCTTCAGCTTTTTGGCAAAGTTTTTCCAGTTCTCAAAATCGGCCTTGCGTATCCGTCCCGTTTTAAAAGCCAGTGTTTTTTTGAAAATGACTTTGTTGTCTTTGGCCGTATAGGAGCCGCTGACTTCATAATCAGTGGCCTTTTCATTAATGGCGGCAGGCATCGAAACCACTTTGTACCCCGCCGGTAAAATAAGTTCTGTTTCATCCTGCGAAACATAGGCAGATTGCATTTCGTAGTCTGTCTGGCGTTTGGCATCGGGAATGTAGCCGCGGAGGTCCTCCGGAAAAAAGTCTATACCAACATACACTTCTTTGTCTTCGGTAATGATGTAATTACTGAGGTCAATATCGCCTTCAATTACCACCGGTATCTCCCGGTTGTTCAGGTCAGAGGTTTTTACATTGTTTACCGTCAGGTTTTTATTGCCAAATTCCAGGAAACGCTGTATGAGTTTCTTTTTATCATCCGATGGCAGGTCATGATAATACTGGTGGAAGCTGGTGCGTTGTTCGCCGGTCAGGGTCACTTTCACATGGCCTTTCAATACGTTATCAGAAAGCTTGAAACTGGTCTGGGTCAGCAGTTTGCTTTTTTCAATATCCATCAGCGGCACTTTCTTTACATCATACTTATCGCCTTTGCCGATCAGCACTTCTTTGCCCTGGATGCGCCAGGCATAGTCGCCGAAAGGAATATACTTTTCTGTGCCGTCAAGAAAATATTCTTTGCCTCCCAGTATTACGGTGCTGATGCAATGATTATCTACCGCTAAAGAAGGCAGCGAATAGTCATAAGGAATATGGCGGGTACCGATCCAGGTCATGTAAGCTTCCAGTCCGGCAGTCTTCAGCATTTCGGTCATCAGGTTGGCCATGCCTTTGCAGTCCCCGTATTTGGATTTGTACACCTCCTGTGCGGTGGCGGGAATAAAACCGGCCAGCCCGTCTTCAAAAGCGATATAGCGGATATTGTCCTGCACCCAGTAAAAAATGGATTTCACCTTTTCAATGTCGTTGGCTTTTCCTTTGGTGAGTTCAGCTACTTTAGCTTTCAGTTCATCCGGTTTGTTGACACATTTGTTATAAAGGTATTTGTACCAGTTGTACAGGTCGCCTACATCGGCAAAGCCCTTTTCCGTTTTACCATCATAAGTAAAAGACTTTACCACCAATACGATATGCGGATATTGATAAGCTGTGCCAATGGCCCTGGGCTCCGATTTCATAGCCACCAGGTTCTGCAGCTTAAAAGTGTAAACCGTCATCCCTTTTTCCGTATTCTTTTGCTTCATCACTTTGTATCCCTCAAAGTTGAATTCACGGATATCCACCTGCAGCCAGTCGGGTACTTTTAAAGTGATAACTTTTTCTTTGACCGGGAACCAGCTATGGAAGTAAATGCTGGTGAGGTATTTACTGTCAAAATACTTTTTCTCTGTTTCTACCCGGGTCGCATCGCCGTAGCCTTTGAACCCGATATTGAAGAACTTTACCCGGCTGTCATCCGAAAAGAAATCACTGGAACTGGCAGAGCGGTCAATGGCATACCCAACATTGTAATTCTTCTTGATGCCAAACATCCCCTTCATTTTCTCCAGTTGCTTGAACGAAGTGATCTTGCAGAAGGAGTTGTAAAAATCAAAATACTGTATACTGGCCCTTTCCCGCAGTGCCAGGAAGGTGATGCCGGTGTTTTTGGTGGCTGTTACCACCGGCAGTTTATCCTCGCTTTTGCCCTTATCGAAATTGTATTCTTCTTCCACCACGGTAGCCGCCACCCGGTCATCGGGGAATACTTTTTTTAGGCGGTTGGCTTCATAAATATCATCGTCAGACTGAGCAGGGGATGCCAATGCAGATAGCAAGGCTGTAAGCAGGACCAGGGTTCGATACATATTATAATGTTATAACAGGCAATATAAAAATTAAACTGATATAACTCAGGTGAAAATGCCCCCGGGTTGATGAAAATCAATGTATGAAGCTAGCCCAACTTGTGCTAAATTCGCAGCAGACTAAATAAGCAATATCAATGGCCAGAAAACAGGAAGTATTAAGCGATGTGGTTATCAAGTTTGCCGGCGACAGTGGCGATGGCATGCAGCTAACCGGAACACAGTTTTCCAATAATACAGCATTGCTCGGCATCGACCTGGCAACCTTCCCCGATTTCCCGGCGGAGATCAGAGCCCCGCAAGGCTCTTTGCCCGGTGTGAGTGGTTACCAGCTCCGCTTCTCCAGCGACAGGGTATTTACCCCCGGTGATGCCTGCGATGTATTGGTGGCTATGAATGCGGCAGCCTTAAAAGTAAACCTGAAAGGCCTGAAAAAAGGAGGAAAAATCATCATCAATACGGATGGTTTTGATGCCAAGAACCTTCGGCTGGCCAATTATCCGGAAGGGGTAAACCCGCTGGAAGACGGAAGCCTCGGCAACTATGAAGTAATCAGAATGGATGTCACCAAGATGACCCGTGAGGCGCTGAAGGACATTACTATGGGGATGAAGGAAAAAGACAGGGCCAAGAATATGTTTGTACTCGGGTTTCTGTACTGGATGTACAACCGGGACATGGAGAACACCATCAACTTCCTGCGGGATAAGTTTGGCAAAAAGCCAGAGATACTCGAAAGCAATATAAAAGTGCTGCAGGCCGGTTACAATTATGGCGATACTACCGAAACCTTTACCACTACCTACATGGTTGAAAAGGCAAAAATGGAACCTGGTACTTACCGTTCCATTATGGGCAACCAGGCTATTGCCTATGGCCTTATTGCTGCTTCACAAAAAAGCGGTTTGCCGCTGTTCCTCGGTTCATACCCCATCACACCGGCATCAGATATTTTACACGACCTGAGCAAATACAAAAACTTTGGTGTAAAAACCTTCCAGGCCGAAGATGAAATCGCCGCCATTGCCTCTGCCATCGGCGCATCTTATGGCGGTTCGTTGGGTGTTACTACCTCCAGCGGGCCGGGCATTGCTTTAAAAGGTGAAGCCATGGGGCTGGCAGTAATGCTGGAAATTCCGCTGCTGATCATCAATATTCAGCGGGGAGGCCCTTCTACAGGATTGCCTACCAAAACGGAGCAGAGTGACCTGATGCAGGCTTATTACGGCAGAAACGGGGAATGCCCCATGCCGATAATCGCTGCCTCCACACCATCCGATTGTTTTGATGTAGTTTATGAAGCAGTAAGAATTGCGGTGCAGCATATGACACCGGTTATCCTGTTAAGCGACGGTTATATTGCCAATGGCGCTGAGCCCTGGAAATTCCCGCAGACAAGTGACCTTCCGGAGATTAAAGTTTCATTCAAAAAGCAACTGGATGAAGGCGATGAAAAATACATGCCGTATAAACGAGATGAAAAATTAGTAAGGCCCTGGGCTATTCCCGGCACACCCGGTCTGGAACACAGGATCGGTGGTATCGAAAAACAGGACGTCACCGGCAACGTAAGCTATGACCCCGACAACCACCAGCACATGGTGAAAACAAGGCAGGCAAAAGTAGACCTGATCGCTAACGATATTCCTGAATTAAAATTGGACAGTGGCCCCTCAACAGGAAAGATACTGGTACTGGGCTGGGGTTCTACCTACGGCGCTATTAAATCAGCCGTGGCAGAATTGCAGGCAAGGGGAGAAGCCGTAAGCCATGCTCACCTCCGCTATATCCGTCCGTTCCCCCGCAACCTGGGACAAATGCTGAAGAATTTTGATACCGTATTGATACCGGAGATCAACAATGGACAGCTCATCAAGATCATCCGTGACCAGTTCCTGATAGATGCAAAAGCCTATAATAAGATAATGGGAGTGCCCATTACCAAAACTGAACTGGTGATGAAACTGGAAGAATTACTTGGCGGATTGAATTAAGTGTAAGAATTGTTTACATAAAAAAACTCCGGCTTTTAAACCGGAGTTTTTTTTATGATTCAGTAGTTACTATCATTTTTTCTTTTCCAGCATTTCCATTGCTTTCTTCAGCATCTCTTCTGCATTATCGTCAAACGTTATACCATTAAAAGTAATCTTATCCACTTTAATTTCTTTCGGGTGATTGGCCGTTTTATCAATCAGCATCAAGCTTAAGGCAGGAATGGTTACGTTTTCAACGGAACCGCTTATTTTCCATTTGTGGCCACCGGCGCCGTTATCACCAAGATCGGTGCATTCGGTCAGGTTAACCTTGCTGTCATAAATTTTTTCTTCACCGCCGAGCAATCCGCCAAATTGCTGCGCTTTATCATCTTTGCCGCGGCCATAACTGATACCGGTAACAGGATATACACCCGGTTTTGTATCAAAAACGAAACGTAAGATATAGCCTTCATTATCCGGGCCGCTGCTGCTGGTGATCATGCCGCGGTAAGGGGCGCCGGCCTGTAGTTTCTTGGGGTCTTTATCTACCAGGATACTGCCGCTCAGATTAATATCTTTTCCTTCCACGGTAATGACTGAATTGGTAGAAGGGGTATAAGAAGAAGGGGGCGGGTTGTTGGTAGTTGTATTTACATCAGTTGTTTGTTGGGTAGTATCAGCTGCTTGTTTTTCTTTTTTACCACTATTGCAGGCAAATAACAAAATGGCGGCAAACGGAATGAGAATTTTTTTCATTGATTTTGATTTTTAGTTTTAAAAGGCAGCACAAAGTTAATCCCTAAGGTTGTTTTTGGCAGCTTCTGCTTTTTCCCACATTTGAATATACTGTTCGCTGCCTAAAAACAAGGGACGCAACTGGTAATCCCGTAGCCCCAGATTTTTCATATCCTGTATCATATCCGGAAACATTCCGTAATGCGCCAGGCCATCTAAATTATAATCGAAATCACGGCCTCCCGGGTAAGCATAGCTGCGGCGTAATGGTTCATTGGGCCCTTGTTCAAATGACATCCATAAAGTATAAATTCGTTTCATTACCTGGTAAAGCTCCATAGTTCTGTCATACTTTAAATGCTGAGGTATACTGTTCTCTCCATGCACACACATGTAGGCAGCCCATCTTTCGTTCGGGCATTCGCCACGCAGACCTTCCGCAATGTCGTGGCATTGCAAAAAATTTCCATAGTCACCATTGGGCTGTCTTAGCTGCGCCCATCGAAAGCCATTGGCTATATTGCGGATTTTATTTTGCTGCTGTATCGTTCTTTCAGCCGCAGCAAATACACCGCCCGGTTGCCAGGCAGCAGATAAATCGGCCCCGCTTTTTGCCATGGCAATGGCTTCCCAGATATCCCTTTCCTCCATTGTTAAAAAAGATGTTGGCGGAAAGCGGTGATAATGCCATGTATTTATAGGAGAATCATACCGTACACCATAGCCCTGGCGAAAAGCATTTCTGCGCCTGATAGTAGCATAGGAAAGCCGGTCATCTGTTTTTTTATTCAAACTATCATCTCCCTCCAGGTAATAGATTGCTTCTGTACCAAACCGCGGTGCCACTTGTGGTGCAAACCCATTGAAGTCTGAACCAAAAGCAATTCCTTTTTCGAAATTTGTTTTTAAAGCCGCATACCAATATGCTTGTATGAAAGAGCTGGTGCCGCCCGCTGTTGTATTACCTGTAGGGCAACCCCTTCCGGCATCACGGATATTGTTTTGCTGTGTCATCAAACCAAACATTCCGCCTGCATTATTTATTTCATCTGCTCTTGAGCTAAAAATGGTAAACTCTGTTTTTAACCTTGCCTCTTTATCACCGCCTGCAGTTTCGTAAGCATCTCTTCGCAAATCCCTGAAATTGGTATGGCCGGAAATCATCGGGTAGTTATACATACGGAGCATTTGCATTGTTTCATCCTGCGACAAGTCGCTCATGTGATCAATGTCAATGATCATACCTTTCTTCAGCAAACTCCTGATATAATTGCGTCCATAATCTGTTAATCCATTCTTGTTTTTATGTGCAATAAAATTAGTATAGTTATAAGATTCCGGTACATTGTTCATATAAAAGAAAGGAATGTTACCGTATCCAATCAAAGGAATAAACCGCATATTCTGGCGCATAAAACCACGGCCTAATTTTACTGCTACATTTCTTTCATCATTACTTCTTCCTTCTTTTACTTCAAATGCTGTGATAGGTCCATCCGGATGGGTACGATTTACAAGGTCATTATAAGAATTAAGGGCTGTATTGAATACCGCAGTACCGCCTATTTTATTATTGATATTGTGAACAGGGAATACATGGCGTACACCGAGTGAGTCGAGCCAGTTTACTTCCTCATTTTCAGACGAAAAGTAATTACCGATTTCCGCCTGTTCCAGGGCGATAATGATGGCCATTTTATTGTTTAAAATAATTTCTCTTGCCTGTTTGGGAGATCTTGCAATTTCAAGCCATGAGTTATTTTGAGAAACAAGGGTTTTTAATGCCTGTATAGCCTTTTCGATATGCTCCTTTGGTGCCTTCATCACACCATCACCGGTTGTATTAAACTCCCAGCTTTTGGCAACACCAACAGGTACCACCATTAACCGCTGACCGCCGTCAAAGCTGCGTTTTACCCAGGTAATGTGCATGAGCTGATGGAAAAAGGTATTCCACCTTGGAAAGTCAATAAAGTTGCCGGTCTGCATATCAGGCACATTGTTGTTATAGTGTTTGGCAAAAACATCTTTAATAAACTGATATCCGCAACCCTGAAATACAGGGTTTATCATAAGTGTAATGAATGCTGTACCTAACAAAGGATCAATATTGCCGGAGGCGGCACAGGCAAATGCTGATGCATGCAGCACACCCGGTGTAATATTTAACAGTACCGAAGGAATTGCCGAAATGCCACAAAGGGCATTTCCCGGGTTTGTAAGCCGTTCTGGAAAGCGGGCCATTGCATTCGTTTCAACCTGTGCAGTAAGTAACCCTGGTGTGGGCGATGGTAACCCATGGTTAAAACCATCGCAGGGAGGAATATCCCTTCTTACATCACTTGTTTCTAACGCCCCGCCCGGAGTGCCATGCATGAGTCCGTTTAAACCCACATGGTTCATCCAATGGGCATGGGTGTCGGCAAAGCCCCAAACAGGTTTATCAGCATCGGCTAATAAACTATATCCTGATTTTTGAACAGGTATGTATTCGCTTAAGGATTCTTTAAAAACAAAATCATCTGCATTAATATGGCCTATACCAGTTGTTTTTTCATCGACAATTTTTATTCGGATAGTTTTTTGCAAATATTGATTGTTTAAATAGCTGCCCAAATCAAAATAATACCGGTACAAATCTTCACCATTTATAGCCGGTGTAACCCGGTCTACCCGTACATACCCGTCTTCTGTTTCTCCCCAGGGGCCGCGGCGCCCAGTGCCCCAGGCGGCATCCCAGTCAGTTTTTTTTACCTGAAGTTCTACATATAGTTTGTTCAA
>DASUDW010000012.1:0-3566 GCA_036275415.1 Chitinophagaceae bacterium | reverse complement strand
TACCCGGGTTTTTGAAGAGTTGGAAACGGAATGGAAGTGGCAGCCGGTGACAATGGAAAATTTTCCATCGGTAATACAATCCATTGCAGAAAATAAATCCGTCAAAACACCGCTGGTCCTAAATCTGTGCGATGGGGATGAGATAAACGGCACCCCGGGGATATCGGTAATTCGTGAACTAGACAAACACGGTTTGATTTATACCGGCTCGGATACACATTTTTATCATATTACCACTTCCAAAATTCCAATGAAAAAGGCCTTTGATAAGGCCGGTGTGCCTACGGCCAACTGGCGGGTAATTACAGAAAAAAAGGGTTCACTTAAGGGTCTCTGCAAAAGGGTAGGAGCACCTCTCATCATAAAACCGGCCGTGTCGGGAGGCAGCATGGGAGTATCAGTAAAAAATGTGGTTAACACTGAAGAAGAACTGATGGACCGGGTAAATGAAATTGCCAAAGGCTACCGTGGCTGGAACCTGCTGGCCGATGGGTTGTTTGCAGAACAGTTTATTACAGGACCGGAATACACCACATTTATTACAGGTTCAGCAGACGATCCTGATAATTGCAAAGTTTATGAACCGGTAGAACGGGTCTTTCACCATTCTTTACCCGATGCAGAAAAATTTTTATCATTCGACAGGTTATGGGAGATCTATGAAGACGAATCTCCCATGCCGGAAAATGGAAATTTCTATGAATACAGGCCGGTAAAGGGGGACTTGATTTCCTCTTTAAAACAATTAAGCTTTGACGCTTATAAAGCCTGCGGGGGAAAGGGTTATACCCGCATCGATATACGGCAGGATGCGGCCACCGGTAAATTATATATGCTGGAAGCAAATGCTCAATGCGGCTTAAGCGAGGACGAAAACTACACTTCTATTGGCGCCATCCTGAAAGCCTCAGGTGTATCTTTTACTGAAGTGGTTGGAGAAATTTTAAAGGATGCACTGCGCAGAAGCATTATCAAAAAACCGATTGCTAAAAAGAAAAAAACAAAGGCAGGGCATAAGAAACCCGTTAGCAGGCAAATCCGTTAATCTGTTTCTTTTTTCAGATTGGCGTGGTTGCAATCCCTTCAATACAATACATTCGCATTAATGAAAGTTTGTGTACTGCAACCCGATTATTCCACCACCGGGGTTGATTATAAATATTATGATCCGCCAAGAGATCTGGCTTCTCTTATTCCGGAAGCAGAAGTACATACTGTTTTTCTGAACAAGCTTACCACCTATAAACAACTTAAAGAATTAAGTAAGCAGGGTTATGATATTTTCGTCAACCTCTGCGAAGGCTATCTTGAATGGGAAGTACCGAGTATCGATGTAATCTATACGCTTGAATTATTGAATCTTCCATTTACGGGGCCCACCACCAAATTATACGATCCGCCCAAAGAGCTGATGAAGTACATGGCTTATTGCGAAGGAGTAAAAACACCGGGGTATTGTATTATCCGGGAGCTAAAAGATGTGGATGAGGCGGTAAAAACCCTGACATTTCCTTTGTTTGTAAAGCCCGCCAAAGCCGGAGACAGCCTGGGAGTTGATGAGCATTCACTGGTACACACTAAAATTGAGTTGCAGCAAAAATGTATCAGTATTATAGAAGAATACGGGCCGCTGCTGGTAGAGGAGTATGTTGCCGGAAGAGAATTTACCGTGCTGGTGGCAGCCAATACAGACGAACACAGTTGTACTGTTTTCCGACCGGTTGAATATGTTTTTCCTGAAGGAAGAACCTTTAAAACCTATGCCCTAAAAACATCTGAGCTTCATCCGGATTGCAATGTGCCCTGCGATGATGCGTTGCTTGACAAAGAACTGCGTTGGGCCACCGAAAAAATATTTAAAGGGTTTAACGGGGTGGGTTATGCCCGGCTCGATTTTCGTGTAAATGATAAAAATGAAGTTTACTTCCTTGAAATAAATTTTACCTGCTCTGTTTTTTACAAAGACGGTTATGAAGGCTCTGCCGATTATATTTTAAAACATGACGGAGTAGGCCAGTCCGGATTTCTCCGGCACATCATTCGGGAGGGTATTGCCCGGCATCAGCGAAAATTGAAACCTTTCTCAATGAAGGGCAATTCTATTGCCGGCTATGGAATTTATGCTACCCGTGCCATCCAAAAAGGCGATGTGATTTTCAAAGGAGAGGGTAAAGCTCATCGGATCATCACTAAACGGTTTGTTGCTAATAACTGGAATGAAGATGAACAGCTCCATTTCCGCCGTTACGCCTATCCCATCAGCGACGAAGTGTTCATTCTCTGGGATGATGACCCGGCAGAGTGGGCGCCCCAAAATCATAGTTGCGATCCAAATACTGTATTTGATGGGCTAAATGTTGTAGCCATAAAGAATATTCAGAATGGAGCTGAACTTACCCTTGATTATGCCGATTTTCTCGACGAAAGCATGGAACCTTTTGATTGTCAATGCGGTGTACCAACTTGCCGGGGAAAAATATCGGGCCGAAAGGGAAATACGCTAAATTTGCGGGAACAATCCATTAACGGGTTAAACGACTTGCCAACCCAATAGTCTTAGACTTACTCCATTAAATTTTGCTGTTTTATAAGATGATTTATCTTAAAAAGATGAACTATGTCCCGTTTTGCCGTACTTAAACACATAATGCTGCAGCACCGTAACCGCCTGGTGCTGACATATATACTTTTTTCCATTGAAATGCTGGGAAACCTCCTGAGGCCTTTTTTTCTGGGTCTTGCTGTAAACGACCTGATAAAAGGGAGCTACCAGGGGTTGATTTTATTATCTGCCATACATTTTGGCTGGCTGTTGATTGGTACTATTCGACACCGGCTTGATACAAGGACCTATTCTGCCATTTACACAGCATTGGTGACACGGTTTCTTGCCAGGAGGTATAACAAATCTGATGTTTCTAAACTGAGTGCCCACTCCAACCTGGCAAGGGAGTTTGTTGATTTTTTGGAGTTTGACCTTGTTTATATTGTAGAAGCCGTTTACAGCATTTTCGGGTCGCTTGCCTTATTGTTTGTTTATGATACTTCGGTTGTACTGGTTTGCCTTGGCATTTTGTTGCCTGTTGTAGCCATCAGCTACCTCTATGGTAAAAAAATGAAAACACTGAATAAGCAAAAGAATGATGAACTAGAAAAACAGGTGGATATTATTTCAACCGGCAACACCCATCTTATCAAGCAGCATTACGATAATCTTAGAAAGTGGCAGATACGTATAAGCGACCAGGAGGCGTGGAATTTCGGTGTAATGGAAGTTTTGGTAATGGTAGTAATTGGGCTTTCATTGCTTATTACCAACAAAACAGCCGGTTCCGGTATTGAGGCCGGCAGCCTAATTGGTATTTACAGTTATATACAACGATTTGTTTCCGGATTAGACACCATTCCGTATACCGTGCAACGCTTCTCATCGCTGCATGATATTACCAAAAGAATAGAAATACAGGAAGATGATCTTTCAAAGCCGGTACTGAAAGAAGTTGCCTGAAAAACGTTCTTTTTTTTCAATACTTCCATTTTGATCATTTACGGATAGCTTTGTGAAA
>DASUDW010000011.1:0-2940 GCA_036275415.1 Chitinophagaceae bacterium | reverse complement strand
TAGTGATATTGAAGTACAGGCAGGCCAGGTAAACGAACTGAATGTTGTATTGGAAGTAATGGCCAAAACCGGTGAAGATGTAGTAATAAAGACCACAGCCCGTAAGGAATCCGTAAATGCTATGATCAATTACCAGCGCAGTACAGCCCCTGTGGCGCAAGTGGTTTCTGCTGAGGCTATCAGAAAATCACCGGACCCCAATACTGGTGAAGTATTGAAAAGGGTTTCAGGTATTTCATTGCAGGAAGGAAAATACATTGTGATCAGGGGACTGGCAGACAGGTACAATCAAACGATGGTAAATGGTGCCCTGATGAGCAGTACCGAACCCGATCGTAAAACTTTCTCTTACGACATTTTCCCTTCGTCAACCATTGAGAATATTGTAGTGAACAAAACAGCCATGCCTGAATTACCGGCTGAGTTCTCCGGCGGCCTGGTACAATTGACAACTAAGGATATTCCTTCACAGCCTTTTATGAATATAGGCTTGGGTACCGGGGTAAACTTACAAACAATCGGAAAAGATTTTTATACTTATAAAGGAGGCAAATATGATTTTCTGGGTTTTGATGACGGTACCCGGGCTTTGCCTGACGGTTTCCCGGTGGTAAGGGGAAAATTTGCACCGGCAAGTGAAACAGATAAATATGCTTATGCCAGGTTGTTCAAAAACATTTGGGCCGTTCAGCAACAAACAGGTGCCCCCAATGCATCCTTCAATTTTAATGGCGGCTGGGCCAGTAAAGGGGGAGAAAGGAATAAATGGGGCTTTATCTATGCCTTAACTTATTCGAAGAAGAACAGGACTATCCTCCAAAGCAGGACCTTTCAGGATCAAACCGGCCAGATCATCCAGGATTTTGATGATGACAAATACACACAGGATGTTCAACTCGGGTTATTAGGAAATATTTCTTATCAGCTGAACAGGAACAATAAATTTTCCATCAAAAACACTTTCAATATCAATGGCAGTGATTACACTTTGCTGAGAAACGGTCAGAATATTGATGCCGGTAACGATGTTCGGTCTCATGAGCTCGGCTTCAGGAGCAATTATTATTATTCCGGGCAGGTAAGTGGCAACCATAATATCACAAAACCCGGATTGAAAGTTAACTGGATCGGAAGCTTTACCACATTGTACCAGGGTACACCGGATCTGCGTCGGTTGGCATATGTAAAACCGATTGGTGCACCGGAATCGGAGTATATGGCCACCATTCAAAACGGATTGCCTTCCTTGAGTTCAGGAACAAGATTTTTCAGCGACCTGGTTGACTATGTATATGGAGGAAATGTTGATGTGGCGAAATCCTTTAAATGGCTGGGTCAGAATCAAACAGTAAAAGTTGGTTACCTCGTTCAATATAAAGACAGGACTTTTGCATCAAGACCACTCGGTGTTACACAGTTTGGTGCTAATGCCGATCTTTTAATACTGCCCGCAGACAAAATATTTGCCCCTGAAAACTTCGGTCCTGGCAAGTTTATTCTGGGTGAAATCAACAATAAGAATTTTGATTACCTCGCCACCGGAACACTCCACGCAGCATTTGTGCAGGCCGACAACCAGTTCAGTGACAAATGGAGATTGGTGTGGGGGGTAAGAATGGAAAAGTTCAATCAGACCCTCGATGGTGCCAATAACAGTAACAGGCCCGTTACTGTTAATACAAATGTTACCGATTTTCTTCCTTCTGCCAACCTTACTTTTAAAGCTAACCCCAAAACGAATATCAGGTTAGCTGCATCACAAACACTGATCAGGCCTGAATTCAGGGAACTGGCGCCATTTGAGTTTTTTGACTTCGAACTGGTAGCCGGAATTAAGGGAAATGAAAACCTGCAGCGTACAAAAGTTTCCAATTTCGATGTTCGGTATGAAATATATCCTAAATCCGGGGAACTGATTACAGCCGGTGTATTCTATAAAAACTTTCAAAATCCGATTGAGCCTTTTCTGAATCAAACCGGGCCTGTCACCTTCAATATTGGTTATGCCAATGCTCCCAAAGCAACCGCATTTGGTATAGAAGCAGACCTGCGTAAAAAACTGGGCAACAAATTTACAGCCACCACCAACCTGGCTTACATACACAATGAAGTACAGTTTGAAAAAGGCAGCACACTGAAGAAAAGGCCTATGCAGGGGCAAAGTCCTTATGTAGTAAATGTCGGACTTGAGTTTGCTCCTTCCGCCAATACCATCTTAACTGCACTGTTTAATCAGAATGGACGGCGAATCTACTTTGTAGGTCTGAATGAATTTCCGAGTGTATGGGAAGCACCCCGTCCTTTGTTTGATATGCAGTTGAATCAAAAGTTAATGAAAGGCAAGGCTGAATTAAAGTTATCTGTCACCGATATCTTCAATGCCAGGGCCATTTTCTACCAGGATGTGGATGATAATGGAACATTTAAATCAGGTAAAGATTTTGAATTCAGAAAATTCAATTCAGGAACCAATATCAATATTGCATTCACTTATAAACTGAAATAATAAATACATACAAATGAAAAAGTTTCTTTTAGTATTAACTGCTGCTTTATCACTGATTGCCTGTAAAAAAGTGTATGTGGAAGTGGGTACAGACGGACAGGCAGAAGACCTTGTCCTCTCCGGTACTTATAAGAGAAATATTACCCTAACCTCAGGTAATACCTATTTGCTGGACGGGTTAGTTTATATCGATTCAGGGTATGCCGTAACCATACAGCCGGGTACTACCCTGCAGGGCAGAAAAGGTACCAACAGTTCATTGATCATTAAACGAGGCGCAAAGATTTTTGCAGTGGGCACTCCTGCACAGCCGATCGTATTTACGTCCAGTGCTCCTGAGGGACAAAAAAGGCTTGGTGACTGGGGCGGCCTGGTAATTTTAGGAAAGGCAAGAAATAACGGTTCTTATAATGGCGTAAACGGTGTGATGGAGA
>DASUDW010000010.1:0-2500 GCA_036275415.1 Chitinophagaceae bacterium | reverse complement strand
AGCGGGTACAGGTCACCGATAAAGGGTATATGCCACACATATGCATTCACGGTGGCTTCCGGAAATGCGGGCAGGTGCAAAAAGAAATCAGCATAATAGGCACACACAAAGGCAATGGCCGCTACCGCAGCGGTATTGATCACCGCAAAGGCAGCCCAGCCATAGAGATAGGCAACAAAATCTCCGAACATCTTCCGGAAATACACATAGATGCCGCCGGTCTCCGGCATCATGGCGCCCAGTTCTGCATATACCAGGGCCCCAAAAAAAGAAAACAAACCGGCGAGCACCCAAACTGCGGTCAGCCATATGGGTGAGCCCACCTGCTGGGCCATGCTGGCCGGTTTCATGAACACACCGGAACCGATGATACTGCCGATAATAATGGAAGTAGCCGACCAGAAGCCGATCTTTTGTACAAGTGAGTTGGATGTATTTGCCATAAGCAGAAAGGTAAGATACAAAAAAAGCCCTGTCCGTGACAGGGCCCTCAATTCATTTCTCGCAGTGGCTTCAACCCGAATCTCCCCTGGGGGGACATACCCTCCGGCCGGATACAAGTTTTTCCCGGAAGGATTAACAGGTACGGTAGGTGTTGGATTCTGGTTTTAAAAGAACAATTGCTACTAAGTGCTAAAGTAGCAAGAAGAAATTTTAATGTCAATAGGCTGCCCCAAAAAAAATTCGGTTAGCTGTACATTTCTTCTTTCAGGGCCTTTACCCTTTCATCTTCCAGGTATTCATCAAAGGTCATCAGCCTGTCGATGATACCTTTCGGAGTAAGCTCAATGATGCGGTTGGCCACCGTTTGCATGAAAGTATGGTCATGGCTCGTCAGCAGCACAATGCCTTTATAATCGGTACACTGCTCGTTGAAACTCTGGATACTTTCAAGGTCAAGGTGGTTGGTCGGCTGATCGAGCAAAATCACATTGGGGTTTTGCAGCATCATCCGGCTGATCATACAACGGACCTTCTCTCCCCCGCTCAGTACATTGGTCTTCTTCACCACATCATCTCCGCTGAAGAGCATTTTACCGAGGAAGCCCCGCAAAAAGGGTTCGTCCACATCTTTTACATGATCCGGTACATATTGACGGAGCCAGTCCATCAGGTTCAGGTCCTTGTTGAAAAACTGGCTGTTTTCCTGTGGCAGGTAGGCATGGGTTACCGTGCTGCCCCATTCATAGCTTCCGCTGTCAGCTATTGTTTCACCGGTTATGATGTTGAAAAAACTGGTAACGGCCAGCGGGTCACGGCTCAGCAAGGCGATCTTGTCGCCTTTGTTTACCGTAAAACTCACCTCACTAAAAAGTCTCCTTCCGTCAACCGATTTACTGAGTTTAGTGGTATTTAGTATCTGGTTGCCTACTTCCCTTAACTGCTGAAAGATGATGCCGGGATATTTCCGGTAACTGGGTTCTATTTCTTCAATAGTTAATTTTTCCAGGGCCTTTTTACGGGCCGTAGCCTGCTTGCTCTTGGAGGCATTGGCGCTGAAGCGGGCAATGAAATCAATCAACGCCTGCCGCTTCTCTTCTACTTTTTTATTCTTGTCATTGATCTGGCGGGCCATCAGTTGCGATGACTGGTACCAGAAGGTATAGTTGCCCGTAAAGATCTTGATCTTCTGCCGGTCCACATCGGCCACATGGGTACAAACGGCATCGAGGAAGTGACGGTCATGGCTCACTACCAACACGATATTCTCATAATCAGCCAGGAAGTTCTCCAGCCAGCTGATGGTTTCAATATCAAGACCGTTGGTAGGCTCATCCAGCAACAGGATATCCGGGTTGCCGAATAAGGCCTGTGCCAGCAGCACCCTTACTTTCAGGTTGGAAGGGATGTCCTTCATCAGTGACTGGTGATATTCTTCTTTAACGCCCAGTTCACTCAGTAAGGTAGCGGCATCGCTTTCGGCGGTATAGCCGCCCATTTCGCCGAATTCATGTTCCAGTTCCCCGGCCCGAATGCCATCTTCTTCGGTAAAATCGGCCAGCGCATAAATGGTTTCCCTTTCTTTGGCAATAGCCCACAGTTTGGTGTGGCCCATCATCACGGTATTGATCACCATTTCCTCATCAAACTGGAACTGGTTCTGTTTTAATACGGCCATCCTTTCCCCGGGAGTGATTTCTACCGAGCCTTTGTTGGGCTCAATTTCGCCGCTCAATATCTTGAGGAAAGTACTTTTGCCGGCGCCATTGGCCCCGATTACCCCATAACAGTTGCCCTTGGTGAAATTGAGGTTCACTTCTTCAAACAACACCCGTTTGCCATACGCCAGTTTCAGGTCTTTTACACTGATCATTTATCCGTTTTTGAGGCGCAAAGGTACGTTAAAACCGCTGCCTGCTGAAACGCTTCACAAGAAAATAAGCTCCCGGCCGTTATAAAGCAGGCCATTCATGCAACTACCTGAATCAACCAGTAATATCTGCAGCAACCTGCTGAAAGCAGTTTGTACCTGCCTGCTTGGGGGGCTGCTATCCAATGC
>DASUDW010000009.1:0-6308 GCA_036275415.1 Chitinophagaceae bacterium | reverse complement strand
GCACAACGAAATAATGTAGCTGTACCACACAACAACCTGTATACTTCCATCACCAAAATCCCTTTTGATAAGGTGGACAACCTGGGGCCGGCTACCAGCATGGTGAGCAATGTAAAAGACCTCACTAAATGGCTTATGCTTCAATTGGACAGCGGCCGTTATGAAGGCAAACAAATTTTACCCTGGCCCGTATTGCAAAAGACCCGTGATGTCAACATTCTTACCGGTAGCCGGACGTCGACCATCTATCCCACTCACTACAGGGGGTACGGCTTAGGTGTGTATTCAACAGACTATGCCGGCCGCCAGGTGTACTGGCATACGGGCGGCGCCTTTGGCCATGTCACCAATGTTTGCTTTGTGCCCGAAGAAAACCTGGGTATCACCATCCTTACCAATAATGATAACCAGAATTTCTTTGAAGCCCTTCGTTACCAATTACTCGATGCCTACCTCGGTGTTGCCTTTACCGACAGAAGCAAATTCCAGTGTGGTTTCTTTGCGCAAAACAAAAAACAAAACGACAAGGAACTGGCTGAACTAAAAACAAGGGTTGACCGCAAGAACAAACCGGCTTTGCCGCTGGAAGATTTTACCGGGGAGTATTATAATACTTTGTACGGGAAGGTGACCATCAGCAAGGGGGGCGAGATGCTGATATGCCGGCTGCAACACCACCCGGATATTATCGGGTACATGGAGTATATGGACAATAATGAGTTCCGGCTTACCTATTCCCATATCGGGTACGGTATTCATCCGGCCAAATTCTATTTCAAGGAAGGTAAACCAACCGGCATTGAAATACGGGTTAATGATTTTGTGGAATCCGACAGCTATTTATTTGTAAAAGATCCGCAGGGGATTGTGGTAAAATAAACAGAGGATCAATTAAAAGAAGAGGGCCGGTAAAACCGGCCCTTTTATCATTACATCCATTTACTCAGGAAGTTGTTGAACTCATGCCTCACTTCGTTGATCACCCTTTCCAACTGGGAATATTCTTCCATTAATTCTTTTTCCATTTCTTTATGTGCCGGGTCTACCCTTCCCTGGTGGGTTTGCGCATCGTAGCCCATTGTATGCACATGTTCATCGATCTTGTGTTTCAGGTCGTGAATATTTCTTTCCTGTATGTCAAACTGGTTCTGGAAATGCTCCAGGCCCTGGCGGGCTTCGAAACTGGTGTTTTTAGAGGCCACCTCGTCCAGGCGGACTTTCATGTACTTGAATTCTTCCCTGTAAAAATTCAGGCCTCTTAACGCATCGGAATGTCGGGTACCAATATTGGTAATGCTTATGTAGCTCATGGTATTAAGTTTTAGCCGAAACTATAAAGCAATGCAGGCAAAATGTCTGATAAAAATCATTGTTTTACCTGATTTAACTACCGGTAAGATAATCTAAAAGCACTGAAGGCATCAACTCTTTTTTACCTCTTTGGCCCAGGCATCTTTCAGTGTAACTGTGCGGTTAAAGATCAGTCGTTCTGCCGCAGCTTCTTTATCGAGGCAGTAATATCCCTTTCTTAAAAACTGGAAACGGTCGGCTGCTGTGGCAGAGGCCAGCGATGGTTCTGCATAGCCGGTCACCACTTTCAGGCTTTCCGGATTGATATAATCTTTGAAATCACCTTCCTCATCGGTGGGGTCTTCCACTTTAAACAAGCGGTCATATTCTCTTACCTCTACGGCAAGGGCGGTTGATGCGTTCACCCAATGCAGGGTACCCTTAACATGGATGCCGCTGGTATCAGCGCCGCTCCTGCTCTCCGGTATATAAGAACAATGCAGTTCGGTGATTTCTCCGCCCGCATCTTTTACCACTTCATCACAACGGATAATATAGGCCGATTTCAACCGCACCATTTGACCCGGTGCCAGGCGGAAATATTTTTTAGGCGGGTTTTCCATAAAATCATCCCTTTCGATCAACAGCTCTTTGCTGAAGGGCAGATCCCTTACTCCGGCAGTCGGGTCTTCAGGATTATTTTCGGTGGGCAGCATCTCCCCTTCACCTGTATAATTGGTGATCACCACTTTTACCGGATCAAACACCACCATCCGGCGCAGGGCAATCTTATTCAGGTGTTCCCTTACACAGAATTCGAGCAGGCCTACGTCCACCATGTTTTCCCGCTTGGCCACACCGATGCGGTCGCAAAAATCACGGATGCTCTCCGGCGTATAGCCCCTGCGGCGCAATCCGCTGATGGTGGGCATGCGGGGATCATCCCATCCGCTTACAAAGTTTTCGTTGACCAGTTGCAGTAACTTTCTTTTACTGGTAACGGTGTAGTTGATATTTCTCCGGGCAAATTCATATTGATGCGAAGGATAGATCTCCAGTTTTTCGATCAGCCAGTCATACAACTCCCGGTGCGGAACAAATTCCAGGGTACAGATAGAGTGGGTGATCTCTTCAATGGAATCACTTTGTCCATGGGCAAAATCATACATCGGGTAAATGCACCATTTATCGCCGGTGCGGTGATGGTGGGCATGTTTGATGCGGTACAAAATGGGGTCCCGCATCAGCATGTTAATATGGGCCATGTCAATTTTAGCCCTTAGTGTTTTAGCCCCATCCTGGAACTCACCGTTCTTCATGCGGATAAATAAATCCCTGTTCTCCGCAACGGGCCTGTTTCTGTACGGGCTGTCCTTTCCGGGTTCAGTGGGGGTGCCCTTCATGGCCGCAATTTCTTCTGAAGTGCTGTCATCCACATAGGCAAGGCCTTTATCAATCAGTTGCAGGGCATATTCATATAAGCTATCAAAATAATCACTGGCATAGCGTTCATATTTCCATTCAAAGCCCAGCCAGCGGACATCGTCTTTGATACTATCTACATATTCTGTTTCTTCCGTAACAGGGTTGGTATCATCGAACCGCAGGTTGGTGTAGCCCGGGTATTTTTGGGTGAGGCCAAAATTGAGGCATATGCTGCTGGCATGACCAATGTGCAGATAACCATTCGGCTCCGGCGGAAAACGGGTTACGATACTTTTATAGGTGCCGTTCTTCAGGTGCTCCTCGATGATCTCTTCCAGGAAATTGAGGCTTCTTTCTTCTTTGTTCGATATTGCTGCCATAAGCCTGCAAAGATAATAATAATGCAGCAGGGCGGCATGCGTTAAGGTTGATCATCGGTTCATTCATTGAATTGTTTCTACATCAGCTTCCTTTAATAAGAAATACAGATTGCCCGTCCATTTTACCGACAGGTCCCAATCCTTGTTTTCTTCATAGGGCACCCGCAGGATGGCATATCGGTCAAATGTTTTTCCGTTGTAAATATGTGTATATGCCGCAATCCGGTACATCTTCAGCCGGTTCAACTTTGCATCAAAAGCTTTGTCTTCTTCATCAGATACCCCCGAAACATATAAACCTTCGGGCCAGCCATTGGCCGCACACCTGTTCTTCAATTCATCAAACTCCTCCTGCCCTACCTGGTAAATGATACTGTCACGGGTGGCACTGAAATAATTATCAGAAAGGATCATTAAGGCCCGGCTGCCCCAGTCTTTGACCTTTACCAATTGACCCTTTACCGGAAACTGGCCGGTATTGAACCCGGATTGCGCAAAGGAACCAAGCGTAATAAAAAAGGTTGCTATTATACATAGTTGCTTCATCATTTTTATTTTAAATGTAGCGGTAAATCAGTACAATGGTATACCCTCCTGCGGGTATTTTATAAGGCGGGCCTCCGCGGTAAAGCAAATGCTGTACTTTTATAAAAAAGATGAAGCGGTTAACATATATCCTGGCGGGCTTATTGCTGGTTTTGAGTTCATCGGGACAGAACTGGGTGAGTTTCAGTGATACGGCATTCTTATTCACCGCTAAATATCCTTCCAACTGGACCCATAAGATAAAAGAGAATAAACGGGTCTTCTTCACTTCACCTGCCGATGACCCGCAGGATGATTTCCTGGAAAACATCAATATCAGTGTAAGCAGCAACCCTGACTTTGGCACCAGGTACAAGATAAAAGATGTCATGCCCGGGCTGATGGGCACTATGAAAAACTCTTTCAATGATTTTCAGGAAGAAGGGCAACGCATCTTTAAATGGAACAATGAAGATGCCGGGGAGATCATTTACTCCGGTTATAATAAAATTGATACCAGTATACGGGTACGGATGATCCAGTGGTTTTGCTTTTATAAAACGAGGTTGTATACGGTCACTTTTACTTCCAAAGCCGGTACGGATAAACATACGGCCACTGCCTTAAAAATCATGTCGGGCATCCTCTTCCGTCCATAAAAAAACCCCGGCAAAGCGGGGTTAAAAAAAATCAGCCATGCTGTATGGTGGTAAAGAACTGCTGTAAAATAAATTCATCCGTCCACAACAACACATCCCCTCCTGCGGGTATTTTTAAAATAGCCCTTTGGGATTTTTCCGGTTCGCAAATTTATCTGCCCCCTGTGTAATAAGTACACAGGATGCATCCATGATAAAAACTGCGGAACATGCATACCACCAACTGTAACAGGCACTTTATTGCGCTGTTGTTAACTCCTTTGTTGTTATCAACAGCCTTACTGGCACAAGCCCCCATCACCGTTGCAAAAAAGGATAATAAACCGGGCATCCTTTCCATAGCTTACTTTGTAGAAAGCGCCAATAATTCGGTCAACTCCCTGAACAGCTTGCTGAAAAAGGATAATTACAGGAATAAGATCTCCGGCCTGAACAACCCGGTGAATAATGAACTGGGGTTTAGTTTAAAAACGGAGATACTCACCGCATTGAAACCACTTCTCGACAAGGTTAAAAAAACCGATGGTAATAAATTCAGGGAAGTGATAGAAAACTTCCTGAACAACCCTGAAGAAAACGGCATCAAATCCGTAAAGAAATACATGCCTTCCCTCGGCATATTCAGTACCGTCATGTCGCTGGTGGGCAACCTCGTTATCACTGAAAAAAGTATTACCCGGGAAGACCTGAATAAATTCATAGCCCGCATCCAGCAATATTTTTACCAGTATGAAAAACTGAATGCCATCAATGAGCAGTTTGCCATACAGGCCGAGAAAGTATTGAATAAAACAGAAGAGCTGAAGGAAGACATCAAAGATTTCCTGGCAGAATGTGTAACAACCCTGCAGAAAGACATTCACAAGCCATCTATGAAGAACATGGCTATTGAAAACATCATTCAAAAATATTACGACCCGCAGAAACTGCAGCTATGGCTGGATACGGCGAGGGTAACAACGGAAACGGTCCTGTACCCGCCAGATGCGCCCACCACCGTAAAACTCATCACCTCTTCGATCAAGAAACTGCAGAAAGAATTTGAAATGATCTACAGCCAGAACTATGCAGAACTGAAGGAACTGATTACCTCTATCAGGAGCAATATCCCCGGCATCGACCAGAACCAGCTCAGCAAGACCAGTGCGGACCTGGAGAAATTGTATAACGACAGCAAACAGGCCGATATGATCAATTTCAATATTACGCAGGTGGATGAACGGATGAATACAGCCTGCCGGATCATCAACAATGGCAAATAATTATTTATCTTTAAAATAAAAAAAGACTATGTCATTGCTGAACCAGAACAAAAAAGGTAAAAAGAAAGACGATAAAAAAGGCAAAGCAGCTTCTGCTCAAACATCCAAATTCATTCAGAAGCCCAAATCCGGCTTTGTCAGCAAGCAACAAAATACCGGTTCACAGAGAGGCAGTTGAATTTTCTTCTTTTCGCTTAATTCGGAGTTTATAGCGAAGTATAACATCCCCGTTGTAAAGTAAACAGTTCCATTGCAAAATGGCAATCACTTTATCCGGTTATCTTTTTAGATAAGGCTTCAGGGCTTTCCTGCGGGAATATGCATAACGGGATGAAAGGGAACAGTATGAGCAGTCATGAACTTCATGACTATTCACTCAAATTATAATAATTGCAGCAAAATTGAAGGTATCAGAGAACAAACAAGTCAGCCTTCACCCTGTAATAGGTAACCGATCTTTCCACCATGTTGGCAATCAGGCCATAGACTTTCAGGAGCCACATATTCTTTTCCTTATCAAAACTTACATCAACGGATCCTTTGGATAAAACGATATAGGAAGCCTGGTCGCCGGTTTTAAAAGAGTAAGTTGCTTCCACTTCCCTGCCGCCCCTGGATCCCGGGGCAATATCATATTTGCCCGATCTTAATTTCCTGTCATGAAAAAACAAGGTGAAGAACTGGTCCCTTTGTTCTACCGCGATGGTCAGTTTTCCTTTTACCCGGTATACTTTTAAGGTAGCCGGTCTTGCTTCAATAAAGAAATT
>DASUDW010000008.1:0-7858 GCA_036275415.1 Chitinophagaceae bacterium | reverse complement strand
AGGTTTGGCACCTCGATGTCGGTTCGTCACATCCTGGGGCTGGAGAAGGTCCCAAGGGTTCGGCTGTTCGCCGATTAAAGTGGCACGTGAACTGGGTTCAGAACGTCGCAAGACAGTTCGGTCCCTATCTGTGGTGGGCGCAAGTAAATTGAGAGGACATGACCTTAGTACGAGAGGACCGGGTCGTACGTACCGCTGGTGTATCAGTTGTGCCGCCAGGTGCAATGCTGAGTAGCTATGTACGGACAGGATAAACGCTGAAAGCATCTAAGCGTGAAACCTTCCTCAAGATGAGTTTACTTTTAAGGGTCGTCAAAGACTATGACGTTGATAGGCTACAGGTGTAAAGGTGGTAACATCAAAGCCGAGTAGTACTAATTGCCCGTACGCTTTAATTTTTTTTAGATACTCTCTAACATTTTCCAATATGACATTATTGACTAATAGTTCTATTCTTAGTCTGTTAGTTTTACATTCTTATGGTGGTTTTGCCGAGGGTGTTCACCTCTTCCCATACCGAACAGAGAAGTTAAGCCCCTCATGGCCGATGGTACTGCACCACAATGCGGGAGAGTAGGTAGCTGCCATATTCATTGAAAGCCCTGACATTTATGTCGGGGCTTTTTTTTTGCAGTAATAACCCATTAACTTCAATTAATGACTAAAAAGGAAAGGATCATATTATTGCTTCTTGCGAGTATCAATTTTACTCATATCCTTGACTTTATGATTATGATGCCTTTGGGCAATTATCTTATACCCGAGTTTGAAATTTCCCCAAAGCAGTTTAGTCTGCTCTTAGCTTCTTATCCTGTAAGCTCTTTTGTAGCTGGTTTGTTGATGGCCATATATGCCGATAAATTTGAAAGGAAAAGGCTACTGTTGTTTACCTATGCCGGGTTTATTGTTGGCACTGCTGCTTGCGGGTTTTCCAGCTCTTATCAATTATTGCTGATATCAAGAATTATAGCAGGTATTTTTGGCGGAATAATCGGCGGGCAGGTTTTATCCATGTTAGGCGATTTATTTTCATATGAAAGGAGAGGCGCCGCTATGGGAGCCGTTATGAGTTCATTTGCTGTTGCTTCTTCCGTTGGTGTTACTTTTTCGCTTTACCTGGTTGATATTTTCAAAGATGACTGGCATGTGCCATTTCTTTTTGTTGCCATTCTTGCCATAATATTATGGCCATTATCATTTTATTTTCTTCCTGGTTTAAAGGAGCATTTAACAATTGAAAATTCAGAGAAAAATAAGTTGAGGCAAATAAGAAATACTTTGTCTGATAAAACCACCGGGTTGACGTTGCTTTTTTCAGGATTAATGATGATGGGCCATTTTCTTATCATTCCTTTTATTAATCCATATATGGAGTTTAATATGGGCTATCCCAGATCAGTAACACCCTTAATTTATCTGATTGGGGGAATTGCCTCTTTCCTCTCAGCTATTTATTTGGGCAAGCTTTCTGATAAAGTAGGCAAGCTTTCTATTTTTAGTATTTGTGTACCGCTTTCTTTTGTATTTGTAATATTGCTAACCAATTTACCGGTTCTTCCTTTTTCTGTTGTTCTCGGTTTTTTTGCATTGTGGTTTGCCCTGGCGACAGGAAGGGCTGTCAGTTCACAAACCATGGTCAGTAATGCAACAGGCGCTGCAAACAGAGGCAGTTTTATGAGTTTGAACAGCAGTATACAACACCTGGGTACCGGCGCTGCTGCACTCCTCTCAGGGTATATTGTAACTGATGATAAAAACGGCCGGCTGTTGAATTATGAGTGGGTAGGATACTTGTCAGTAATTGTTTTGCTGACAGGCTTCTTTCTTGGTCGTTATCTTTTTAAAGGGACTGATTCAAAAAAGCATTAACCCAGGGATCTATAATTTTCTGTAAACCGGATACTGCAGATAGGCAGGTTCAAACCAAGGGGAATTTTGATAAACAAAATTCAATTGAGCTCTTCCGTCTTTTGCAAAAGCAGGATCTGTTGCCTTTTTATCATCTAATTTCTTTTGTAATTCTTTATTGTTTTTAAGAAATTCAGCCGCTATATCTTCAAACGCATAGGCAGAGTAACCTTCTTTCTGACCCAAGATGGCGTCAAAGAAGTTCCATGCGAAATAGGAGTCTTCACTTTTGGGCTCAAGGGTCTCTATCAAAAACCTGTTTGCCACCTGGTTCAACGGTATGTACCAATCTCCTTTTCTGAAATTAAGTGTTTGAATAGAAGTGTTTGTTTTTACCTCACTGTTCAAATGATGCATTTCATATTGCCGGGGCATTGTTTTATAATCTTCAATTTTATATACTTCTACGCTGAATGATGTATCCTTTTCCAATCTGAACATTTCTACATTATTCAGTTTTAGTAATTCTATCACTTTCCACCATCCTTGCGGTATTATATATGCTTCAGGTTTTGTAATAAAATCTTTTGGAGGGAAATAATCATAAATTGGAATTATTTTTTCATATGGTTTTGTTCTGTCATAATAAAGGCGTGGCAGACCAGATACTTCGCTGGGTTTTTTTCCGGATTCATACCCCTTATATTTTAATTCTTTGAATACTGATTTATCCAACGACCAACTGATAGGAAACGATGTTGCTTCTTTTACCCTTTTCTTAGTTTCGTCTCTCAGTTGTTTTATTTTGTCACTGTTTTTTGCAGTGAAATCAATAAAACATTGCATTAATGCATATGTGGCATTTACCCGTTGGTCATAGGGCTTGAGCATGTGTGATTCCGGAACAAAGGAAAATGTATTCCACAATGCAGCATAGCCGCTGGCATATCTCGGTGTATCCCAGTATTCCTGCCAGCCTTTATCCGGTGTGTCGCCCCAAACATTTACATAGGAGATCAGGTCAAATCCCTTTTCTTTCATAAGCCGGTATAGTGCCGGTTCAAATTCATTATGCAAATACTCACCCATCACACCTCCCAATTTTGTGTGTTGTGTAGTCAGCAATGTCATTATGTGCTGATAGTCCGCCCCATTACTGACATGGTTATCTACAAATACATCGGGATCAAGCAGGTGAAATATTTCGGCAAAAGATCTTGCTTCCCTTGAATCACATTTAATAAAATCCCTGTTAAGGTCCAGGTTTTGTGAATTACCCCTGAAACCAAATTCCTCCGGGCCGTTTTGATCCACACGGAAGTTGGCGCTGCGATTGAGGCATCCGCCAATATTATATACAGGTATGATGGCCAGCACCAGGTTATCCGGTATTTTATATTTGCCTGTTACAATATCTCTTACCATTAACATGCTGGCATCTATACCATCAGGCTCCCCGGGGTGAATGCCGTTGTTGATGAAAATGATCCGTTTATTGTTCTTGCGGATATTTTTAAAATTATAATCACCATTATTGGCAACCACTACCAGGTGAAGCGGGTAGCCGGCATCTGTCATACCCATTGTCAGCATTTTAACCTTACCTGATTTTTCGTCAAGTGATTTCCACCAATCTATAATTTCAAAATAGGCGGGGGTTTGTGTGCCATTTGAAAGTTCAAATTTTGTGGTGATCTTATTTTGAGCAAAAGTTTCAGTTCCAAATAAGGCAACCAGGGTAATCCAAAAGAATCGCATACGAATGATTATTTATAAAAATAAAAAAGGCATCCCAATAGCGGATGCCTTTCGTATAATTTTATCGGAATAGCTTATTTAGCAGCTGCGTTCACTTTTTTAGCCAGCTTACTTTTAAGGTTAGCAGCTTTGTTTTTATGAATAACGCCACGTTTAGCTAATTTATCGATCATGCTGGCTACATCAGGAAATTTCTCTCCCATTTCTTTACCGCCTGCATCTTTCATATCCCGGATAGCATTACGGGTAGTTTTTCCGTAATACCTGTTTCTGTCACGACGTTTTGCCGCCTGGCGGGCATCCTTCTTTGTAGCTTTATGATTAGCCATTCTTATTACTTTTTAGGGACGGCAAAGGTAAGCCCGGGCGCATTAACCACCAAATTTTCAGTTATTTAATTCGAATAAAAGAGTCCTGTCTCTTTGTATAAAACCCTGGGATTCGATGGTTTGGTTTTCCTTAAAACAGGGTTGTATAAACAGTTCAAAATGAGGGCCGTTTTTCCCTATTTTGACCGATATTTGTGCCCCCAATCTGAATTTCTACAAACTTTCACCCCCATGAAGGATTTTTCCTATATCACCAACTCATCTCCTGCATATATAGAAAGCCTTTATCATGATTTCCTGAAGGATCCCGGCAGCATAGACCCGGACATGCGGAAGTTTTTTGAAGGATTTGATTTTGCAGTCACTAATGCAGCTATTGCCGGTAGGGCAGTAGAAGAGATGCCGGTCAACTTACCAGCCGGGCCTATGCCTGCAGGTACAGGTGTTGACTGGATGAAGGAATTAATGGCCTACCGGCTTATTTTGGGATACCGAAATAAAGGACACCTGATTGCCAACACCAATCCTATCAGGAAGAGAAAAGACAGGGGGGCTAACATTGATCTTGGTTTTTATGGATTTTCTGAACCGGATCTTGACAAGGAATTTCAGGCTGGAAGATTTCTTGGGTTGGGCACCACAACACTCCGTACTATTTTATCTCATCTGGAGAAATGCTATGCTTCCAGTTTGGGAGTTGAGTTTAAATACATCAGCGATCCCCAAAAGGTTGACTGGTTGACCCGTGAGATAGAGAACACCATGCTTCATCCCTTACCCCTTTTGAAAAAAAGAAGGGCTTTGGAGAAACTGAACCAGGGTGTAATGTTTGAGAAGTTTTTGCACACGAAATATGTCGGGCAAAAACGTTTTTCCCTGGAAGGAGGAGAAACCACTATTGCAGCACTGGATGCTATCATCAGTACAGCTGCAGATAACGAAGTACATGAAGTAGTTATCGGCATGGCACACCGGGGAAGGCTGAATGTGCTGGCCAATATCATGGGTAAAACCTACGAACAAATCTTTAGTGAGTTTGAAGGCACTGCCAAAGTGGACCAAACGATGGGCAGCGGTGATGTGAAATATCATATGGGCTACGGTAGTGAAGTGCAAACAGCGAATGATAAAACGATCCGTCTAAAACTGATGCCTAATCCTTCACACCTTGAAGCGGTGAACCCTGTAGTGGTTGGTTTTGCCAGGGCAAAGGCTGATATCATGTATCATAGCGAGTTTGACCGTATCCTTCCTATCCTGATTCATGGTGATGCTTCAGTCGCCGGCCAGGGCATTGTATACGAAGTATTGCAAATGAGTTACCTGAAGGGTTATTATACCGGCGGCACTATCCATTATGTCATCAATAACCAGATAGGATTTACTACTGACTTTGACGATGCCCGAAGCTCAGATTATTGTACGTCTCTGGCAGCGGCTATACAAGCCCCTGTTTTTCATGTGAACGGTGATGATCCCGAAGCCGTGATAAAGTGTGCTGAAATTGCTACCCGTTACCGCCAGGAGTTTAACAGCGATGTTTTTATTGACATGGTTTGTTACCGGCGTCATGGCCATAATGAGGGCGATGACCCCAAATTCACCCAGCCCCACCTGTATGCATTAATTGATAAGCATCCCAATCCAAGGGAAGTGTATATCAAATACCTGCTGGAAAACGGAGAGCCTGATGCACAGGCCCTGGCAAAGGAAATGGAGAAAAAGTTCTGGGCCGACCTGCAGGAAAGGCTGGATGAAGTAAAACAAAATCCTCTTCCTTATCATTACCAGCCCCCGGAACTGGAATGGAAGAAATTGAGAAGGGCAACTTTAGAAGATTTTGACCAATCGCCTGTAACTGCCATCAGCCAGGATAGTTTCAAAACAGTGTTTGATTCTATTATGAAATGGCCTGCAGATTTTAAGCCCCTCAGGAAGGTGGAAAAAATATTACAGGATAAGATCAAATTGTATGAAACCGAACAGAAGGTGGATTGGGCTACCGGTGAATTGATGGCCTATGGCAGTTTATTACTGGAGGGAAAAGATGTGCGGATGAGCGGCCAGGATGTAAGAAGAGGTACTTTCTCTCACCGTCATGCTGTGCTGCAGGATGAGAACACAGATAAGCCCTATAGCAGGCTCAGCCATATACCCGGCGCCACCGGCAAATTCAGAATCTATAATTCATTGCTCAGTGAATATGGTGTGCTCGGCTTTGAATATGGCTATGCACTGGCCAATCCCAATGCACTGGTGATGTGGGAAGCACAGTTCGGTGATTTTGCCAATGGTGCCCAAACAATGATTGACCAATTCATTGCAGCAGGAGAACAGAAGTGGAACAGGATGAATGGCGTAACGATGTTATTGCCTCATGGTTATGAAGGACAGGGGCCTGAACACAGCAGTGCAAGGCTGGAAAGGTTTTTGCAACTCAGCGCTGAACTGAATATTATTGTTACCAATATTACAACCGCTGCAAATTTCTTTCATGCGTTAAGAAGGCAGCTGGCATGGCCATTCAGAAAACCCCTGGTTAATTTTTCACCCAAGGCCAACCTGCGGCATACCGGAAGTTATTCAAGGGTTGAGGAATTTCTTTCCGGCGGGTTCAGGGAAGTTATTGATGACGCCCATGCGGATGCATTGAAAGTAAGAAAGGTTTTATTCTGCAGCGGCAAGATGTATTTTGACCTGGCTGAAAGACAACAAAGAGAGAGCAGGGATGATATTGCCATTATCCGGCTGGAACAATTATATCCGCTTCCTTTTAAACAAATAGAGGCTTTACAAAAGAAATACAATAAAGCTACCTGGTTCTGGGTGCAGGAAGAGCCGCTGAATATGGGGGCCGCATCATTCCTGCAAATGAACCTTAAGCAAATCAATTTTGGTGTGGTGAGCCGTCAGCCTTCTGCTTCTACGGCAACCGGGTATAATAAAGTGCATGTGCAGGAGCAGTTCGAACTGATTGAAACTGCGTTTAGTATTTAAAACAGAAATAAGTTATTATGATTGAAATAAAAGTACCGACAGTTGGCGAATCAATCAGCGAAGTTACCTTGCTGAAATGGTTAAAGAAAGATGGTGATTATGTTGAAAGGGATGAAGTGATTGCGGAACTGGAAAGTGAAAAAGCCACTTTTGAGGTCAATGCGGAGCAGGGTGGTATCATTAAACTTGGGCCCTTACAAGAGGGTGACACCCTGAAGATCGGTGACCTGTTGGCCAGTATAGATGAGACGGCCGCAAAACCCGAAGCCAGTACTAAGCCTGCGGAGACAGAAAAGAAACCGGCGACAGACAGTAAACCTACCATTTCAGCGGCTCCTGTTGTTGCAGTTTCAAACGATATAAAAGCCAGTCCTGTTGCTTCGGCAATAATTGCAGATAAAAAAGTTGATCCTAAAACTTTGGTTCCATCAGGTCCTGCAGGTAAAATCCTGAAAGATGATGTGCTGGCAGCCCTTGCTAATCCCGGTAAAAAGGCATTTGCCGGCAATGAGCTTTTCAGCCGTACTATGCGGACTGAGAAAATGAGCAACCTTCGCAAAACTATCAGCCGCCGGTTGGTAGAGGCCAAGAATACAACAGCAATGCTCACCACTTTCAATGAAGCGGACATGAGCAGCATCATGGAAATACGGAACAAGTTCAAAGACAAGTTCAAGGAAGTGCATGGGGTAGGGCTCGGCTTTATGAGTTTTTTTGCGAAGGCTTGTGCCATTGCTTTGTCGGAATGGCCAACTGTCAATGCATCAATTGACGGTGACCAGCTTGTTTATCATGATTATGCGGATATCAGCATTGCCGTAAGCACACCGAGGGGCCTGACTGTTCCAGTTATGCGAAATGTGGAAAGCCTTAGTATGGCTGATATTGAAAAGAAAGTAGTAGAACTGGCTACCAAGGCAAGGGAC
>DASUDW010000007.1:0-6249 GCA_036275415.1 Chitinophagaceae bacterium | reverse complement strand
AGCTAATCCTCCCTGGTTAGTTACCTGCACACCGGCTGCACGGCCTGCTAACTGTTTGTCAATTGATGGGCTCTGTAGGTTAGAAAATTCTTTTGCATCAATTTTAGAAGCTGAACCGGTAAAGGCTTTCTTCTGCTGGGTGCCATAACCCACCACCACTACTTCCTGCATCACTTTATCTTCCCCTTTCAGGGCAACAGAAAAAGTAGATTCGGAACCGATGTTCAGTTCCTGTGTCAAAAAGTCTACGGATGAAACGACTAATACTCTTGCATTGGCAGGTATGGGAAGGCTGAATGTACCATCGGCCTTCGTAGTGGTACCGGCAGTGGTACCTTTCACAATTACAGATGCGTTGGCAACTGCAGCGCCTTTTTCATCAGTAACCTTACCTGTGATGGTTCGTTGTGCCAGTGCCGATGTGGCAAAAAACACAACGCCAAAAAGCAGTAAAAACAGTTTTCTCATGTGCGTTTAGTTTTAGTATAAAAAGAGTTCGAAATTCCCCTGTTCCTATGCAGGCTTACGGGGGGCTGAAATTAATTAACCTTCAACGAAAAACGGAAAAAAATGTTCAGTTTTTAAGCCCCTTACCGGCCCGGTGTTAAGCCACCCTAACCAGCGTTAAAAAAGCCCAGATTTTACAGACAAATTTCCGCCTTGCGTTGCTGCGTACAAATGTAGGGCAAAAGGCCTTATTTCTTCATTCTGACAAAGGAAATCAGAATGGCGGGTAAAAGCACCAGGTTGGTAAAGGTGGCGGTCACCAGCGTAAGGGAGGTAAGCCATCCCAAAGCCTTGGTACCGTCAAAGCCGCTGAAACAGAAAATGATGAACCCGGCAATTAATACCATCGAGGTATAAATAATGCTGATGCCGGTACTGTGTATGGTTTCTATCACCGTTTGTTCCATATTGAACTGGTGGCGGGGCAACTCCTGTTTGTAGTTAACCAGGAAGCGGATGGTGATATCAATGGCAATACCCAGCGCCACACTGAAAACCAACACGGTAGAAGGTTTCAGGGGTATGCGGGCCCAGCCCATGACACCGGCGGTGATGAGCAGCGGTATGATATTGGGAATCAATGAACAAAGCAGAATACGGGCCGAACGGAACAGGTACAGCATGCAAAGGGCAATAAGTACAAAGGCCCAGATGATACTGTCTTTTAACCCGTTGATGATATAGCCGCTGCCCTCCAGGAAAGTAACACTGGTACCGGTCATCCTGACTTCGTACTTTTCTTTGTCAAATAATTGATTGACACGGTTTTCGATGCTGTCCAGTATTTGCGGTAATCTTTTACTGCCCACATCGGCCATACTTACGCTGATCCGGGCTTCCTGCCGGGCCGAATCCATAAACGTAGCCACCAGTTTGGAAAAGGAATTCTTACTGCCGTTGCCGTCGTTTTTGGGGCTCAGGTAACCCGAAAGGGCCGGCAGGGCATACTCAGAGGGCATACTGTAATAGGCTGTATCACCGTCGTTGAAAACCTGGTTGGCAAATTTCAACCCGTCTGTTATGCTGAGCGGCCGCCCGATGTCCGGCAGACCGGCCAAGAACTGCGACAGTGAATCAATCCGCTGCAGATTATTGAGGTTGCGGGTTACACCGTATTTCTTTTTGGTATCCACCAGTATTTCCAGCGGCATCACCCCTTTAAAATTCTTTTCAAAAAAGCGGAGGTCCGTGTACAGTTTATCTTCTTTCGGCAAATCATCCACAATAAAGCCCAGTGTTTTTAACTGGAAGATACCGGCAACAGACACGGCTACCACGGCGATGGATACCCCATAGATCAGTTTCCGGTGATTGAGCGACCATCTTTCCAGCCGGTCGAGCCAGCGGTTGAGCCGCGGGTTGGTCAGGTATTTCGTATGCCGGCTTTTTGGCGCCGGTAAATAACTTAGTACCGCAGGAATGAAAATGAGGGAGATGAAGAATAAAGCCAGTATGTTGATACCGGCCACTACGCCAAACTCTTTCAGTATCTGGCTTTGTGTCAGGGCAAATACAGCAAAGCCGATGGCAGCTGCCAGGTTGCAGAACAACGTTACCACACCCATCCGGTCCACCATCATCACCAGCGAAGCTTTCTTTTCGCCCGTTTCATTGTATGACGTATGGAATTTGTTCAGAAAATAAATACAGTTGGGGATGCCAATCACCACAATCAATGGCGGGATCAATGCATTCAGCACACTGATCTTGTAGCCAAATAACTGGATGGTGGCAAAACTCCAGATCACTCCAATGAAAACCACGACCAGTGAAAGCCACATGGCGCTGAACGAACGGAAGAAAAGCAACAGGATAACAGCTGATAAGATCAATGAGGCAATAATGAAAAGCCGCATTTCCCGGGTGATGCGTTCCGTTAGTTCGGTTCTTATCTGCGGCAGGCCGCTTTTGTACACCGTAATATTATTGGCCTTTCCAAAATCATCCGCTATTTGCCGGATGGTATGCACAATGCCGATCCGGGCTTTGGAAGCCATCAGGTCTTTGTTGATGCGGATGCCCATCAGCCAGGCATTGGTTTGCGGGTTATACAATAACTGACGGTAAAAAGGCAGGTTCAGGAAACTCGCAGCAGCGCTGTCAATTTCCGCCTGGCTGAGTTTTTTATCTGGGAAAATAGTTTCGGCTTTCAGCTTCTCTGTCTCCGGCACTTTTACCAGTTTGATGGCCGTGGGCACCGAAATGATGTCATCCACCCCTTTAACCCCTTTCAGTTTTCGCTGCAGGTCGGCATAGGCATTAAACAGGTTCTCTGTAAATAATTTATCGGTTTGTATACCCAGTACCAGCAGGTTGCCGTCTTCGCCAAACTTCTTTTTAAACTCCTGGTAAACCTTGTATTTAGGGTTGTTAATGGGAATAGCCCTGGCAAAATCGTAGCTCAGTTGCACCTTGCTGGCATGATAACCCATGAATGCTGTAATGGCTGCCAGTATAAGAAGAAGCGGTAACCTGTATCGTAAAATAAAACGGCCTAAACTCTGCCACATAAAACAATCTGTATCAGTAAGGCTGCAAAGAAAGGTAAAAAAGCTTAGAAGGGAGATGACTGTTTATGATACTTTTGATGAGTGAGAAAGATATTTTCCATCTTGTTTATTTTTTGTACTTGCTGTGGTATGGCGCAGGATCCGCTGCCACCGATTGGTCTCTGGCGGGAACACCTGCCGTATAACAGTGCCATTGATGTAACTACAGCCGCAGGTAAAATTTTTGCAGCAACTCCATATAGTCTTTTCAGCGTAAATCCTGTTGAAAACAGCATTGAAAGGTACAGCAGGGTTACAGGTCTTAGCGAAACGGGGATCAGCGCCATAAAGGCAGATGATGCCGGCGAAAAACTCTGCATTGCGTATGCCAACAGCAATATTGATATCATTTACCGGAATGATATTTATAATATCCCTGATATTAAGAGGTCAACCATCATTGGAAACAAGACCATTTATAACATCTATCCGCTGGCGGGTAATTTTTACCTCTGCAGCGGTTTAGGGGTTATCGTTATTGATGGCAACCGTTACGAAGTAAAAGACACCTGGTTCATCGGCGCAGGAGGCAACCCGGTAAAAATAAGTGGCTTTACCAGCGATGCCTCGTTTTTTTATGCGGCTACAGAAGAAGGTTTGAAAAAGACAAGTGTTAACAGTAATAATCCAGCCAATTATATTAACTGGCAATTGCTCAGCGGCAGCAGCGGTTTGCCGGCCGGCGCCTGCAATAACGTAATGACCATCCAGGGAAAAGTGGTGGTACAGAAGAATGATTCATTGTTTATTCAGAATGGCAATAACTGGAGTTTGTGGTACACCGATGGCTGGCCTTTTGTGAGCACCGTGGTTGCAGAAAATAAACTATTGATCTGTGAACGGCAGCTGTCAGGCATCAGCAGGGTAGTGGTATTGAATGCTGACGGAAGCCTGAACCGTTTATTAGGCAATGCTGCTGCGATCTCTTTTCCCCGAAAAGCCATCCTGGTGAATGGATCTCCCTGGGTCGCCGATCAGTTTGCCTGTCTTTCCCGCTTTAGTGCCGGAAATACCTATGAACAATACACATTGAACTCTCCGCAGGAAAAAGCCGGAGGAGAGATGCTGGTTTACAACAATGTTTTTTATGCCACTGCCGGTTCAGTGAATGATGCCTGGAATTACCAGTACAACGGTGATGGTGTTTATGTTTTTAAAGAAGGGGTTTGGAAAAATATTAACCGGTATCGTTATACGGCACTCGATTCACTGCTTGATTTTATCACACTGGCAGTGGATAAAAAAGATGAAACACTGTGGGCCGGTTCTTTCGGCGGCGGCTTGTTACATATAAAGGATAACAATGCGTTTGACATTTTCAAGCAAAATAACCTTGGTGCTGCTGCGGGTGATCCCGGAAGCTACCGGGTATCGGGGCTGGCATTTGACAAAGACAATAATTTATGGATTGCCAATTACGGTGCCGCACAACCGTGGCGGGTACGGAAGAATGACGGAAGCTGGAGAAGTTTTTCTGTGCCCTTTTCCTTGTTTGAAAATGCCTTGTCCCAAATCATCATTGATGATAATAATTTCAAGTGGATCGTTTCTCCCAAAGGCAACGGGCTAATTTGCTTTTACGAAGGCGCTTCTATTGACAATATTGCCGATGACAAATGGAGAAGATATGGCACCGGCACTGGAAACGGCAACCTGCCTTCTGCAGATGTCTATTGTATAGCCAAAGATAAAAGCGGCTACATCTGGGCCGGTACCGGTGATGGTGTGGCCGTCATTCAATGTCCGGAACTGGCTTTTAATTCACCGGTATGTGATGCTGCCTGGCCTATTGTTCCCAATGGAAATTTTGCCGGTTATCTTTTCAAAGGCCAGGAAGTAAGAAGTATTGCCGTAGATGGTGCGGACAGAAAGTGGGTAGCCACCCGCAACGGTGTTTTCCTGGTCAATGCTTCCGGAGAAAAAGTAATCTACCAGTTTACAGAACTAAACAGCCCCTTGTTAAGTAACGATGTGAAGAAAATTACCATTGATGGCGCCACCGGTGAAGTTTTTTTTGCAACGGCCAAAGGAATCTGCTCTTTCCGAAGTACAGCCACTGAAGGTGGTGAGACCAATGAGAATGTAAAAGTATTTCCCAACCCGGTGCCACCGGGCTTTAGCGGAACCATTGCCATCCGCGGATTAGTCAATAATGCGATCGTTAAGATCACAGAACTGGATGGAAGACTGGTGTACCAGACAAGGGCATTGGGCGGACAAGCCATCTGGGACGGAAGAAATTACAAGGGACAAAAAATTTCCAGCGGAGCCTATTTGGTGCTGGTAAGTGATGATGGAAGAAAAGAAAGAACCGCCACCAAAATTTTCTTTATCAGTCAATAATGCCGGATAAACTACATAAGACAAAGGGCCTGGTGCTGAGAACAGTGAAGTATGGGGAAACAAGTGTGATTGTTACCCTATTTACGGAGTTGTTTGGCATACAATCTTATTTAGTAAACGGGGTCAGGGCATCATCGAAAAAGGGAACAGGCAAGGCCAATATGTTTCAGCCTCCGGCTATTCTTGACCTGGTGGTTTATCATAATGAACTGAAACAGCTCAACCGCATCAAAGAATTCAGGTGGTCTGTTATTTACCAGAACATCCTGACTGATGTACCCAAAAATGCGGTGGCGTTATTTATGGTAGAATTGCTGACCAAATGTTTGAAGCAGCCGGAAAGTAATCCCGACCTTTTTCATTTTGCAGAAGACTGTTTTTTGTACCTGGATAATAGTTCCGGAACCGTAATGGCTAATCTCCCCTTATTTTTTGCATTGCACCTGCCGGTGCATTTTGGTTTGCCCCCCAGCCCCCTAAAGGGGGAGTATGATGCTAACAGGATTTACTTTGATTTAAAGGAGGGAGAATTCGTTCATCATATTCCTTCGCACCCGTATTTTCTGGAAGGTAAGAAAGCCGAAGTAACTAATGAATTACTGAAAGTGATGCAACCCCAGGAACTGGAGCAAATAAAACTTAATCATGATTTTCGCCGTCATTTATTGCAGCGATTAGAAGATTACTACCGCCTGCATATACAGGAATTTGGAGTAATGAAGAGTTTGCCCGTGCTGAAGGAGGTGTTAGGCCAGCCTTCTTGAATACGAGTAGTCTCTTCCGGTTAATACAACACCCGGATTCTTTCCTTTTTCAAAACTTCCCAGTTCATTGTCCCATTGCAATGCCT
>DASUDW010000006.1:0-2725 GCA_036275415.1 Chitinophagaceae bacterium | reverse complement strand
GCCTGGAAGTTTGAGGAAAGCGGCAAAACCAGCGGCATTTATAAAAGTAATGACGGAGGAGAAACCTGGAAACTGGTGTCAGGACCCGGCTCCGGTTTTATGACGGGTGATAAAATTGGCCGTATCGGCCTGGCAGTATATCCTAAAAATCCCAATATCGTTTGGGCAATAGTAGACAACAACACCCCAAAACCGGACACCAGTAAAAAAGCAGATACCTTCTATAAGAAATCAGACTTTAAGGAATTAACCAAAGAACAATTTGCCCAATTGAAAAGCAACCTCCTGGATACTTTTTTGAGAAAGAATGGTTTTCCCCGGAAATACACTGCCAAAAATGTAAAAGAAATGGTGGCTGCTGATAAAGTAAAACCAACGGCACTATGGGATTATCTTGACAGTGATGATGGTTTCCAGAATACCGGCATATACGGCTGCGAAGTGTATAAAAGCGAAGACGGTGGACAAAGCTGGAAGAAATCACATGAAAAACCTATCAGCATCTTCAACACTTATGGCTATTACTTTGCCAAGATCTACACCTCACATTACAACCCTGATAAAGTTTTTATTTTGGGTTTTACAGCACAGCTATCAACAGATGGCGGTAAAACATTTAAAACAATCGACAAAGGAAATGTGCATGCCGATCATCATGCACTATGGGTAAACCCGAAAAAAGATTCTCACCTGATCAATGGAAATGATGGTGGCTGCAACATTACTTATGACGATGGCGCCAACTGGTTTAAAGCGAATATGCCTGCAGTAGGACAATACTATGCTATAACCGTAGACGATGCAAAACCTTATAATGTGTACGGCGGATTGCAGGATAATGGCAGCTGGTGGGGACCTTCTACCCACAAAGAAGACCCGGGATGGATTGACAACGGTCAGTATGGTTACCGCGGCATCAATGGCGGTGATGGCATGCAGGCACAGGTAGATACCAGGGACAATGCCACCGTTTATTCCGGCTCACAGTTTGGTGTATACGGCCGTTATAATAAAGACAGGCGGGAAAGGGGTAAATCTGTTCGTCCGCAGCATGAACTTGGAGAAAAGCCATTGCGATTCAATTGGCAAACCCCTATCTGGCTCAGCCGCCACAACCAGGATATTTTGTACTATGGCAGCAACCGTTTTTATCGTTCACTCACCAAAGGTGATACGATGATTGCCATGAGCCCTGACCTTACCAACGGAAGAGTTGCCGGCAACGTTCCATATGGTACACTCACCACTATTCATGAATCACCTTTACGATTCGGCCTGATCTATACCGGTACAGATGATGGCAATATTCATCGTTCTTACGATGGCGGTTACACCTGGGAGCAATTGAATGCAAAACCCGTTGTGCCAGCACAAACGAAGAAAACAAAAACACCTGTGTCTTCTGACTCACGCCTTACAACTAACGGCCTCTGGGTAAGCCGTGTCACTGCCTCACAGCATAAAGAAGCAAGGGTGTATACCTCACTGAATGGTTACCGCTTCGACAATTTTGCGCCTTATCTCTATGTAAGTGAGGATTATGGTGCCACCTGGACGCAGATCGGTAAAGACCTTCCCTTTGAACCCATCAATGTAGTGAAAGAAGACCCGAAGAATGACAGCATTATTTATGTGGGTACAGACGGAGGTCTTTATGTAAGCTTCAATAAGGGCAATAGTTTCATGCTGTGGAATGCAGGGATGCCAAAATCTGTTCCGGTTCATGATATTGCCATCCAGCAACGGGATAATGAGATCGTTATCGGCACCCATGGCCGCAGTTTATATGTAAGCAAGCTGGATGATGTACAGGCTTTGAAAAGAGACCCCGACTGGATGAAGAAAAAAGCAAAGTCGAAGAAGGCAGAGAAAGCGGAAGATGAAGAAGAAGATTAATTGCTATTAAAAGAATTCCGTTCTGACACAAAATCCCAATATTATTAGCCACTGAAACACAGAAGCACTGAAATTACTTTCTTTTCTACCTCAGTGGTTCAGCGCTTCAGTGGCTATTTTTTGCTTTGCAGCTTTCTTATGCTTTCTTCTTTCTTCGAAGCAGCAACACCAGGGCCAGTATCACTACCAATGCACCGCCGCCGATATAGTAATACATCGGGTCAATTCCTTTTGGCTCTTTGTCTAATCCTTTGTCAATATTTTTTTGTGTGTCTTCAATAAACTTATCTATGAAAGGGAATGACTTGTTCATATTCTTCACTTCCTTGAATTTAACCAGCGCCTTTTTGTACCACTCTTTATCAAAGAGGTTCAGCGCTTCTTCATATGCCAGTGAGATATCACTCATCTCCGGATTTACTTTTCCCTGGCGTATAAACTCTTTTACAATGGTAGAAGGTACAATAAAATTCATACCCTGTACTTCCTGCCCTCTTTGCTGATCGATACTGCCGAATGTGGCCAACCCGATCACTTCTCCCTGTTCGTTCATCACCGGGCCGCCGCTGTTGCCATGGGTAATGGAAGCATCCGTCTGCAATACCTCCCAGCCATCTTTCATATTCTTCTTGGCGCTTACCAGGCCTCTTGTCAATGTAGCTTCGGAAATGGATTCGTCAGATATCAATGGATGGAAAGTAGCCACGGCCGGATAACCGAGTACATACACCTGGTCACCCACCCTCATGCTTTTATCATCACCAATGCGTATAGTGGGATAAACATGCTTTTTCGTCATTTTTAGTATGGCAACATCCTTACCCGGTAT
>DASUDW010000005.1:0-4920 GCA_036275415.1 Chitinophagaceae bacterium | reverse complement strand
GTTTGCCCCCTGCCGGTGACAAGTAAAATACTGAGGCTAAAAAAAAATAAAATACGTAACACCATAATGACAGCGTCACCAAGTTACACTTTCCGGCTAATAATTTACATTATAAAGCGTTGCCAGCTCCAGCAGCTCTTTTATATTGCCTGCATTTGTTTTTTCGTAGATGCGGGATTTGATTGTAGAAACGGTGTTCATTTTCAGGTTGAGCGATTCGGCTATTTCTTTGGTGCCAATACCCTTAAGTACATAATGAAGTATTTCCAGCTCTCTTGGTGCCAGCGTTTTGAACGGATTCTCTATGCCGGGCATACTATTCTTTATTAAAGGGGCTTCGTTTTCTATGAATTTTCTTAATGCCAGGATGATCTCGTCCTCACCCGCTGTTTTAGATAAATAATAGTTGATGCCAAATTGCTTTACAGCTTCACCATATATATCGGCTGGCTGCATAGAAAAAATCATTATGTGCAGATCGGGATAAACCCTGCGTATATTGGGTATCACTTCCAGGGTGCTGCCGTCGGATAAAATTATGTCCAGTATCAGGTGTGAAAACTTTCTTTTGACCAGTTCGTTCATCAGCGTATTACAGCTGTCCGCCTCCCGTATATCAGCATATCCGAGATTAAGCTGTAAATACAACTTCAACCCTTTTCGGATCATGCTGTGGTCATCGGCTAATAGTATCTGTGGGTGCATATAGTTTAACGCCGGAAATTTTATTGAATAATGGTGACGGTACCCTTGTAAAACCGCTTTTTATCATCGTTTAACTGTATGGTATATACATAGGTGCCCGGTTGTAAAACGCCTTTGTAATAACCATTCCACGGCTTAGAGAAATAATTCTTTGACTCATATATTTTCTCTCCCCAGCGGTTATACACACTTACTACAGCATCCGGATACAAAGCCAGCCCGGGTATATTCCAGTTGTCATTACGTCCGTCATTATTGGGGGTAAAAGCGGTAGGTATGTATAATTCTGAAACTGGTACAATGGTTACGGCATCTTTACCGGCACAAAATGTATTTCTGTCTGTAACTTCCAGTGTATACGTTATTGGTGTAAAAGCCGGTGTTGATACCGGGTTTAATATGGTAGACGATGAAAGGTAAGTACCCGGTGTCCACAAATAGCTATAGGTTCCGGCCGGAGATACAGCAGCATCCAGCGTTGTTGATGTATTAACGCTTATGTATTTATCCGGTCCTGCATTTACGGAAGGATTCGGGTTAATAGTTATGTTTCGGTTAAATGGTGCCGACCCACAGCCGCTGGTATCGGTAATTACAAGTGAAACAGTGTAAGTACCACTTGTAACAAACGGTCTGTTAAATGAAGGTATTTGAGTTCCCGTACCGTTACCAAAGTTCCATGACCAGTTGCGGACACTTGCCGGAGAAATAGCTGATGAATAAGAAACCGGCTTCCCCGGACAAAGCGTATCTGCGGTAAGAGTGAACGATGCGGCAGGGTTGTCATAAATAACAGGAACAAGTACTGTTATTGTATCCGGCTGGCATCCGGTAGTAAGTGTGGCAGAGTGCCGTACAGGAATATTGGTACCTGTTGCCGGAAAACTATGTGTAGTACTGTTGCTGGTTGATGAAGTAACCGTTTGCCCGCCACCAAAGTCCCAATACCAGGTAGTTGGGTTTGTTGCATTGGGTGTAATAGAAGATGTAAATGTTAATACACTGTCTTTACAACGGTTGCCCGAAATGGTAAAAGAAAGCTGCGGCCCGCTGCCGTTAATTATGGTAATGGTTTTTGTGGTGTCCCCAATACAACCATTATCTGCATACACCCGGTAGCGAACATCATGAGGTCCGGTGGTGGCAAATCTTTTCTTGGCATTAATGGTATTCTGCGTGGTGGCATCATCAAAGTTCCATAGATAATTAATATAATTAAACTGGCCACCAACCGTAGACGTGGTTCCCGTAAAACGAACCGTATCAGCAAGGCATAATTGATTGGAGATACTGAAATCGGCAGGGGGACCGGGTTTTACCACCACTACTATTGTATCAGTTTCTGTATTGTTGCAGGCATCAATGTTGGGTGCAGAATAACTTACCGGTATTTTATAAGTGCCGGGACTGGCAAACTGCAGGTCTTGTTGTACAGTATAGGTATAGTATTGCCTTCCATTAATAACAGGGGTGCTGATGGGAACGGGGTTGGCTATTACAGAATCGGCATTGGGGGTTAATCCGGCAACCTGGCTGAACTTCCATTGAATATTGGTAAGCTGGTAACCGGTTTTGGCAAAAATCCTGAAAGGTGTTTTAGGACAGGTAATTGTATCGGGCCCGGAAGTAGTACCAAATACATTCTTTATCTCACTTTTGAAATCAAGGTTATTGATGTTGCAGCCAATATTATAACCATAACTTTCATAGGCGCCCAACCCGTAAACAGTTGCAGTAAAGGCAGAATCGCTGGTGATGGTGTGCTGCATGTCCATCGTACCAGATAAGTCTGCAATAGCAACGGAATAAGCTGGGTTATTTGGGTGTACTTTGATCTTGGATGCCGGTACGGCCGATCCGTCTACTAATAATGAGCTGATACCTGGTGTTGGAATGATAATGTTTAAATACGATTTTGAAATCAGATTAAGCGAACTCGTATAAAAGACTACCGAGTTTTGTCCCTGTTCAATGGGGCTCAGGTAAAACATTTCGGGGTCGCCAATGGCGGTTTGTGCCGGAGTAATGTTTTCCCAGCATTGCGCCCTGTTGGGAATATATTGGGAAACGAGAATGGGCTTGTCAGCTTCAATATAATCACCTCCGGTAGAATCAACATATTGATAGTAGAAATTCCGTATTAACCCTGTCATAGGAACTCCATTACGTTTCACAACTGTTGTAGGGTCTTTTACACAAACCCGGTAATAATTTCTGAAAGTCGCATTGATATCACCTGTGAAATTACTGATAGTATGATGGGTAAGATAACGGGTGCCCCAGGCCTGTGCAGGAAATACTTGCTGTTGTACAGTTTCTCCGCCATCTTTTTGACAGGTATGTACGCCGCCTGTTCCTGAAAAAAGCGCAACAGGATGACACTTTCCATCAGCACCCGCAACAGATAAAATTTTGCTTCCGGTCAGGTCTTTACTTGAATTAACGGTATCGCTGAACCAGCCTGCTGCAAAGTTTGCTTTTCCAAATACTGTATAAATTTCTCCCTTGTTAAGATTAACCGTATACGTTTGACCAGGCAACCATCCGTTTTTGCAAGAATCGGAAGGAGTGATCAAAACCCGGGTATTATCATCTTTGGCTACAATATAAAACCAGTTATACCAATCAGGAAAATTAATGCCCTGGTTGCTTATAACATAGGGAGGGTTGGAGCGGCCCTGTGTTTGATAATAATTTATAGAGTAATAATTATATCCCCATGTTTCAGTAGGCATCAGCATAGTGGCTGCAGAATACATGTCATCATATTGATGAGAATAAACAGCAACGGGCACATCGCTTACAACATGAATAGCTTTGTTAGATAGTCCATCGGAAAGAATGCGGGCATCATTGATACCTGCTTTGGGAATAATAATGGTAGCATTGGCCGTATTTGCAGGTATATTTAGCGTTTGTGCCCAGGCGGTCCCGTTAATTGAAACAGTAACGTTAGCAGCCTGGTTTAGGGTGCTGATATATAATGTAAGCTCTTGTGCATTCACAGGATCTGATAGCCCCGGATGGAAAAAAAAATTTGAACTAAAGCTATAGCCCAGCCAAAACTCCTTGCCCCTGTTTGATTTATTCTGGCTTTTTGCAGAAAAGCAAATAAGGGAAAGTAGGCCTATTAATATGTAGTTCAATCGTTTTGACATCTCTTACAAAGTTCAATATTCAGTTTTTTGACAGCAAAATTCTGTAGAAATTATTCTACAACCTTAAATCAAATGTTGATTTAACCTTGCCTTTCTTTTAAAACCAAACAAAAAACTAAGCAAATGAATAGAAGCTGCTATGGGAAAATGCATTATTGCCTGTTCTTAATTTTGCTTTCCTTTTCTTCCGTTTTGGCTTTCAGCCAGGGAAGTTATAACACCACCAACTGGCGTTTCAGCAATCCCAAACAATTCGGTTTTACTGTGTTGGACGTCGATTATTTTGACAACAACAATGTAATAGCTGTGGGTAGTGATGGCGGAATTGCTAAAAGTATCGATGGTGGGCGCAACTGGACTTATGGGATTTTTACTTTTACAAATCCGGCAGGCCAGACAATCAAGACCACATTAAATGATGTGCATTATATATCAGCTGCTGTTGCTTATGCCGTGGGCAACAATGGCTGCGTGGCAAAAACTACTGATGGGGGTGCCACCTGGTCTTTTGTCAACAATCCCCTTTTTGGTAACCAAAGAATAATAAATGCCTGTTTTTTTCTGGACGATAACAGGGGATATATTGGCGGACAGTTCAATACACCGGATTCATTGCCGAAATTATATGTAACAACAAATGGAGGTGCTACCTGGGATTCTATTTCAGCTCCGCCGGTAAACGGTGTAACCCGCTGCGGATACATCAATAACCCCAATATACCTTCTGTGCTGTTGCCTGTTGATGCAAAGGCCAAAGAAATTCATCGCATTGAATTCTTGCCCAATGGTATCGGGTATATATCAGGCTCCGGCAGCCCGTTATTTCCAAGAGTTAGTTCTAATGCCAGCTCAACCACCTGTTTACCGCTTACCGGTAATTTAACAACCGGTGCTCATACTGCTGCATTATTGTGGAAGCTTGAAAACGGAGTATTAACCGATTATTCAATAAGTAAAGAAAGGATTGGTTATACAGGCATAAACACCAATACGGTAGGCTGTACTACCGGTTTTAGCAACCTTAGCCCCTCTGCCCAGACCTACAAAGCGATGAATA
>DASUDW010000004.1:0-3828 GCA_036275415.1 Chitinophagaceae bacterium | reverse complement strand
TCATCCAAACCGAGAGATGATAGTACCGAAAGTATAAAACCGGTTTTGCGCTGCGAATAAATTTCACGGGTCATTCCTTTTTCCCCCATCAATGTTTTTTTCAGGGCGGAATATTGCTCAGCCAGCACTTTATCGGCCAGCAGGGCATCGCGGAAGAGCAGGTGGTTCTTTACCGCCAGGCTGCCGGAGAAACAAACGTACAGATGATGCTCCATCCATTGCTTTTGTTCCGGTGTTACGGGTGTATGGGTAGTTGATTGCCGGAAGGCAAATCTTCCCGGTATTCCCTGGTCCCCTTTGTCGTTGTAACCGAGGGTTTTCAGTTTACCGCTGATAGTGGTAAGCCATGCCTCGTCCGTAATAATAATATCTATGTCCAGTATAGGCTTACTGTAAACACCAGGCACTGCCGTACTGCCCACCTGCTGAATATCCGTTTCAAAAGCATTTAATGCTTCTTGCAGAACCGATGAAAGGTTTTCAAATTCGGTTTTCCATTCCGGCTGATAAGGCACTAAAAAATTTCTCATGGTGAACGTAAAAGGCTTGTATCAGAAAAAGTACTATGCCCGGCTGTTTTGTTGTAGCTGCTCCAGGTGGTGGCTAACATGATAAATGGTGAAATACATCATTTCTCTCAGTGTCAGCTTGCCCAGCAGCGGATGTGGTAAAATATAGGTATCCAGTTCCGCCTCTGTATATTTTTCCAGTTTTTCGCATACGAGGGCAATCTCTTTTTCTACTGCCTTTATCCCTTTTTCTTTTTTTTCCACTGGCACCGGGCGGGGAACAAATCTTCCGGGGGCCCTTCCGCCTGCGGCCAGCTTTTGCTGGTATTTTTCAACCAGTGTAGCATAGGTCCTGCTTGGCCGGTTGGCTTTGCCAAACAGGAGCCGGAGAAAGTATTTTGGTAAACTCAAGGCCTGCCGCACCGGTTTTACAGAAAGATAAATATGTTCCAGTAGTTGCCCGGCGCTCCACTTGCCATTGGGCTGCTGCAGAAAAGCTTCATCCGGCACTGCAGCTACAAACGCTGTAAATAAACGGTGATTTTCGGCCAGTTTATTTTTTAAGGCAGGTATGTCCATTTTAATTTTTTCTTGAATTCTGTTTTTCTCAGCATTACCATTGTTGATCCTGCCGGCTTATTCCCCTTCGGCCCCGTGCAGGTAAAAATATTCGTTGATGGTCTCGTTCAGCCTGCGGCTGATCCGGTCAAAATTTTCCGGGCCGGGTTCCAGGTTTATAAACTTGTCGATCACCTTGCCCCGTTTGTAAAGGATAAACGTATTGGCTGCAGCCGGGTTAATTTTGTTCAGGTCCACTTCCGATTCACTGTCGGTAAATGAAGGCACAAACGTAAGGGCCACTTTTTCCAGCTTTAGTTCAGCGCCGATCTTTTCCAGTTCTTTTTCCCTACCTTTTTTCGAGTAGCCCTCTTCGTTGCCATAAACAAAATAAACTTTTAAGTATTTCTCCCGCTTCCGGCTTTCCTTCTCCAGGAAGCCCAGCCACTGTTTTATTGCTGGCCAGTCAGGGTTTTTGCCGGCACAATACAAAATACCGTGGTACCAGCCGTATTTGCATACCGGGCAGGTACGGGTTCCCTTATCCGGCCCCCAGGCATGGTATGGTATAAAAGAAAAAACATCTTCCCCGACAGAAAGCCCGGAATTCAAACCGGTTTCGGCTGTTGCCGGGTAGCCCGGTATATGTAAACCCAGTATGATATTGCGTTCACCGATCCACAGGTTATCTTGCTGCACCAGTTTCACCACACCGCTGCCGCAGCGGTTCTCCATTTTTTTCCGGTAAGCCGTATTCACCAGTTCATCATCGTCAAACACAAAATCATCAATGTAGTATTCGTTAATAGTATTCGGCTCTTTGATCGTGGCATGCACATGGGCCGGTGCATCACGGGTAGGGTAGGTGCCCGGCCTGGTGGTATAAATAAAATATTTTCCGGCGGAGTCCGTCTTTACCCAGCCGCGGATATAGCCATGCGTTTGTCCCTGTTCGTTAGGAGGCATGCTTCTTTGTTCTTCCGGCTTGTGTTCATAGCGGCCTGCCGTATTGGTGTGATAATAATAGAGCAATACCCCGGGCGCCGGCGTTTTGCCGTCTGCCTGGTAAATGGTGCCGGTCAGGAGTATTTTTTGCCCTTCTTCTTTCCAGCCCGGGCTGGTATCCCTGGCGCTGAAGTTTTTGGGAATACCGTAATAGGTAAACTCCCTGTTTTCGAAGGACCCGCCCACAGCGGGCTGCTTATCCTTATCAGGCCGGGCAGGCCTGGTCTGGCTGTTACAGGCCGTCAGCCAAAAAAGGAGCATAAGCAGGGTTAGACGGGAAAAAATTGTTGCATGCATATAATAAGGTTATTCGTTTCCGCTAGTTTGGCAGCCAGCGGCCGGTAATAAAACGGCCTGTTTACAGTTGCACCGGCAGGCCGGCTTCTTTCCAGGCCTTGATGCCGCCGTCGAGGTGGGCTACCTTGGTAAAGCCCATCTGCTGCAGGGTTTGGGCCGCCAGGGCCGACCTGCCCCCGGAGGCACATTGCAGGATGATCCTTTTTTCCTTGTCAAACTCCGGTTTGTGATAGGGAAGGGAGGCATCGGCATAAAATTCCAGCATACCCCGCGGGGCATGTACCGATCCTTCAATTTTACCGGTTTGCAGCAGTTCTTCGCTTTCCCGGATATCAATCAGTGTGGCATTGCCGGAAGAAAGTTCCTGCTGCACCTGTTCGGCAGTCAGGTTTTCAATTTGTGCCTTGGCGGCTTTTACGAGGTCGAGGGCAGATACAGGAGGCATGGTAATGGTTTTTGTTGGGGAGAAGGTAGCAATAAATTTTCAGAAACAAAACGGCGCCCCGGTACTGAAGGGCTATCTCCGCCCGGCTGAAAGCGGGGATATCTGCTGCATATCCCCACGATGTCAGGTAGATATTAGCAGGATGTTCCCTGCCATAAAAAGGTGGGAATATCCGGCAGGTAAAATACTAATAAAATGAGTAAAATAACTACTAAAATATTTGGTAAATTATCGACCAGATGCTATATTGCCGGTCTAAACAATTGTATATGGCTACACTCAGGGGAATGCCGGCCTTTACCGGCAGTATCGGGGGGTTGAGCGCCTACAAGATGCGGGGCGTTGACCGGATCATTCTGCGGGAAAAAGGCGGGCCTACCCGGCAGCAGCTCAAGCAGGGGAAACAATTTTTGAATACCCGCCTGCGGAATGAGGAATGGAAGGGAGTGGGCAAGGCGGTATCGCTGCTGGGCCAGGCATTGCACGGGGTGCGCCATTTATATGACCATAGCTATAGCGGCCGCTTATCCGGGGTCTGCCACAGCATAAAGGAGGAGGATACCCAGCATCCTCTTGGCCGAAGGTCACTGTTGTTTTCGGCCGGTGGGTATAAACTGGATGGCTTCGGGCTGAATACCTATCACCCCTTTGATACGGTACTGAAGTACCCGCTGCAGTATGCTATTAATGCGGCAGAAGGAACGGCCACGGTGGAGTATGCCGATATACTACCGGCCCTGCACCTTAGCAACCCGATGAAGCAACCTTATTGCCGGCTGGTATTTGTACTGGCCACGGTGCCGGATATAGTATTTGATGAAACAAGAAAGGAATACCGGCCGGTACAGGAACCCGGTAACGGCCGCTGTCTCGTACAGACGCCCTGGCAGGTGAGCAAAGCCGTGATACCGGGGCAGCAATGGCAACTGGCCCTGGCTGACTGGCAGCCGCTGCCGGGACTCAGTTTGCTGCTGGCTGCAGGGGTGGAGTACGGGCAACCACAACAGAATGGCC
>DASUDW010000003.1:0-5384 GCA_036275415.1 Chitinophagaceae bacterium | reverse complement strand
ACAAACAGAAAGGGAAGGTACTACGTTTCCGTATCAAAAATTCTAATTTAGGTCAAGGGACCAGGCAGGGAACAATAAAAGAATAGCGAAGAGTCTAAAAAACAGGCTGGCGGCCCAACCCTTTTTCCGATTATGGTGAATAATTGAATTGTTGGCGGCACCGATAGGCCTGTCGTTAAAGTTTATTACTGTATCACCGTTTGGCCGGTGTATAAAATGCCATCCGCCACCAGGTACACTTTATACACCCCGGAAGCCCAGCGCCGGGTGCTGTTATCAGGCCAGCAGCATCCAGCCGAATAAGCCTAATAATACTACCACATGGGTAATCAGCCAAAGGCGTTGCCACAGAGGTCGTTTGTTGAAAGCCAGTTGGGGGTCAAACGGATCAAATACAAGGGCCACACCCAGGTTGGAGATACCGGCAGCAGGGCTTTTATCAATCAGCATCATAATGATGCCGGTGATGGTTAAAGCTAAATAGCCTATACGCTGCAAATTCCGGTTGGTCTTTTCCTGCTTATTTTCTGATGCAGTTGTCATGTGTTTTCTTTTATCTGTCGCAGCCCGGGCCGGAATATTACAGCCGGCCTAAAAAAATTTTTTTCTCCCATGCTGTAATAAAAAGGGTTTGCCTGCTACCCATGTGTTGTACATGCCCGGGAACAATTCTACTATTTAAAATTATTCATCAAATGACAAAACATCGTTCAACAACAACAGAACCAAAGCGTTCATCACTCTCTGTACTTCTTTTTTTATCATTACTGGCAGCCGGTATGCATTCTGGTACCGCCCTGAAGGCACAGGAGGCAAAACCCGGCATCTTTTACAGTATTACCGGTAAGGGGCTAAAAGATACATCCTGGCTGTTTGGTACCTTTCATATCATCAACAGCAGTTACCTCGATACATACCCGGCTATAAAGGACCGCCATAACCGGGCGGGGGGTGTGGTGGTGGAACTGACATTGGATTCGGCCAAAATGGTCTATTTTCAGTCTGCAGGTCTTTTAAAAGAAAAGAAGCTGTCGGACTTTTTAGAGAAAAGTTTTGAAGACAGCCTGGATGCCGAGTTAAAAAAACAGACAGGTGTGGGTGTTGCACAATTTAACCGGTTAAAACCCATGAATGTGGCGCTGACCTTATCTATGATTTACCTGATGCGGGATAATGCAGCCACTATTCAGTTATACAAAGGAATGCCGCTGGATATGTATTTTGCCAAAACCGTCCTTCAATCGGGTAAACCGGTTACAGAATTGGAAACAGTAGCGGAGCAGTCGGCCCTGTTGTTTGATACAGATACACCGGAGAAGCAGGCGGAAGGACTTAAAACATTTTTACGTAATAAAAATACTTTACAGCAACTGGGCAATGAATTGTTGCAAAGCTGGTTTGCGCATGACCTGCAGGCTATGGACCGCATTTACCAGGAGACATTAAAAGCCTCCGGTGAAAAAGATTACCTGATACAACAGCGCAACCTGAACTGGATGAAGCAACTGCCGCAATTGATGAAAAAGCAATCTCAGTTTATAGCTGTCGGCGCCCTGCACCTGGCCGGTGAAAACGGACTGGTGAAACTGCTGAGAGAAGCCGGCTATACGGTAACCCCCGTTTTATTACCATGAGTGAAAAAGAATTTTTAGCACAGGTACAGGCCAACCAGGGTATTATTTACAAGCTGGTGGGCCTGTACGTTACCGACAAGGAAGAAAAAAAAGACCTGTACCAGGAAGTACTGTTGCAAACCTGGAAGGCCTGGCCTTCTTTTCGGGGGGAGGCAAAGTTCAGCACCTGGCTGTACCGGATTACCCTTAACACTATTCTTACCTGGCAACGCAAAGAAAAAAAGATGGAGCTGCGGGATGACCTCGAAAATCTGTCGCCTGCTGTACCACATAAAAGCCTGCAGCAGGAAGAAGCGCAACGATTGCACTGGGCCATCCGCCGGCTGGCAGAAACGGACAGGGCCATTATTTCCCTGAGCCTGGAAGGATTTGATAACGGAGAGATAGCCGATATGCTCGGTATCAGCGCCAATCATGTAGCCGTGAAACTGCACCGCATTAAACAACAATTACAAAACGTATTGAATACAGGAAAATGAGTTTAGAACAACAATGGAAGCAACTGGACGAGCAGGGAGATGAGGAATTGCGTTCCCTGCTGCAGCCCCGTAAGCTGCAACGGCTGCAGTCCCGCAACCCGTTGCAGAAAATAAAATCACTGATAGTGGCCGGGCTTATCTTTTCGGTCGCCATTACAGCTTTGTATGGCTACCTGTTGGTAGCATATCCCTACTGGCCCATTACGGTATCATTGATAGTGGTTATTGGTTTTAATGTGTGGGTGTCCGTTACAAGCTGGCAGTTGTACCGGCAAATAAATCCTTTTGTGCAGGAGGCAGTTTTACAGGAAATGCAGCATTATTATAACAGTGTCATGAACTGGTACAGGCTGCAGGAACGGGTGGCTTTGTTTGTGTACCCGGTGGCGCTGGCCGGCGGTTTTTTGCTGGGCGGTATGGAGGGCTCAGGCAAAAGCATTGAACAAATCATGTCAAAACCTATCATGTGGGTGGCGCTGGGTATTTGTATGTTAATACTGGTGCCGCTTTGCTGGTGGTTCGCCCGCTGGATGTTCAGGAAAAGTTTTGGCCGTTACCTTAAGCAACTGAAGCAGAATATGGATGCCCTTTCGTCACCCGGTTGATACAAATCATTAATAGTATCATTTTCCCTTTTCATCTTGTGAATGGGTGCACATCTTGCCTCCGGGCAGACTTCAGGGCAACTCCCGGCCAACAGCATAGTAAAGCCGTACAGAAGGCGTCAGTCTGTTCCCAAACTGGTAGTTTTATATCTCTTAAGCCATGAAGCACCTGCCCGCAAAAGAATTTGTCGTAATGCCCTGCACACATACAGCCCTGGCCAAAGCCTATGGGGTAAGCCGAAAAGTGCTCTATACCTGGCTGCAGCCGCTGCAATCAGAGTTGGGCCCCCGGCAAGGGTACAAATACAATATTGAGCAACTGCTGATTATATTCGAAAAAATAGGCTGGCCGCCCAATCCTATTCCTGAATACGGTGAATAATTGAATTGTTGGCAGCACCGATAGGCCGGTCCTTAAAGTTTATTACTGTATCACCGCTTTACCCGTATACAAAATACCATCGGCCTGCAGGTAAATGGTGTACACTCCTGCCGTCCAGCGCCGGGTGTTAATGTTCACCAGGTACTCATGCTGCAGCCGGGATTCGTACACTTTTTGGCCGCCCATGTCCCACACCGCCAGCTTCATCTTCTTATGCTGCTCGGGGTTATAGAATTGTACAAAATCCCTTGCCGGTGTGGGGAAGAGTTTCAGTTCCTTCAGGATAAATGAAGGGTTGGTTACCGGCGTGGTCAGCAGCGAACTGTCGAGGATAATATTTTCATCACCCGTTACGTAGCCGGTGTAGGCAAAATAGACCAGCATCATTTCATCGGTGGTGGCTTCGCCAAGGCTGACGGTCTGCGGCGGGTTGTTGGGGTTATGCGGGTTGGAGCTGGTGTTATTATAAGTGGCAAAGGCCCGCAGGGTGCTGCCGGGGTCTACCACTACCGGCTTCTGGTAATAGTATTGTCCCTGCCAGTGAAAATCCCAGTGCGGAATGTCAATAAAGCGGATGGTATCGCCATTGGGTTTATTCGCATAGCTCTTAATGGATTCACCGATAAGGTGCATATGCGGCGCTACGGACAGGATGGTAGCCTTGAAGAAAGTGGGCAGGGTAAACCGTTCCTCAAAGGTGCGGATGGTATTGGCCGGAATGGTCAGGGGGCCATTCACCAGCACCGGCGAAAGATGATGCAGGATGGGATCTACCCTTACATCCCTCGCTGAGCCGTTACTGTTATAATACAGCCGCACTTTGGTACTGTCCAGCTGACCGCTGCTGCCGGCAGGGTAATGTACCTGTATCACCAGGTCGGAATTGGGATAAATGCGTTTGCCAAACATGACGGGCATTTTTTTGATCACACTGCCGGGCACCCAGGCATCGAGCAGCAGGGCACTGCTGACCCCGATACCGCCAAAGCTGGTATAGCCGGGGCCGGGGGTGGCATTGTCTAATTGCTGTGCGGCATGGTTGGCCGTTGTATCCTGGTATAATAATACATGGTGAACGATGGAAGAATTGCCCGGGATAATTTCCGCGGCAGAGATATATTTTCCGGATGCCAGCCGGAGCGGCAGCACAAAACACTGGTACACATCGCTGCTGCCGGCGGTGCTGTTGTAGTTAGGCATTTTCAAAACCGTATCCGGGGTACCCAGCGCATTGGTAACAGGTCCAGGCGGGGCGGGGGCATTGGCCAGGTTGCCGGAGGGGGCGCCGTTGTTTACCCAGTTTACAATAGTGCTGATTTGTGAGGGGGTAAGAATGCGGGCATCGGTGAAGTGTACATAGTTATCATCCGGCGGCCAGGGGGGCATCCGTTTGGCAGCCACGGCGCTGCTGATGGAAGCCCGTACGCTGTAAGCTTCGTTGTACGTAAGCAATGAGAACGGGGCAATACCGCCCGGCCGGTGGCAGGAAACACATTTGGTATAGAGGACCGGGGCCACATTATCCGCCCAGGTCTGCGACAGGAGCTTTCCGGAAAGGGAAATGCTAATCAGGATAACCAGTAGTTTTTTCATGCACAGGAATTGTTGAGTACAAGATAATAAATTAATGGAAGGGTAATACAAGGCATTACTGCCTGGTCAAAAGCAATAAGCGGCCGCTACAAATACTTGTATAAAAATTTAAGTCAGACCTTACGCCATTCAATCGTGATGCAATTTCAAGCGCCTCTTTTTCGGCTCAACGGATGCTTAGGTGAACATATTGCTGCCAGCCGAAAAATCAGCGCCTCCCGTTGTTGCGCATATCACGCAGCGGAGTTTGCAACCAATCTTTTCGATTAAGAGAAACAGTACAAACAGCATGAATCATCGTGTGCGCAGGCCCGGCAACGCTGCGGAGCATTAGCGGTTGCCTTGACTTTTTGGTTACTTTTTGTGTTAAGACACAAAGTAAAGAAAATTCATTATTTCTGTTCTTTTGCCTTGATGCAAAAGAACCAAAAGATCAAGCCGGTTCAAAAGAGTACATTCATAATCTTCGAAGTTTTCTCCTGTTGAACCGGCCTCCGAAGACTCCGTAAACAGAAGAGCTTTAGTGGAAGAGTCATGCTGCCTGCTTGTTGAAGCCACTCCCTGCGCTGATTTTTCGATGTTCAGCGTTGATCTTACCTGAATCGTTTATTTCATCGAAAAAGAGGCGCTAAAGAAAAACTCTAAATGCTGCCGTTACAAATGCCAGCATAAAAAATTTACACTATGCCTT
>DASUDW010000002.1:0-8936 GCA_036275415.1 Chitinophagaceae bacterium | reverse complement strand
ACCGCTGGTTGGCCGGGTACCGCTGAGGGGCAATGACAAGATCATTTTTGCCGATGTTACCTACGAACCAAAAACCACTTATGTAGACAACCTGGCCTCACAATTAAAAGAAGAGTTTGGCGCCGTCAGTGGTGTTATCGGCATCGGCGGCGGATCAACGATGGATTTGGCAAAAGCCGTTTCACTGATGATGAACAACCCCGGCTCCTCGGCCGATTACCAGGGCTGGGACCTGGTGAAATTTCCCGGTGTGTACAAAGCTGGTATTCCTACACTCAGCGGTACCGGTGCAGAAGTATCCAGAACAACTGTACTAACCGGCCCTACCAAAAAGCTGGGCATGAATTCTGATTTCACCCCGTTCGACCAGATCGTACTCGACCCGGAGCTTACCAAAGATGCACCGGTAAACCAACGCTTCTACACTGGTATGGATTGTTATATTCATTGCATCGAAAGTCTCGAAGGCACTTACCTTAATGAATTCAGCAAAAGCTATGGCGAAAAGGCGCTGCAGCTTTGCCGGGATGTGTTTGTCAATAAAGCCCAATGGGATGATGATTCTGATGATAAACTGATGATGGCTTCCTATGCGGGCGGCATGAGCATTGCCTACAGCCAGGTGGGTGTGGCGCATGCTGTGAGCTACGGATTAAGCTATCTGCTCGGCACCAAACACGGTATCGGCAATTGTATTGTGATGAACCACCTGGAAGAATACTATCCTGCTGGAGTAAAAGAATTCAAATACATGGTGGAGAAAAACAAGATCGATATACCCACCGGTATCTGCAAGGGACTGAGCGATGATGATTTTTCAACAATGATCAATGTCTCCATGGGCATGAAACCGCTTTGGGAAAATGCACTGGGCAAGGATTGGGAAAAGATCATGACGAGGGAGAAGCTCCGGGAGCTATACGAAAGACTCTAGTGTACTGATTGGGTTTTTTAAAAAAACTTAAATGTTGGAAGAAAAAGAAAAGGCAGTTGGGTTACTGCCTTTTCTTTTTTATCAACTCTTTATTATTTATTAAGCCAAATCGAAACGATCGAGGTTCATTACTTTGTTCCAGGCGGCTACAAAGTCTTTTACAAACTTCTCTTTCGCATCTTCACAGGCATATACTTCAGCAATAGCACGGAGTTCTGAGTTGGAACCAAAGATCAGATCTGCACGGGTAGCTGTCCATTTTACAGCGCCAGTGGTACGGTCGGTACCAATAAATCCCTGTTGAACAGGATCGGCGGCCTTCCAGGTAATGCCAAAATCAAGCAGGTTCACAAAAAAGTCATTGGTCAGCGACTCCGGTGTTTGAGTAAACACACCATGCTTTGAACCATCGTAGTTAGTGTTCAGCACCCGCATGCCACCCAGCAGCACCGTCATTTCAGGAGCAGTCAGGGTGAGCAATTGTGCTTTATCCACCAGCAGCTCTTCGGAAGCTGCTTTGGCTTTGTTGCCGAGATAATTGCGGAAAGCGTCTGCAACCGGTTCCAGCACAGCAAAAGATTCGGCATCAGTTTGTGCTGCTGTTGCATCGGTGCGGCCCGGTGTGAACGGAACTATTATATCGTGCCCGGCATTTTTTGCTGCTCTTTCTACTCCGGCGCAACCGGCTAAAACGATCAGGTCGGCCAACGAAATGTTTTTATCACCAGCCTGGCTGTTGAATTCTTTTTGAATGCCCTCCAACGTTTGCAGCACTTTGGCGAGTTGTAACGGGTTGTTCACTTCCCAGTCTTTTTGCGGAGCCAGGCGAATGCGGGCACCATTGGCGCCGCCTCTTTTATCTGATCCACGGAAAGTGGAGGCAGAAGCCCATGCTGTAGTTACCATTTCGCCCACTGATAAACCGGATGCCAGCACTTTGTTTTTCAATGCGGCTATTTCCGTTGAATCGATCAGCTTATGTGTTGTGGCGGGCAGCGGATCCTGCCAGATCAGTTCTTCTTTTGGCACTTCGGGGCCCAGGTAGCGGGAAACCGGACCCATATCCCTGTGTGTAAGCTTGTACCATGCCCTTGCAAAAGCATCTGCAAACTCATCCGGATTATCGAGGAAGCGGCGGGATATTTTTTCATAGGCCGGATCAAAACGGAGGGCCAGGTCGGTAGTAAGCATAAAGGGTGCATGCCGCTTTGTTTTATCGTGTGCATCGGGCACCAGTCCTTCGCCGGCGCCTCCTTTGGGCTTCCATTGATGTGCACCGGCCGGGCTTTTTGTTAACTCCCATTCATAACCGAAAAGGTTTTCAAAGAAGTTGTTGCTCCATTGTGTGGGGGTTGTCGTCCAGGCACCTTCGAGACCACTGGTAATGGTGTATTCTGCGTTGCCGGTACCAAAACTATTCTTCCATCCCAGGCCCTGCTCTTCAATATTGGCTGCGGCGGGTTCCGGACCTACATATTTTCCCGGATCGGCAGCGCCGTGTGTTTTACCAAAAGTATGTCCTCCGGCAATCAGCGCAACTGTTTCTTCATCGTTCATTGCCATGCGTCCGAATGTTTCGCGGATATCACGGGCGGCTGCAATCGGGTCGGGGTTGCCGTTAGGCCCTTCCGGATTTACATAAATAAGGCCCATCTGTACAGCGCCGAGCGGATTTTCCAATTCACGGTCGCCGGTATAGCGTTCATCGCCCAGCCATGTTTTTTCAGAACCCCAATACACATCTTCTTCGGGTTCCCATACATCTTCCCGGCCTCCGCCGAAGCCAAAGGTTTTGAAGCCCATCGTTTCGAGAGCTACATTTCCGGCCAGTATCATCAGGTCGGCCCAGGAAATTTTTTTACCATATTTCTGTTTTATCGGCCATAATAAGAGTCGGGCTTTATCAAGATTTGTATTATCCGGCCAGCTATTGAGTGGTGCAAAACGTTGTGTGCCGCTGCCGGCTCCGCCACGTCCATCCTGAATACGGTATGTCCCAGCGCTGTGCCACGCCATGCGGATCATAAAAGGTCCGTAATGACCATAATCGGCCGGCCACCAGGGTTGCGAAGCGGTCATCAATTCAGCCAGGTCCTTTTTAAGGGATGCATAGTCCAGTTTTTTAAACTCTTCTGCATAGTTGAATTTTTCATCCATCGGATTAGAGAGGGATGAATGCTGGCGAAGGATGTTCAGCTTAAGCTGGTTCGGCCACCAGTCACGGTTGCGGGTACCGCCTCCTGCCCCCTGTTTCAGGGAGCCACCATGAAACGGGCACTTACTTTCACCATTTACATTGTAGGATGTTTTGCTCTGCGTTGTGTTATTTTCCATTTTTTTCAGGTTGAGTTGTTTTGGAATTAAGCAGGGTTACCCGCTTATCATCAAAGGGATTTCAAAACTACTGCAGGCCTTACAATAAATCAAATTGATTATTTTTATGATCTTATAGTATTTATCTATGACCCTGACGCAACTGGAATATATGGTGGCGCTGGATACTTACCGGCATTTTGCGCTGGCCGCCGAAAAATGTTTTGTGACACAGCCCACCCTGAGCATGCAGATACAAAAGCTGGAGGATGAGCTGGGCGTTAAAGTTTTTGACCGAACGAAACAACCGGTAATTCCCACAGAAATTGGTACCAGTATAATCGCCCAGGCCCGCAATACCCTTCGGGAAGCGGGTATGATACAACAACTCATCAACGACCAGAAGGATACACTTACGGGTGAATTACGCATTGGCATTATACCTACCCTTGCACCCTACCTGCTGCCGCCCCTTTATAAAACCATGCGGGAAAAATATCCGATGCTGAACCTGGTTATCAAAGAATCTATTACAGAAGAAGTGATACATGAGTTAAAGAATAACCGGCTCGACTGCAGTATAGTTGTTACCCCGCTAAAAGATGTTTCTATAAAAGAAGAGGTATTGTTTTATGAAGAGCTGTTTGTGTATGTTTCGAAAAAGAATGTGCTGGCGGATAAAAAATATGTACTGGCGAACGAAATTGACCCTAACCAGCTTTGGCTGCTGGAAGAAGGACATTGTTTCCGTTCTCAAATTTTAAACCTGTGCGAACTGAGGCGCAGCAGTGATTTTCATTTTAAATATGAAACCGGTAATATTGAGACCCTGAAACGAATGGTAGACAAAAGCGATGGCATCACCATTTTACCGGAACTGGCCGTTATGGAGTTCACTCCGTCTCAACTTAAACTCGTAAAGCGGCTAAAACAGCCCAGCCCAGCCAGAGAAGTAAGCCTTGTTACCCACCGGGATCATATTAAAACCAAACTGATAAAAACATTAAAGGAAGAAATACTGCAGATTGTACCGCCCCAAATGCAGCGGCTTCACAATAAGAAAGTAGTGGAGATAAACTATTGATTACAATTATCGGTGCTGATTTCAATAAAATTTGTTTTGATGATAAAAACGCTGATAAATACACTGCGGGCCAACCCAAAACGGGTATTCCTGCTTGATGGGTCCGGCGCTTTACTAACGGCCTGTCTTTTGTCGCAATTGCTGACAAGATATCAGCAATTTTTTGGCATGCCCGTTTGGGTATTATACTGGCTGGCGGCAGCGGCGGCCGTATTTGCGTTTTATTCATTTACCTGCTACTTTTTTACAAACGGCCATTGGGGTTCGTTGCTTTCCTTCATTATTGCAGCTAACCTGGTTTACTGTATCGTATCATTATCGCTGGTGGTATATTATTTTAAACAGCTTACATGGGCCGGGGTTACCTACTTCGTTTTAGAGCTTGTGGTTATCCTTATAATGGTAGCCGTTGAATTGATTTGCCTGAAAGCTTTTAACAGGTTGAAATCTTAAATTCGGTTACAGAAATACTCTTGCTTTGATGCATTTGTTGCGCTTAGTGTTTATGGCATTGGTTTTTTCTTCTTGTTTGAATAAGGGAGGTGGTTCTTCCGATGTCATAATTGAAGGAAACACTACCGGTATTCCGGATGGAAAACTTTACCTCGTAGATGCCCGCAAGTGGAAAACGGTGATTGATTCGGCCAATTGTAAAAGCGGCAGGTTTATCTTTCGTATTAACACAGACAGTTCTTTTGTTCCTGTTGCCGCAGCTATTCATTACTGGAATAAAGACGATACTATCAGGCCGATTCGGCTTCAGTTTCGTAATCATATTTTGGCCGACAGCCTGCAATCGCTACGGGATATTTTTTTCCTGGAGAAAGGAGAAATTTTTATCACCGGCCACCAGGGAGCTTCGCCGCATCTGCGCATTGAAGCGGGAAAAGAAACAGCATTGCTTTTCAAATACCAGCACACCGATATCGGCTGGATGGGCTATAAGGATACGGCTGAGAGAAACAGAAAAATGCTGTTATTGAAAGCTGCTATCAGCAAAAACCCAACTTCCTTTTTTCTGCTGCAAAGCATTTTTGATGCAAAGGAGTTATATAGTAAAAGTGAGTTGCAGCAGCTATTGTCGATGTTTAATCAAACCACCAAACGCTCTGCAGCAGGCCGGCGTTTTGATAATTACATGCGGCTGCGGCCCGATGATGGTGCGGCGTATCCCCGTCTATCATTTTTTTCATCACAGGGTGGGTTTCGGTCTATCATAGATACGGCCGCAACATTAAATGTGCTGGTATTTTGGGCCAGCTGGTGCAAGCCTTGTCTGCAGGAAATTCCGCAACTGGATGCTGTTTACAGGGAATTTAATAACAAACCGGTTCGGTTTAAAAGCATATCTATTGATACAGATAAGGGCGCCTGGGAAAGGGCGGTGCAGTATTACCGCATGGGGTGGCCGCAATTATTTGTCGGAAGCGCAGAAATTGAAAAAGTAGAAAACATTTTCAATTTTACTACTATCCCCTTTCTGGTAATAACAGATAGCCGTGGCAGGGAGGTGGCGAGGTTTGCTGATTATGATGAAAACGCTAAAGAAAAAATCAGGGCGGTTATTAACTCAAAACTGTCAACCCCATAACAATTAGATTGCCGGGGGCTTGAATTATACCTGAGAATTTTATTTATTCCTGTTATCGCCATCTCCCGGGAATCCAAACATATCCGCGGCGGGTATATTTCCAGTGGCCCGGCACCCAAACAGCGCCGAAGCGTTTAGGCCTTGCCCAATAGCCCGTTACATGTACATATCGTCCGCCTTGCCATCTCCATTCTGGTCCGATCCAGATAGCGCCGGAAAAGGGAGCGGGGCCGGGAGCCCCGATAGTAATACCCACGGGAAAATTTAGTCTTACCCTTACCTGTTGTGCCCTGGAGATGCCATGCACAAACAGAAACAATGTTGCGAGAACAAATACTTTTATTTTCATAGATACTCTATTTGCGGGTTATTGGACTGCTGCTATTGTACCGGGTTTATTGAAAAGCAAAAATTATTACCCGTCCGGATTCGGCTATTTGTTGAATTTCCTGATGTTCGTGGCCAATTTTTTCTAACTTCCCCTTCATGAACGTAAAGCTTCGACCGGAGAAATATCTTCGATATCTATACTTGCCCAACCTTTTTACCACGAGGAGAACCAAGGAAATTCTTTCGGTAAACCCTACGGTGGTTCCTCAGCGGGAAGAAGCAAAAGAGGTGTTGGTTACTGTTTATGATTATAGTGCTGATGTGCTGGAGGAAAAAAAATTGTCGGGTGTTAAAGACTGCTTCCAATATAAAACCAGCGGACATACCACCTGGATAAATATTGACGGCTTGCGCAAAGCCGATGTAGAGTCTATTTGTGAGCACTTTGATATTCACCCGCTGTTAGTAGAAGATATTCTAAGCATCAACCAGCGGCCTAAGCTGGACGAAACAGATAATATTATTTTCTGCCTGCTCAACATGCTGTATTATAATGAAGAAAGCCATGCCGTAGAGCAGGAACAGATCAGCATTATTTTGGCAAAAGAGGTGGTTATCAGTTTTCAGGAAGACGCCAGAAGAGATGTGTTTACCATACTCAGAGACAAGCTGCGGATGCCAAACAGTAAAATCCGCCAGCGAACGGCTGACTTTCTGTGCTATGTGCTGCTGGATATGATCGTTGACCATTATTTCCTTGTCATGGAAAAATTGGGAAACCGCATCGAAGAGGTGGAAGAAGAGGTGGCAAGGGGAAACAACCCGAGGGCACTTGCCCACATTACACAATTAAGAAAAGAGCTAATCGTATTGAAAAGAAATATTGTGCCGGTGAGAGAAGTGGTGAATGGTTTCCTGAGAAGCGACAGCGATCTGCTCGAAGACAGGCATACCAAGTATTTTAAAGACGTTTATGATCACATTGTACAGGCTATTGATCTTGTGGAAAACTACCGTGATGTAATGGTAAGTATGCAGGACCTGCATATCAATAATGTGAACCTGAAGATGAACGAAGTAATGAAAGTGATGGCAATTGTAACTTGTTTACTGGCGCCAGCCACTGTTATCGGTGGTATTTTTGGAATGAACTTCGATGCCATTCCCTGGCTGCATAACCCTTATGGCTTCTGGGGTGCTGTTATTTTTATGTTGCTCATTCCTTTCGTGATGCTGTGGATGTTCCGCAAGAGGGGATGGTTCTAGGAAGTCCGCAGTCAATAGTCCACAGACAACAGTTGTGAAAGGTTGCTGTAGTCTATTTTCTGTCAACCGTCGGCCGCTTATACACCGGTACTGTGCTGCAGGGCTCACCATACATAATGCTTTTTACCACGGGCCTTAAGCGTTTGGTTATTTCCATATACACATAATCGGCAATCGGCGTATCTCCGCAGCCTTTGATGACAACCCGCTGATCAGCGAATTCATTTATATCGATTGCGTCAATGTTTTTAAGGTAGAGTGTTTTGTGTAATTCCTTTTCATCACCCATTACTATTTCTTTAGCGATGGGCTGAAGGTATGATACGGCCAGCATCCAGGCCCACACCGGTATGATGGCATCTGCTGAACAAGTAAGGGCAACGTTTTTATCTTTATATGCAGACCAGTCAAGGCTCTTCAACGCCTCTCTGAAATCTTTTTCTTTAAGGATCAGGCCCATGAAGAGGTGGTCCTTCAGGTCAAATATGGCCGTTTCGCCTTTTGGGAAAAACTTCTCCAGGTCAAGGGTAATCAACCCGCTTTCTGCTACTTTATTTACAAATGGTTCGCTCATAATACTGCTGTAAAAGTAACAAATCGTTTCGGGTGCTTGTTTGCGCATCCCGTAAAAAGAAACCCCGCAGCTGTAGCTACAGGGTTCTTGCAGTTGGTTTTGGTTGGTTTACTCTTTAATATCTGTCTGCCCTTTTATCGGTAATATTGGCCACCTTCTTCAAGGAGTTTACCGGGTTGGCGGGGCTTTGCTGGTTGTTCATGAATTGTTTCGCCTGGTCAGCCAATAATTTACGCTGATCGGCCACACTTCCGCTGGCGGCTGCAGTAGCCGCTACATTGTTAACCTTAATTACATATACGCCGCTGGCGCCTTCCAATACTTCAGGAACAACCTTTCCTTTGTTGGCAGGATTAAATGCTGCACCTACCACCCTTGGTTCGTATCCCAGTTTTGCGTTCATGTTCCTTGAACTCATACGAAGGCTGTCAACTGTTTCCACCGGAATATTATTCAGTTTCTGAGCAGCCGCTTCGAGTGTGGTAACCGCTCCGATTTTTTGTTTCAGCATTTCAGCTTTCTTCTTGTTGCGAAGAATCGGCTCTACGGCATTCTTTGCCTGTGCCACACTTTGTGTTCCTTTATTAAACACCTCCGTTACTACTGCCACTACATAGTTATTATCAACCCGCTCAGGTTTCAGCACTTCGCCGCCTTTTGCACTATAAATACTTCTTACGAAATTCCTTGAAAAACCTACGCCCCTGATCTCGGCACCAATGCGGGTAATGTTGGTGGCAATTCCTTTTACATAACCTTTCGGCTTCAGTGTTTTCTCAAATACTTCATCGAATGATTTGATGTCCCTGCAATCTGCCGCAAACATATTGGCATCATTCTGTGC
>DASUDW010000001.1:0-12074 GCA_036275415.1 Chitinophagaceae bacterium | reverse complement strand
GCGGCAGCCAGCGGCCTCGATTCTTTGGTAAAAGCAGTAACAAGGGCTACCACAGCACCCGGTGGCGACCCCAATCTGGCTAATACCCTGTCTACCGCCCGTTTGACTGTTTTTGCGCCCACCAATGCAGCGTTTACTCAACTGCTTGGTGCTCTGAGCCTTACAGATATTAATCAAATTCCTATTGGTACCCTGCTTGCAGTACTTCGGTACCATGTGGTGGCCGGAAGGGCCTTTTCTTCTGATCTGACCAATGGTAACCTGGCGATGCTGGCAGGTGGAAATACAACAGTAAGCCTGACAACAGGGGCTACCATCCGTGGAAACGGTAATGGTACAAATGCATCAAATATTACCGCGACGAACATAATGTGCCGTAATGGTGTTGTACACCTGATCGACAGGGTGTTGTTGCCATAACTATATACCTGGCGTACCCTTCTTGAAAAACCTCGTCAGTCCCGTCTTAGCAGTGGCGGGACTGACTTATCAATAGCTAAGAAATGTTCAGTCACCGCTTACGATATCTTTTTATTGGCCTGCTGGCGCTGTATACATTTTTGAATACTGAGCTCTGTAATGTGTACCATTATTTTGATATTGATATTGAGTGGTACTATGCATTTCTGACCATTCTGCTTATCACCGGTTTTGCGTGGGAAGGTAACCGCCTGCTGGAACCGGTACTCCAAAAAAGAATTCAGCCGGATAAAAATAAGTGGCGTTATCTCGGTGCTTTTTTTATTGCCGGCAATGCCATTGCCTCTCTGGCAGCTATCGCAGTGGTGTATTTCATCGGTAATGTATTACACGGATATTCCTGGCGGCAAAATGTCAATCCGCTGAAGCTGAACATCATTTATGTAAGCCTGGTCAATTTATTTTTTCACCTCGTTAATGCGATCTTCTTTTTCTTCCGGGAATACCGCCGGCAATGGGTGGAAGCTGAAGAATTGCGCCGCAGTTCTGTACAAGCCCAGCTGGAGATGGTAAAGAGCCAGATTAACCCGCATTTTTTATTTAACAATCTCAATGTGCTCTCCGGTATGGTGATAAAGGATAACCCGGAAGCCAATAAATTCATTGAGGAGTTTTCCAAAGTATATCGTTATATCCTCAATAATCAGCAAAAAGAACTGGTGGAGCTTCGCTCAGAATTAGAGTTTATCCAGCCTTATATTTTTCTTCTTAAAAAAAGGTTTAATGAAGGGTTAGTAATTGAGGTTAATGTGGCTGATAAGTATAAAAATTTCTATGTGGTACCGGCAGCATTGCAGATGCTTATTGAAAATGCTATCAAGCATAATGTGGTGTCGCAAAGCAGGCCCCTGTATATTGATATTCACTCCAACGGCAGTGAGACGCTTGTGGTAAAAAACAACCTGCAGCCAAGAACGGTCAATGAGCCTTCCGGCCGCATCGGATTGCAGAATATCCGGCGCCGTTATGAGATAGTAAGCGGCCGTGACGTGAATATCAGTCAATCAGCAACAACATTTGAAGTGACCTTGCCATTATTAAACCTAAACTAAAGTTCTATGAAGCTCATTATTGTAGAAGATGAAAAACTGGCTGCGGAACGTTTAAAGACATTGGTAAGAGAATATGATGCTGAGATTGACATTTTAGGCTGTTTTGAAAGTGTGGAAGAAACGGTGCATTATCTGCGCAACCATGCAGCCCCCGACCTGATGCTGCTGGATATTCATTTGTCCGACGGGCAAAGTTTTGAAATTTTTACCCAGGTAAATTATAACCGCCCGGTCATTTTCACCACAGCATACGATCAGTATGCCATTGATGCGTTTAAATTATTCAGTATTGATTATATACTAAAACCGGTTACACTGGAAGCCCTTGCGCAGGCGCTGCATAAATTTAAAAATCTTTCCAGCGGTTTTACCACTGCAGATTACAGTAAGTTAATGACAGGCCTTGCCGGAAAGGAGTATAAAAAAAGGTTCCTGGGAAAAGTAGGCCAGCGTTTGTTCTTTATCGAAACCCAGGATATTGCCTATTTCCAGGCAGACAATAAAGTAGTATACCTTATTGATAAAGAAGGAAACCGCTATGTGGTGGAGCATACTATGGAAAAATTGACGGCTTTGCTGAACCCGGCTGAGTTTTTCCGGCTCAATCGCCGTTATATCGTACGCATCAATGCTATTCAGCAGGTAAAACCTTATTTCAACGGCCGTTTGAAGTTGTCAGTCAAAGGATCGCAGCAACCGGATGAAATGGTCATCAGCCGGGAACGGGTTGCAGAGTTCAGGGATTGGGCAGAGGCCTGAAAAGACAGGTTGTAATATACAACCGGTGACAATTTACTGATACTGTTATCGCTTTATGGCCCTGATCATTTCTCTTTTTCCCGGGGGCCCCGGAATTTTTTCAATCGTAAAGCCTGCTGCTTTCATGGCTCTTTGCACATCTCCCTTGCTGCAATAGGTTACCAAAATGCCATTTTCCATTAATAAGACAAACAACTTTTCAAAAATTTCTTTTGTCCATAGTTCGGGTTGAGCGGCCGGAGCAAAGGCATCATAATAAATTATGCTGTATACCTCATCAGTTGATAATTCCTGTAAACTGGTTTTATGTTTGGTAAGCCTGAAGTATTCTGAGATCTCGTACATTTCTTCCCGGCCGCATTGGTGTATTTTTTCAAAAAGCGGTTGATAGTGCGGCAGGTTTAGCAGCCCGCAGTAATTCAGTTGTGATAGGATGGATTCTTCCAGCGGGTAAGGTTCAAGGGCTGTATAGTAAATGCGGTTCCTGTGTTTATCTGCTTCCATCAATGTAAGCAAGGCATTCAGACCGGTACCCAAACCAATTTCCAGCACCTGGTGTATACCGGTATAGTCAAAGATGCCGGAGTCCAGCAGACCTGCTTTAATAAAAACATGCTCCGATTCCTGTATGGCACCGTGAACGGAGTGATAAGTTACATTCATCTCCGGAACGGAGATCGTATGTGAACCGTCTTTTGTGATGACCGGAATTCGTTGCATAGGGCAAAATTCTATATTTATTGTTCAATCAGGTGAAATAAATGGACTACATTATTCATTTATCAAAAGACAAAAAGCTGAAAAAGCTGGTTTCGGCAGGCGAACCGCATAAACTGAGAAAAAGAAAAAACATTTGTACTTATCTATGCGCCTCCATTATGAGCCAGCAACTAAGCACTAAAGTGGCAGAGGTTATCTATAACCGCTTTCTTGCCTTATATGGTGGTAAGGAACCCATGCCACAGCAAATTTTGGATACGGCTTTTGAAAAACTGCGGGGTATCGGTCTTAGTAATGCCAAAGTGAATTATGTGAAAAATGTGGCGCAGTTTGAATTGGATTTTGGCCTGGATGCAAAGAAACTGCAAAAAATGAACAATGAGGAAGTGATCACTTATCTGACACAGATAAAAGGGGTGGGGCGGTGGACTTCAGAAATGCTGCTGATGTTTGCCCTTGGCAGGGAAGATGTATTTGCAGTGGATGATCTTGGCATACAGAATGCCATGATAAAACTGTACGGGCTTGATAACAGAGATAAAAAGAAATTGAAAACAGAACTGCTTCGGATATCCCAAAAATGGAGCCCTTACCGCACTTATGCCTGCCTGCATCTTTGGCAATGGAAGGATAATACACCTGTTAAATGATGGCAATAACGAAAAAATGAAGCAGCAATAGCCTGTTCAACCATGTCTGATAAAAATAAAAAAAGTATGCACATGAGGATTTATACAGTTGTCTTTTCGGTAATCTTATTGATCTTTTCCGGTTCCTGCCAGAAAAGTGGCAGTGAGTGTATTGATGAAAGCAGGATGTCCAACAACCCCTGTACAACAGATTATAATCCCGTTTGCGGTTGTGATGGAAGAACTTATTCTAACGCCTGTCTTGCAGACAGGGCCGGTGTTACCCGGTGGACAACAGGTGTTTGTCCCTGATCCAATTTTTTACTGATATTGAATGGCTGTCAGGGATTACAGTAGTCACAATACATCGGGTCCTCTTCTTTCTTTTCGTTGGGATATAGTTTTTCAGTCCGGTATTCACAGCGGTGGCAGCTATAAACATGGCTTAAAGTGGAACGGGTAGGCGAGCCGCACAGTTGACAAGGAAGGCCCTCCCGGATATCCGAAACGCCAAAGCCGGGTGCATTACATTGCGGGCAGAAGGAGGCTATTTTTTCTGTTAACTTAATGACTGCTTTGCTGATCACTTTCATGCGGAGCGGATTGAAGTGGGCCCGCATATCCGTTTCTGCATATACGTTGCCGAATTGAGCCATAAGTTCATTGAAAACCCTGTGAAGAGTAGCCACATCAGTTATTCCTTTTGTTATAACGGTATAATTATCAGGTGAAGGACGCAGAATGATGCCATGCGAAGGAAATTGTACCCTTTCGGCAAAATCGTTGAGCTCTTGTTTGGTTAAAACAGTACTGCCTGCGAAATTGGTATCGGTGCTGAGTTCTCTTACAATAATTTCAAACCCGTTTTTTCTGTCGATGAATATCAATAATTCATCATTAGCCGGAATAAAGTAAAGAAAAGGGTGGGGGCCGAAAGATCCTTCACTGGCTACACCCAGCTCGGCACCGCTTTGTTCCATAGCCATCAGGCATTTCTTCCGGGCGGTTGTCAGCGGATCATCTTTGCGTTCTTTTTCTCCGCTGAAGGTGCCAAACTGGTCGGTGTTAAACGATGAGGGAACAAAACATGTAACTCCCAGTTCTTTTTCCAGAACAGGTGCTATTACTTCTTCTTTCCGGTGCATGGTTGCAATTACCAGATCCCGGCCACCGAATAATTCCCGCAGGCTCATGTTTACCGAATATTCACTACAGCTTCAATAACTGCCGGGGCTTTTTGCGATTTAACCAGTTTTTTTATTTCGTGCAGTTCATGCTGCAATTCTTGTATACGTCTTTCCCTCATAGTTATATCCTCCTCCCGGTGAGTATGAAGGATCTTGTCTTCATGAAATTTTATCTTCACTTCGATCATCCGGCTCAGGATATCAATACCCTCTTCCGGTGAAAACTGGCCCTGTATTAAAGAGAATGTCATATTACTTGGTTTTATTTTTTATTGGCCCTGTCCGAGTGAATAGGCAGGTGTTCCGTTAAATTGGTAAAGGTTTTCCGTTTTTATGGTATCTATATTCTTTTCCACTGCTTTCTGCAAAAGGTTTATGATGTGTGCCTTTGTCATCGGGTTTCCGTTTGCAGGCAGGAAACGGCAGCGCCAGTGATCGGTGCAAAAAGTTTCTTCAAAGCCTTCCGGCCAAACTTTTATTCCCCTGTTGGTGATCATGCTCAGTTTTACATCATCATTATTTAAATGCTGAAGCAATGCAGCCAGTTCATCAGCACGGTCGCCCCGCCAGTGTACAAATATGTCAACACCGGAAAGTTCTTTTTTGGCAGGAGCATGTCTTTTAACCCTTGGTAATTGCAGGGCCGATCCTTTGCTGTAGTCTACAGCTTTTAATTGGGAAGGCCTTTGCCCGAGATTGGCAATTACCGCTTCGGCAAATTCTTTGGTGCCTACTTTTTGACGGCTTGTTTTTTCATCATAGATATCATAGGTATGGACGCCGTCTTCAATTGTTTTCAACCAGGCATTCTGCACTTTTTCAGCCACATCATTCTGGCCAATATGATTCAGCATCATTACAGCGCCTTGCAGCAGTCCTGAAGGATTGGCCACATTCTGTCCTGCTCTCCGTGGTGCAGAACCATGTATAGCTTCAAACATGGCACATTCCATTCCAATATTGGCAGAACCGGCAAGTCCTACCGAACCGGCTATTTGTGCGGCTACATCAGACAGTACATCGCCGTACAGGTTAGGCATTACAATTACATCAAAGGCCTCCGGTGTGTCGGCCATTTTTGCAGCGCCAATATCAATGATCCAATGTTCATTTTCAATACCGGGATATTCAACAGCAATTTCATCAAACACTTTGTGGAATAACCCGTCTGTTTGCTTCATAATATTATCCTTGGTGAAGCAGGTTACTTTTTTGCGGCCATATTGTCTGGCATACTCAAAGGCATAACGTACAATTTTTTCGCAACCGGGTCTGCTTATCAGTTTCAGGCACTGGATTACTTCATCAGTCTGCTGGTGTTCGATGCCGGCGTAAAGGTCTTCTTCATTTTCCCTCACAATCACAATATCCATCACCGGGTGTTTTGTTTGCACAAAAGGATGAAGGCTTACGCAAGGACGTATGTTGGCATAAAGCCCCAGGAATTTTCGGGTAGTCACATTGAGGCTTTTGTAGCCTCCTCCCTGCGGCGTAGTAATCGGCGCTTTTAAAAACACCTTGTTGCGGCGGATAGTATCCCATGATTCTTTGGCAATACCGGAAGTATTACCGGCGAGGTACACTTTTTCACCTACTTCAATTTCATCTATTTCAATGCGGGCCCCGGCTGCTTTAATAATGGAAAGGGTGGCATCCATGATCTCCGGGCCTATCCCGTCTCCTTTGGCTACAGTGATTCTGGTCATGTGATTTTTGTGTTTAGTAATGCAAAATTGCTGTTTATGTATATAAATTACTATTTAACTTCATAATGTTATTTATAAATAAAATTTATGGATTATACCCTCAACCAGCTCCGTATCTTCCTCAAAGTGGCGCAGACCGGAAGTATAACCCGGGCTGCCGAAGAACTGAACCTTTCACAACCGGCGGTTTCTATTCAGTTAAGGAATTTTCAGCGTCAGTTTGAAATACCGCTGACTGAATTCTTGCATAAGCGTTTATATATAACAGATTTTGGAAAAGAGATTGCCCTGGCTGCAGAAAACATTTTGCAGGAAGCCTATGCCATCAATTATAAGTCACATCAGTATAAGGGGCAACTATCCGGGCGCCTCCGAATAAGTGTGGTAAGTACGGGCAAATATGTAATGCCCTATTTTTTAACGGGGTTTCTGCAACTGCATACAGGTGTGGAGCTGGCGCTGGATGTAACCAACCGTGCCCGGGTGCTGGAAAGCCTTCAGCAAAATGAAATTGATTTTGCGCTTATTTCATTGATGCCTGCCCCGGGTTTGGCCATTGAAAAAGAAGCATTGATACAAAACAGGCTTTACCTGGTGGGTAACCAATCTGTAACCCAAGACAGCGCAGCCAGTCCCAAAAAAATGCTGGAACAGTTACCCCTTATTTTCCGGGAAAGCGGATCTGCTACCCGGATGGTGATGGAACAGTTCATCGAAAAAAAACAATGGCCGGTGCAGAAAAAAATGGTACTAACTTCCAATGAAGCGGTTAAGCAAGCGGTATTAGCAGGGTTGGGTTTTGCAGTAATGCCGCTGATCGGTATACGGAATGAATTAGAAAACGGACAACTGCGCATCATTCCGGTTAAAGGGCTGCCCATCCGGTCCGAATGGAACCTGGTGTGGCTATCCGGCAAAAAACTTTCGCCGGTAGCGCTGGCCTATCTCAATCATCTTCGCAATGAAAAAAACAGCATCATACAGGATCATTTCCGTTGGGTAGAAGATTTTAAATAAGCGTTGCTGTCAATGCCTAATTTTAAGTAACCAATCGTTCAATTCATCAAAATGGCAACCCTCTCAAAATTCTTACAGCGCTTATTGTTATTTTTTATCCCGTTGCTGCTATTTTCATTTTGTAGCGATAAAAGCGGGAAACACAGTGACTGGATCTCCCTGTTTGACGGAAAAAGCCTGGAAGGCTGGAAAGCGGGTAATAATGCCGCCACTTTTAAAATCGAAAACGGAGCCATTGCGGTAAACGGCAACATAGCCCATTTGTTTTATGACGGGCCGGTACAGCAACACAATTTTAAAAATGTTGAACTAAAGCTGGAGGTAATGACATTGCCCGGATCAAACAGCGGGGTTTATTTTCATACACAATACCAGGAAAGTGGCTGGCCGCAAAAAGGGTATGAAGTACAGGTAAACAACAGCCATACAGACTGGCGAAGGACGGGCAGCCTGTGGGCTATTCAGGATGTAAAAGAAACATTCGTGAAGGATAATGAGTGGTTTACCCTTCATATTGCTGTCAACCATAAACGGGTAACAGTTTCCATTAATGATAAACAGGTTGTTGACTATACAGAACCGGACGATGTAAAAAGAGAAGAAGGTATGAAAGACCGGTTGTTGTCATCCGGCACTTTTGCTTTGCAGGGACATGATCCCGCCAGTAAAGTATATTACAGGAATATTAAAGTTAAAGTACTACCTGACTGATCATCCCTGGTAATACATCGTTTTTTCCAGCTGTTCCATTGTTTTGCCTTCCCCTTTTTCCTGCTGGTATTTTTCAAGGCCCCGCTGTATGATGTCTTTTGTTTTCTCAGTGTTTGCATCAGGATCATCTGCCAGCAATGGTTCGGCTGTTCTTTTTTCCAGCAGTTTCAATATTCTTTTCATCGCTTTTTCATCAGTGGCAGGGTTTATAGCATTTAATCGTACGGATGCTTTTAAGGCACCCATTTGCGGTATTACTTCCAGGAAATAGATTTTACCGGCATCAACGTCCGCTTCTATAAAATCCCGGTTTTCCGAACGGGCCCAGAAAAGATGCCGCCCCGGTTCACATTCATACCGGTAATAATTGGCGCCATTGGCTTTGCCAATAAACCGGGCACTGTCGAAATAAGTAAAATTAATGGCAAAACCCAGTGAGGATGTTCGGGCAAAATATACCACGGCCTTATCGGCAGGTGCCGGCGGAATGACCTGGGCGCATATGCCTTTGGCAACCAACAAAAGGCAAAGGGTCAATAGTTGCTTATTCATAGTTTGCTTAATTAGGTCAATAAAGTTCAGTACATCCGGCGGGCCAAACAATGACTTTGGTAAAACGTAAAAGAATATTTCGTTGTATCTTTTCAAAAAAAGAACCCATGAGCCTTACCTCAACAAGCAAGACCTTCCAAAAGCGGACTGATTTTCCCCAGCCGGGTTCGGCTGAAGAACGAAAACATTTCCTGGACATACAGCAGGGGATGAAAAAGCAGTACAAAGAGGTTTTCAGAAACAGGCTGGCGCCCAGCACCGTGGTCATCAACCCCTCGATGACGCTGGATATGGAAATTCTTTCTAAAGTAAAAGGCGCTATTTATTACGAGGAAAGATTGCTTTGCCTGCTCATGCTGCTGCGGATGCCCCTTACCAGGGTAATATATATAACCAGTGTGCCGGTGCCGGAAGTGATCATTGATTATTACCTGAACCTGCTGCCCGGCATTACCGGCCTTCATGCCCGCAGGCGGCTTACCATGTTAAGTTGCTTCGATGCATCGGTGAAACCCCTTACAGAAAAAATCCTGGAAAGGCCCCGGCTGATGGAAACGATCCGCCAGCAAATAACAGACCCCGCTACCACCCATCTCACCTGTTATAACATTACACCATTGGAGAAAACAATGGCCGTACAATTGGGCATTCCGTTGTTTGGTACCGATCCGGATAAATTTTACGAAGGCTCCAAATCCGGCGGACGTAAAACCTTCCGGGAAAGCGGTGTGCTTTTGCCGGACGGGTTTGAAGACCTGCAAACAAAGGAGGATATCATTAAAGCTCTGGCAGCGCTAAAAAGAAAATATCCGGCCTTGCGCAAGGCCGTTATCAAGATCAACGAAGGGTTTAGTGGTGATGGCAATGCCATCTACCGTTATCCTGAACTTTCCCCCGGCACTGGTATGGAGGAGCAAATCGCTGCTTCTTTTGATGCTTGTTTTAAAACGGTGGTTAAGGAAGTAGGTGTTGAACTTTTCTTTAAGAAATTTAATTCCATGGGCGGTATCGTAGAAGAATTTCTGGAAGGTGATATAAAAGTATCGCCATCGGTACAGTGTGTCATCGGGCCGGATAAGCAGATTGAAATAGCCAGCACCCATGATCAGCTATTGGGTGGCGAAGACGGCCAGGTATTTTTGGGCGCCATATTCCCCGCCAGTGAAGAATACAATGTATCCATGGCGGCAGAAGGCAAAAAAATTGCACAAACCCTGGCCAATAAAGGGGCCATGGGCCGGTTTGCCGTTGATTTTATTTCGGTGAAACAAACTGATGGCAACTGGAAACATTATGCCATTGAAATAAACCTGCGCAAAGGAGGTACTACCCATCCGTACCTGATGCTGCAGTTTTTAACAGATGGCAAGTACGATGCAGACAAAGGCCATTTCATTACAGCCGGCGGCAACAAACGATTTTATTTCGCCTCTGATAATGTATTCAAAGAGCAATACAGGGGATTAACACCGGTGGACCTGATTGATATTGCCACTTATCATTCCCTCATGTTCGACGGGGCCACGCAGGAAGGGGTGATGTTTCACCTCATCGGTGCATTGTCTGAATTCGGCAAATTCGGCATGGTGTGTATCGGCAGTTCGCCGGAAAGGGCCAAAGCCTTTTATGATAAGGTGCTGGAAGTACTGGATATGGAAACATCTCAGTAAGAGAAAATGCATACAGCATCTCAGGGATATACGGCTGCAGCAATTTTTTTACCTGTTGCATTGATAATGGCATCATGTTACCAGTTGGTAAATTGTAATGATTGCAATGATCCCCAGCAGCGAGGTGTAAAGCAGTTTATTGTGTTTGGCCAGCCACTCAGGCAGGTAGATATCAAAATTATGCCGGGTGGAGTTGGAATACTTTCTTGCAATGACCGTCAGCGGGCAAAAGAATTTAAAACAGAGCAACACGATTCCCTCCAGTACAAACAGGCCGTAACCGATCCATAGCCATTTATCTATTTTATTGGTGATGGCGGCATACAGCATATAAAAGATCACCACATTGAAAAAGATCCATACGAGGGTGTGGATGAGTTTTATGAGGATAAGCTTGCGGTTGCCTGTTATCATATGGTATGTAAAGAAATGACAGAAAAGCTGTTGTTTCAGCTGCGTCCTGTTGATGTAATACTAAAGGTAATACGTTTTTGTAAGCAGGACAGAAACCGGTAGGGGTGTCCGGGCAAAAAATATTGTGCTTGTAAAGAAAGATGGGTTAAAATGCATGTTCGCCGACGGGCCTAAGCAGCATGTTGATTAAAAGCAGTCTTGCTGATCTGTGTTAATTAAGATGAGAAAAAAATCAACGGGCAGGTATTGCCGATGGTGGGGAATTTTATATTTGTCCGCCGGAATTGCTGCCTGGCTTTTTTATAAAGTTAAATATTAAGAACTAAAGCTGGGCTTTATTCGTCAAGTTCCGAACAGCAGTACAACAGAATTACCGCTACTGATTGTTTTAATGACAAGCCCATAATTGGCAATACCAATGTTGTGCGTTCGCTTTATTTGTTTAATATTTAATGATGTGAGTTGCCATATTTTTCCAAAGCATCTTTCCAATACATTTTTTTTACTTTCAATAAATCTGTTTCAACTTTTTGAGCTTCATATATATCAATATTATCTATTTCGGTTTCTTTATTATGAAGCCCAACAACAATCACATCAAAAGTATGAGCATAGCTTGTGTTGGTAACAAGCCAATGAATATTGTTTCTGTCGTCCGAAATGGATGAGAAACTTCCTGCTTTTCCTGTTTCTTCAATTGTTTGTTTAATAAACATATAATCATTTTCATCTCTAATTCTGTCATATTGCTTTAAAAGTACTTCACCAGTAAGCACTCTATGGCATGAAGTCATATTCTTATGTCCATGGGGAATTATGGCTCTATCTTTTTGCATACCAAATATCCTTCCTACAAATGAATAATTTTCGGAGATGCCATCAACTTTAGGAAACAATATGTCTTTTGTAACTACGCCTTTGTCAGGGTATTTAAATGCCTTAACGGCATCTTCATAGTTAATAAGTTTAAGCAAATCTGTTAAGGGTAGTTTTCTGTGGAATTCATCGATTTTGGTTTGCCATTGTATTTCAGTGATTTTTGAAGTCTTTAGGTCTTTACACATAATGTGTAGTTCTTTAAGCCATTTTGAAGAAACTTCCCTAATGGTTGAAGCAAACAAATTGTTTTTGAATAATGTCTCTAATAACGCAATGCCTGTCAAAGTCATTAATGTTT